>JAVBVM010000074.1:0-9830 GCA_031554295.1 Desulfovibrionaceae bacterium | reverse complement strand
GCGTCCGGCGGTCCGGCCAGGATCTTGTTTCTTTCCAGCCAGGTCACATAGGCGTTGAACAAATCCCGGGAGGGCAGGGTAGCGGGGACTTTATCCAGATCAAAAAAAGGCATACGGAAACTGTCCGCCAGTTGCGGCGGAATCAGGCGCAATTCCAGCAGGAGTTTGCGGTAGCGCGCCGGGTCCGCGTTGATTGCCTCGGCCGCTGTATGCAGGGCCGCCTGGAAGGCGCGCACGGTCTCCGGGGTGGCCTTCCGGGTGGAAAGGGCGACCACGGCCAGGGGCATGGCGAAGTTGCGGTCGTCCATGACCACGGTGCCGCCCGCCTGCTCGGCGATGCTCAAGAGCGGCTCGGGGACCAGGGCGGCGTCCCCCTGGTTGGCCAACAGCATTTGGAGCCGGACCGGAATTTTGCGGATATCCGTGCGCGACATGAAATCTTCCGGCGTTTTGGCGGCGGCCAGAAAATAGTCGAGCATGAAATCGACGATGGTCTGGCGGGCAATGGCCACGCTCTTTCCTTTCAGATCGGTCAGGGCGGTCGCCTTCACGCCCGGCGCCGTCACCAGGCCGAACATGCGCGACTTCGGGTTTGAATAGTAGGTGACGGCCACAACCACGAACGGCTGGCCGCTGGCCTGTTGGAGGATGACCGAACTTATTTCGCAGAAATGCCCGTCCAGACTGCCGGCCTGCACGGCCGCGTCCTTTTCCAGGGCGCTCTGGAAAGGAATCAGCTCGACCGCAAGCCCCTGTTCCCGAAAATAGCCTTCGCGTTCCGCCACATGGAGCAGAATGGTATCCACAATCGGCAACAGGCCGATGCGCAGCTCTCCGGCCGCGTGGGCCCGGGCGGGGAATGCTAACAGGACCAAAAGGAACGGCAGGAGGATTCGAAGGTGCATGGCTTTCTCCGGTATTTTGAAAATTCAGCGGCCCCACAATGCCAGAGGTTCGCCCAAAGGTCGAGAGGCGAAGGCGGAAAATGGAGAGGGCGGGTCTATTTGCAGATGAAACCGCGGCTTTTTCAATGGCGGCGGCGGGAAATGGGCAACGGAAAACGGATTAGCGGAGAAAGGGCCATGGAAGCCCGCACCGGGTTTCTGCTCTCAACGTCCGTCCGCCGCCCGCGGCATTTGGAATACAGCCAGAAGGAAGACACTCGATGTTCATTATCAAGAAAACAGGGAATGCCGGCGCTTTTCAACCTGGAGCGGGCCGGACGGGCCACAGGAGGGTCCATATAGGTGGCTATGGCGACAAAGCGCGACATGTCTTCAGGCACCGCTGAATGGGTTCGAGCGCAAATCGGCCGCGTTTCCCGGGATCAATCAGCTTTTTGGCAGGAACGCATGGTCGGGTTTTTTAATGCTCTGAAATTGATTTAAATATTTAAAAAGGCATGACCTGTGCAAGTTTAGTGGAGGTCGTCAAATTCTCCACACAGGCGGTACACGGATGAAGGTTTGCGCGTTTATTTCACGGATTTCCCTCTTGCTGGCGGTTGCCCTGTTTCTTGTTTCGGCGCCGGCTTTTTCGGCTTTCGCCGGTGTGCAGGCCAAGGCTGTGGTGCTCATGGAAATGGCCACCGGTCGGATACTCTATCAACAAAACCCGGATATGCGGATTGCTCCCGCTTCGCTGACCAAGGTGCTGACCGTGTATACGGCGCTCACGCTTTTGGAGGGCAAGAAGGTTCCGCTGGAGACAAAGGTGACCGTCAGCAAGGCGGCGGCCTCTCCGGGCGGCTCGGTCATGGGCGTTAAAGCGGGCGAAAAGATCAGCATCGACGATTTGCTTTACGGCATCGCCGTGGCCTCGGGCAATGACGCCAGCCAGGCGCTGGCGGAATACGTCTCCGGCTCGCACGCGGCCTTTGTCAAGGAAATGAATCGCTACGCCAAAAACCTGGGCATGTCGCGGAGTATTTTCAAGAACGCCCACGGCCTGCCCGCTGACGGCCAGCTGACCACGGCCAAAGATATGGCTCTGCTGGCCCGTGGCTATTTGCGGGACTTTCCGGAGATGCTGCATTACCACTCCACACGCGCCATTCGGCACAACGGCGTGGTCGGCGTCAACAAGAATCCCTTTGTCGGCTCCGTGGACGGGGTGGACGGCCTGAAAAGCGGCTGGGTGAACGCTTCGGGCTATAACTTAATCACCACGGCCCAGCGTAACGGCCGCCGTCTGATCCTCGTCGTCCTGGGCGCTCCGACCCCGGAACTGCGCGCGCAGGACACGATCTGGCTGCTTGAGGCGGGCTTCGCGTCCCTTGAGTCCACGACAACCGTCATGGCGCAGATGGCCATGCTCAAACCGAGCCAGTACAACGTCAGCCTGCCGCAGGCACGACAGGCGGCCTTGCTTGATCTGTCCCGGCCGACCAAAGTCAGCGGCAGCATCGGCAGCTCCAGGCCCGCGCCGGTCACGGCCCAGGCCGTGCCAAACCAGGTCTCGGCCAGCCTGGCCATGGCCGCCGCCGCACCGACACGGCCGAACCCGGCCCCGAGCCAGACTCGGAAGCCGGCCGTTCAGGCCACTTTGGTTGTGGGCAGCATCGGCTCTCCAACGCCCGCCGCCATACAGGCTTTAGGCGGTAAAAGCCCGCCCCTGACCATGGCGGCACGATAAGGCCGGCCAAACAGCGCATGCCCCGAAGGGATTTTTAAAGGGGCTCCTTCAGAGGGGGCTCTTTTGGCCGCAGGATGCCTGTCTTTTCCGGTCCTTGCCGTGACTTGCGTCCCGTACTATGGTGCGCCATGCGCACGACCACAGCCCGCACCCTCCAGGAATTTTACGATGTCCTGCATGCCGCTCTGGGCCCGAGCCACTGGTGGCCGGGCGAGACGCCGCTTGAGGTGATCGTGGGCGCGGTGCTTACGCAGAACACGGCCTGGGGCAACGTGGAAAAGGCTATCAATAACCTGAAGTCGGCCGGGGTGCTGGAGGGGCGCGCCTTGCTGGGCCTGCCCGAGGCGGATCTGGCCGAGTTGATCCGGCCGGCGGGTTTTTTTCGGCTCAAGGCCGGGCGGCTGCGCAATGTGCTGCAATTTTTTGACGCGGCCTGCGGCTTTGAGCTTGGGGTTCTGGGCGACACCGGCACGGAAACGTTGCGCGAACGTCTGCTGGAAGTACGAGGCGTGGGACGGGAAACGGCCGATTCCATCCTGCTTTATGCCTTGGGGCGGCCGAGTTTTGTGGTGGACGCCTATACCTGGCGCATGCTGAACCGGCACGGTCTGGCCGCCGACGAGGCGGAATACGAGGACATGCGGGAGATGTTCATGTCCGCGCTGCCCGAGGATACGCGACTGTACAATGAATACCACGCGCTGATTGTGCGCGCGGGCAAGGCATGGTGCCGTAAAAGCAATCCGCTGTGCGACGAATGCCCGCTGGGGAAATTTCTTGAGTAAGCTCCCGCCGATTGTCTGCCTGTGCCTTTTTCTGATGGCTCCGGGCGCCGTCTGGGCGGCTTCCGGCTCCATCGGCGCGTTGCCGGAAAACCGGGATCGCGATCCGCAGGAATTGAAGGAATCGCTGGAGCAACAGCAGCGCACGGTGCGGGAGCAGCGCCGCCAGCTCCAGATTTTGAGCGGGCAGGAGCGCAAACTGAACGCCGGCCTGGCCGCGGCCGAAGATCGGCTGGCGGGACTTGAGGCGAGCATTCGACTCCAGGAAGAGGCGCTTGCCCTGCTGGCGCGGAGCGAGCAGGAAGCTTCGTTGCGCTATGCGGAACTGTCGCGCGAGCATGAGAAGACGCGCGGGCAGGTGGAGACGCTGTTGCGCATTATGTGGCCCATGCACATGCGGCAGCGGGCGGAGCTTTATAATCTGGCGGAATGGCAGCGGGTGGAGCGCGATTTCGCCTGGAGCCTGGAATTGAGCCGCACCTTGCGCCGCCGCCAGGAGGAACTGCGCCGGCAGGAAATGGAAGTCGGCGCGGCCCTGGCCCGTCAACAGGAACTCTATGCCCGCCTGACCGAGCAGGTGCGCGCCGTCAGCGTGGACAAAGACCGCCTGCTTTCCGACAAGCTGAACTTCATTCATGAACTGCACCAGGTGCGCGCGGCGCAGGAAAGCGCGGAAGGTTCCCTGGCCTCGCTCATGGGTACGATTGAGGCCATGAATCTGGAGTTGGACCGGGCGCGCAGCGAATCAGACTTCAACCGGCGCAAGGGCCGTCTGATCTGGCCGGCCACCGGTTCCATCGTGGAACGTTACGCCCCCAACGCCAGACCGCCGGCCCACGGCCTGGGCCTTGCCCTGGCCGATGGCGCGCCGATTCGTTCGGTGGCTGGCGGCAAGGTTTTATATAACGGCATCTTGCGTGGTTTCGGGAATGTGGTGATTGTGCTGCATGAAAGCGAGTATTATTCGCTGTACGCCTTCCTGAAAGAGAGCCTGTGCGAGGTCGGCCAGATGATCGGCCCGGGCGACACAATCGGATTGGCGGGATTTTATCCGGCCGCGAAAGGGCCTGGTTTGTATTTCGAATTGCGTTTTCAGAAAAAAGCCATTAATCCTGAAACGTGGCTCACGTCGGCATCGTAGCTTGACCGCGCGTTTTCGTTGCGCCGGGAGGGCGCGTTTTCGCGCGGACTACTGCTAACTGAGGCCAACTGAGGATTCCCGGAGGTTTTCATGCGCTCTAAAGCGTTGGTTATCGTATTTTTGCTGTGTTTGGGGGGCGTTGCCGCCTCCGTTTGCCTGGCCGCCAGCCAACGGAGCCGACCCGCCTCCGAGGCGGATCAGTTCGCCTCGCTGCGTCGTTTCAGCGAAGTGCTGGATATTGTCGAGCGCAGCTATGTGCGCGACGTCGGCCGCGACGAGCTGATCGACGGCGCTATCAAGGGCATGCTGCAAAGCCTTGATCCGCATTCGACCCTGCTCTCCAAGCAGGAATACACGGAAATGCAGGAAGGCACTTCCGGCGAATTTTTTGGAGTGGGCATTGAAATGTCCTCGGAAAACGGCCAGTTGATCGTGGTAAGCCCGATTGAGGATACGCCCGCCTACAAGGCCGGCGTGCAGAGCGGCGACTACATCCTGGCCGTTGACGGCGTGCCCACCCAGGACATGAGCACCCAGGAGGCGGCCACCCGCATCCGCGGCCCCAAGGGCACGGAAGTGGAACTGACGCTGCTGCCGAAAGACACCAAGGCTCCCAAGATGGTACGCATTGTGCGCGACTCCATTCCGCTGGTCAGCGTCAAGTCCCGCCAGGTGGAAGAGGGCTACTACTGGCTGCGCCTGACCCGTTTTAACGAGCGCACCACGGATGAACTGCTGGACGCTCTGAAGGACGCCGCACGCGCGGAACTGAAAGGGATTATCCTGGATTTGCGCAATAACCCCGGCGGGCTGCTGGATCAGGCGGTCCGGGTTTCCGACGTGTTTCTCTCTGACGGCCTGATCGTCTCCATTAAGGGCCGCCCCGCGACCGTCCCGGCCGCCGGCACGGTCGGAAGCGCGGAGACCGCGGCCGCCGCCAGTCCGACCCGTTCAGAACAAATGTTCGCCAAAAAACAGCGTAGCGACGTGACCGTGCCGGTGGTGGTGCTGGTGAACGCGGGCAGCGCCTCGGCCGCGGAAATCGTGGCTGGCGCGCTTCAGGATCAGAAGCGCGCCCTGCTTTTGGGTGAACGTACCTTTGGCAAGGGCTCGGTGCAAAGCGTGATGCCGCTTTCCGACGGCTCGGGCCTCAAATACACCATTGCGCTGTATTACACGCCTTCCGGCCGCTCCATCCAGGCCGAGGGCATCATGCCGGACATTGAAGTGCCGTTTGAAGCGCCGCGCGAAAATACCGGCGACCCGCGCATCGGCATGTTCCGCGAGCAGGATTTGAGCAAGCACCTGCTGAACGGCGGCAGCCAGGGCGCGCAGACTAACGCCTTTACCCGCGCGCCCGAAGTGACAACCATGCTGGAAAAGGACAATCAGTTGCGCCTGGCCCTGCAGATGGTGCAGAGCCTGCCCCGCTTGCGTGAAATCCAATAGGTTCGCGCGGCATAAGGGTGTTCGCGGCCAATGGCCGCGCAAAAGCGCGCTTTTGCCCCGGTCGGGCGTCGTAATAGTACGCTCCTTCGGCAAAAGTGCGCTTTTTCTTGTCCTTGATCGCGCTCCCCTTATTGATGGGCAAGCCTTAAATGTTTTCCGCTGAAACCGCGAATCCTGAAGGAGTTGTGAATCCGATTCACAACTCCTTCAGGATTTCTTTGACCAGCAGGGCGAGGGCCGCGCCCGAGGCGTTGGCCATGCGGATCACTTCCTCAAGCGGCGCGTCGGTCATGCAGTCGGGCAGGTTTTTATTGGTCAGGCAGGAAAGGCCAAGCACGCGCAGACCCAGGTGGCGCGCGGCGATCACTTCCAGAGCCGTGGACATGCCCACGGCTTGCGCGCCTAAAGCGCGGTACATGCGGGTTTCGGCCGGCGTTTCCATCTGCGGCCCCTGTAAGGCAAGGTACACACCGCGCTCAAGGCGCAGGCCAAGGCGGGCGGCGGCGCGCAGGGCGATTTTTTGAAGGGCTGGATCATAGGCATGGGACATGCCCGGAAAGCGCGGTCCCCATTCGGCGTGGTTGGGGCCGGTCAGCGGGCTTTGCCCGGTCCAGTTGATGTGGTCGGTAATCAGCATCAGGTCTCCGGCCTCCCACTGCGGGACCAGGGCGCCGGCGGCATTGGTGATGATCAGAGTTTGCGCGCCGAGCGCGGCCATGACCCGCACGCCGCAGCAGACCTCGGCCGGGGAGTAGCCTTCGTAGAGGTGGCAGCGCCCCTGCTGGACCACCACCGGCACGGCGCCGATGGAGCCGAACAGGAAGCGGCCGGCGTGCGACTCAACCGTGGATCGCGGAAAGCCCGGCAAATCCTCATAGGGCAGGGCGAAGGGCGATTCCGCCAACTCCGCCAGCCCGCCAAGGCCGGTGCCGGCCACCAGGGCCACCGTTGGGAGCGGCAGCGCGCTTGGCAATGCCGCCTTGACGGCGCGGGCAATGGGTTCGACAAGCTCGGGACTCTGGTTCCGGGTGAGAGGCATGGGAACTCCTTGCGGTAAGGTGGTGCGGCTTCCTCTAGGCAGTGTTTAGCATACGGCGCGCCTGGAATAAAGCCGTCGTATGGCCTTTCCGCCTTGCCGGAAAATCTTTAAGGCACTGTAGTTATTTGTTATTTTCAACAATGTACAAGCGCGTTCGAATGCTGTATCTTGCATCATCTAAGGCACCGGCGGCAGCGGAGTTTCCGTCGGAGCCGCCACTCAATTATGATGGGGATAAGCGTGGAAATGGAAGCGCATAAAGTGCTGGTGGCGAACCGAGGCGAAATCGCCATCCGGATTGTCCGGGCCTGTCGCAAGCTGAACCTTCCTTTCGTGTGCGTGTACACAGCGGAAGACGCATACTCCGGCCATGTGCGCGCGGCGCGCGAACTGGGCGGGGACAAGAGCCTGTATCGGATTTCTTCATATCATGACGCCAATGAGTTGCTGGCCGTGGCCGACGAGGCGGGCGCCACCGCGGTGCATCCCGGTTACGGTTTTTTCGCGGAGGATTACCGCTTCGCGCGCCGGGTGACGCAGCGCGGGCGCAAGATGATTTTCATCGGCCCGTCCTGGCGGGTGATCCGCGAACTGGGCGACAAGATCAACACCAAGCGCCTGGCGCGCGGTCTGGACGTGCCCACTGTGCCCGGCTCGGACCGGCCGATCTACGACGAGGCGGAAGCGGAAAAAGTGGCGGAAAGCCTGTTCGACTTCCAGATCCAGACCGGTATCGACCGGCCCATGGTCCTGGTCAAGGCATCGGCCGGCGGCGGCGGCATGGGCATTGAGGAAGTGTACGATCTAGATCTGTTCCGTTCGGTCTACAGGCGCATCCGCAGCTATTCGCAGCGCCAGTTCAAGGATGACGGGGTGTTGATCGAGCAGCGCATCCGCAATTTCAACCATCTGGAAGTGCAGGTTGTTTCCGACCGCAGCGGGAAAAACCCGGTGCATTTCGGCACGCGCAACTGCTCCATCCAGTCCACCGGTTTGCAGAAGCGCATTGAAGTGGCGCCGGGCTTTGACCCGAGCTCCATCAATTATACCTTTGACGCCCAGAAAGTGCTGGACGACATCACCAGCCACTCCCTGACCATGGCCCGCAAGGTGGGCTACGATAACGTCGGCACCTGGGAATGGATCGTCGCGCGCGACGGCAAGCCCTTCCTGATGGAAGTGAATACGCGCATCCAGGTGGAAAACGGCGTTTCCGCCACCATCGCCCGAGTACGCGGCGAGCGCGGCGTGGACCTGATCGCCGAGCAGATCCGCATCGGCCTGGGCGAGCCTCTGGGCTACAACCAGGAAGACATCACTTTTGAGGGCGTGGGCATCGAATACCGCATTATTGCTGAAGACCCCGCCAACCGCTTCACGCCCTGGGTGGGCACCATCGAGCAATTTTCCTGGCCGCGGCCGGAACAGCCCGAAAAGGGCGCGGACGCGCCCTGGCTGGCCTTGCACACCCACGTGCCCACGGACGCGCCCTACGTGATTCCCACCGAATTTGACCCGAACCTGGCCCTGGCCATCATCTGGGGTAAGGACCTGGCCGAGGCCAAGGCGCGCGGGCTCGAATTCCTGGATTCGCTCGTCCTGACCGGGCGGGATCAGTCCGGCGCCGGGCTGAAATCCAATGTGCGGTTTTTGTACGAGAATACCGAACGCATCCTGAAATTTTAGCGCGACGCTGAATAAGCGCGAATGCCGGCATACGGCGGACAGGACATATGGATACGGAAAAACGCATACAAAACTTAAGCGAACGCCTCACTTACGTGCGCGACATATTCAGCGGCAAGCACGCGGAAAACATCAGCCTGCTTTCCACCCGCCTGCAGGAGCTGCGGCAGAGCCTCGCCGCCGGCGATTTGGCCGACCCGCACGCCGCCCTGGTCACTCTGGAGGATCTGTTCGGCTTTGTGGAAAAAAAGCTCGAGGCCGAGCTTACCCCTATGGACCGGGTACGCATTGTGCGCCACCCGCAGCGCGTCTGCCTCCGGGATATTCTGGAGAACGTTTACGATAACTACACGGAAATCGGCGGGCAGGACGAGCACACCAACGATCCGGCCCTCTTGATCGCCCGCGCCTACATCACCCGTCGTCGCGGCAAAAAAGTGTATTATCAGTCCGTCATGGTCATCGGCCATGAAAAGGGGCACGGCGAGGAGTTCCGTAACGGCGGCTCGGCCAAGCCCTGGGGCAACGCCAAGGCCCAGCGTTACATGCAGGTCGCGGCGGTCGAGGGCATTCCCGTCCACGCCTACGTGTTCACGCCCGGCGGTGACCCCGTGGAGGATTATCCGGGCGCGGCGCAGCAGATTGCCAAAAATATTTATGAAATGGCGGGTTTGCCCGTGCCCGTCGTCGCGGTCTTTTCCGAGGGCGGCTCCGGCGGTGCTGAGGCCATCGCGCTGGCGGACAGGCGGCTCATGTTTTCGCACGGCTACTACTCCGTCATTTCGCCGGAAGGGGCCGCCGCGATCGAAGGCCGCCTCAGGAACGGCGAGCGCGCGAGCGCCGAGTTGGTGGAAAATTGCGCGATCAACCTGCGCCTGACCGCGGACGATAACCTTTCTTTCAACTACATTGACCGGGTGATCCAGGAACCCGTCCTCGGCGCGCGCCCTTACCATTTTGAGTTTTTCCGCACGTTGCGGCAGGAAATTATTCGCGCGACGGATGAGGCCGCGCTTGGCGTGAGCGGCTTTGCGCCCTTCCGGGGACGAGCCCTGAGTCGCCTGCGCGATCGCGAAATCAATCTGGACGAAGTGTTTGT
>JAVBVM010000122.1:0-18075 GCA_031554295.1 Desulfovibrionaceae bacterium | reverse complement strand
GAGGTTCTTGAGCTGGAACCGGGCTCGAAGGTCTTTTTTCCGCTTGCGAAAATGCTGGTCGCCGACGGCCAGACCGATGTCGCCATCGCCGCCTTGCGGCGCGGCATTGACCGCCACCCCGAATTTATTGAAGCTCGGCTTTTCCTGGTCGAGCTTCTGCATAAAAACGGGCAAGATGAACCACGGAATGCGGAAGCGGCGCGCCTGGCGGAAATGTTCAGCGCTTATCCGGCTTTCTGGGCGGCCTGGGGCGCTGTGGTCATGGCGGGCGAAGACGGCCCACGGGGCACGGCGCTTTTGCTTTTGGCCGCGGCCATGCGCGAGCAGAACATCTCCTGGAACGACATCATCGATACCGGGGTCCGGAGCTTGATTGGCGCGGTGAACATGGGGTCAACCGTCGCCCCGTCGGCGCCTTTGTATTTCGCGCGGCGCGAAACGGCCCATACTGCGGCGGAGACTTTGCCCGCGCAGGTCAAAAAACAGGACAGCGAAAAGACCCCGAGCCGGGAAGCTGCCGTTGAAGCCGTTTTTATCGATGAAGACATTGAAGCCGCATTTTCGCCAGAAATGGAAGAGGAGGCCGCGCCGGAAGATCTGCTTGGCGAAGAGCCCTCCGGGGACGAGCATCTGTCCGTCCGCACCCGTTCCATGGCCGAGGTGCTGGTGGAGCAAGGCGATCTGCGCGGAGCAAAGGAAATTTACGAGGAACTGCTGCAATCCTCAAAAAACCCTGCCATCTCAGCTGACTTGAAGCGCCGGGTTGAGGATCTTGATGAGCGCATGGGGCGTTTGAACGCCGCCGGCGCGGCGCCCAAGGCGGAGGAGGCCATTCCGGCCGCTTCGGGAAAAGACAAGGTCGTCAATATGTTGCAACTCCTGGCCAACCGGTTGGAAAACCGGGCGAGTTGAGATTTGGATACTAAATAAGTCGCCCGGCAGACCGGGCGGTGTGGGGGAGTTTTCCGTGAATCGTGCGCGTTTGTGCCTTGTATTTTTGTTGGCCGCCATTTTGTTGACCGGCTGCCAGACTATGACCGGCTATTGGAAAGATACCAAACGTCTCTACGGCGAGTATGTCAACCCGCCCGCCTCCTTGGATCTTGAGGATGTGGGGGAATGCGAGATTGAGGAAGCCCGTCTGGCGTATTCCTTCACAGAAATGGACTACCAGTTTTTCGCGCTGGAACGCGCTCTTGAAGGCAGCCCCATGCCGCCGACGGACGAATGGGTCGCGCAGTTGATGGGGCGTTTCCCCTGGCTGTCCGGCGTGACCGCTGTTTCCAACACCGGCGCCATACTGGGGCAAACCCCGCCCACGCCCATGAAGCCGCTGGAATACAGTCCACTCCTGGAGACGCCTGAGGGTCGTAACCATATGGCGTTGCGCGCCTACGCGCAGGATACGCCCATGGGGCCGGAAGTATATGTTGGCGTGCCCATTTATGCGGGCAATGATTTCAAGGGGATCCTGGTGACCCATTTTGATCCGCGCACGGTGCTCAAGTTTTCACGCGCTCCGGAGGATCTCATTATCATGACGCCGGATCTGCTGCTCTGGCCGGGGCGTTACGGGACGGCAAACGCCGTTGTGAGCGCCGACTGGAAAGGCATACTGCGGTCGAAATACTGCGGCTCGGTGGGCAAAAGCCCTGAGGACTTCTATTGGGTGGTGCGCCATTTGGCCAACCTGCCCATGATCTTCGCCGTGCCGATTGACGAGAATTACGCGGCGCCCAGCCAGCAGACCGCGGAATCGCCCGGGCAGCCGTCCGTGCAGCAAGAAACAGTCAGGGGCTTGAACTGATACTTGAAGAATGAGGATAGTTTATGTCTGAGATTACCGTTACCGAACACCTGTTGCAGGATCAGAAACGCTCGCCCAAGGCCACGGGCCAATTCACTTCGCTGTTCAACGATTTGATTCTGTCCGCGAAAATCATTTCCCGTAGCGTCACTAAGGCGGGCTTGCTTGATATTCTTGGCGGCACGGGCGACGTCAACGTGCAAGGCGAATATGTGCAAAAACTCGACGAGTTCGCCAACCGCATGTTGATCTACCGCATGGAGCGCAGTGGTTCAGTCTGCGCCATGGTTTCCGAGGAAAACGCCGACATTATCCCCGTTTCCTCGAAATTCACGCGTGGTGACTATATTTTGATTTTTGACCCGCTGGATGGTTCTTCGAATATCGACGTCAATATCAATGTGGGTACGATCTTTTCCTTGTTGCGCCGGAAATCGCCCTCCAACCGCGATGTGGACCTGAACGACATCCTGCGGCCAGGTTACGAGCAGGTGGCGGCCGGTTATTTCCTCTACGGCCCGTCCACCATGCTGGTTTAGTCCACAGGGCAGGGCGTGCACGGCTTCACCCTGGACCCGAGCGTGGGGGAATTTCTGCTTTCGCACCCCAACCTGCGCCTGCCTGAAACCGGCAAGATATATTCAGTCAACGAATCCTACTGGCATTACTGGGATGAACCCACGCGCGAAGTGCTCTCGTACTTCAAGGGCATGGACAATAGCCTGGGCGCGCCCTACAGCCTGCGCTACGTGGGCTCGCTGGTGGCGGATTTTCACCGCACGCTTTTGTACGGCGGCATCTTTCTCTATCCATTGGATTACCGCAATCAAAATAACCCGCAGGGCAAGCTGCGCTATTTGTGCGAAGCCTCGCCGTTGGCCTATCTGGTCGAGCAGGCGGGCAGCAAGGCTACCAACGGCACGGAACGCATTCTTGAACTCACCCCGAAAGTTTTGCACGAGCGCACACCCTTGTTTATAGGCTCGGCCGGGGATGTCGATAAGGTGGCGGAAATATACACTCGGCGCAAAGACTAGGCGCGCGTTCCTTCTTCGGATTTTTCCCGAATGTTGTGCCTTGGCGTTGAAAGCTCTTGTGACGATACGTCTCTTGCCCTGGTGCGGGGCAATGTTCTCTTGCGCGTATTGACGGCGGACCAGAACGACGTGCACACGTTGTTCGGCGGTGTGGTGCCGGAACTGGCCTCACGTGAGCATTACCGCCGCATTGGGCCCTTGTATGACGCGTTGCTCGCCGCACAGCCGGAAGCCGCGCGGCCTGACGTGATCGCCGTGAGCAGGGGGCCGGGGTTGCTGGGCAGTCTTCTGGTCGGATTGGCCTTTGCCAAGGGCCTGGCCCTGGCCACAGGCGCGACGTTGATCGGGGTCAATCACCTGCATGCGCACCTGCTGGCGGCCGGGCTTGAGAAAAAGTTGATTTTTCCCGCCCTTGGCCTGCTGATTTCCGGCGGGCATACGCATATTTGCCGCATGGATTCGCCTTCGACCATAACTGTGCTCGGCCGCACTCTGGATGACGCGGCGGGCGAGGCATTTGACAAAATCGCCAAAATGCTCGGCGGGCCGTATCCGGGCGGCCGCTTTATCGAGGAGCTTGGGCGGGACGGGGAAATAGTGCCTGCGATGTTCGCGAAGCCCTATTTGAATAATGACAATCTTGATTTCAGCTTTAGCGGCCTGAAAACAGCGGCGGCAACCTATTTGGCCGCGCACCCGCGCTTAAAGGAAGACGCTCGCTTCCCGGCTGGCGAGGCCACGCCCGCCCTGCAATCGTTTTGCGCTTCGTTGTCTTGGTGCATTGCCCAGACCCTGGCCGCGAAACTGATGCGGGCGTTTGAAAGGGAACGCACGGCCGGGCGTGCGGTGGCCGCGTTTACTGTGGCGGGCGGCGTGGCCGCCAACAGCGTGATCCGCGAGACCATGCGAAAAACCGCCGAAGCTGCGGGGTTGCCGTTAATTTTGCCTTCAATGCCGCTATGTGCGGACAATGCCGCCATGGTCGCCTATAGCGGCGGGCTGCTGGCCGCAGAGGGCATGTATCATGATCTTTCGCTTTCTGCTGTCGCACGCGGACGGACCATACCGGACGACGCGCTGCGCTCGTGTCCGTGAGGGGGGCGCATCCAGAGGAGCGTGTTCATCCCGTTGAATACGCCTGCATACCTGAAAGCTCAGAGGATACCCGTTGGAAAAGGGCTACTTGACCGCGGAGGAGGATACGGGTATTCGATTCGCTGGTGCCGTTTGCGGCGCATGCATAACTGTCAGAAAGGAGTCTGCAAGATGTCAGCCCAAGTCACTGATGCTACGTTTGAAAAAGAAGTTTTGAAATCCCCCATCCCGGTGCTGGTCGATTTCTGGGCGCCCTGGTGCGGTCCTTGCCGTGCTGTCGGCCCGGTGATTGAAGAACTTGCCACGGAAAACGCAGGAAAAGTTCTGGTCGTCAAAATGAATGTGGACGACAACACGGCCACACCGGCGAAATATGGCATCCGCGCGATCCCGACCATGATTTTCTTTAAGAACGGCGAAGTGGTGGAACAGTTGACCGGCGCCTCCTCCAAGGCGAATTTGCAGGATATTATCAATAGAAAACTGCTGGGCAAAGGCTAACAGCCGGCGGCTCTAGCGGGCTTTCCGCTCTGCGCAACCCTTTATCCGCTTCAGGGAACATGATGCGAACTTCTGTTGCGTTTTTCTTTTCCGCGGCGATCTGCCTCTTTTCCTTGCAGGGATGCGGAATTATCGACTACTTTTACCTGCCCCCGCCGGAAAATACCGCGCAGGAGTTGTTTGAGTCGGGCAACGACGCCATGCGGGAAAAGCATTATTCCGCCGCTATTGAAATGTTCACCAAGCTGAAGGATCAATACCCATTCAGCCCATATGGGGTTGAGGCGGAATTGTCTTTGGCCGACGCGTATTTCCTGAATCATGACTACCTCCAGGCGGCGGACGCGTATAAGGAGTTTGAAATGCTCCACCCGCGCCACGACGCCATTCCCTATGTGCTGTACCAGACAGGTCAGTCGCTGCAAAAGAGCTTCATCTCGATTGACCGGCCGACAACCAACGTTGCCGAGGCCATTGAGTATTACCAGCGCCTGATTCAGGAATATCCGGGCACGGAATATTCGGCGAAGTCCGCGGAACATTATCAGGAATGCCGCCGGATTATGGCCGAACGTGAAATTTATATCGGTGACTTCTACCAGCGTACCGGCAAGTACGGTTCAGCCTGGCTGCGTTATAAGTACGTTGTGGAAAACTACTCGGATATGAAGGACTTGCACGACAGCGCGGCGCAACGGGCGCAGATTGCCTATCTGAAGTATACCCAGCAGAAGGGCCAGAAGGAACTGGAAGACCGCGAAGGCACCTGGAAAAGCTGGTTCAAATGGCTGTAAACAGTCTCCATTGAAAACGCGAAACGCGGACGGCATTCTTTGCCGTCCGCGTTTTTTTTGGATTCCAAGGGACAATGGAGGCGCTTTTTATTCCATCCCGGTACAAACGCTGACCCAGGCCCGCGCGCCCGCGTACTCGTAAAGCTCCGGGCAGGTCAGTTCAATGGCGGAACTGGCGCTGCCGCAGGCGGGAAAGACAGTGTCGAAGCGCTGTAACGAGACGTCCAGATACACTTCCACATCCGCTTTCGGCAGCGCGAATGGGCAAACCCCGCCCACGGCATGGCCGGTCAGGGTCAGGGCTTCCTCCGGGGCAAGCATTCTGGCTTTGAAACCAAAGCGGCTTTTAAAGGCGGCGTTGTTCACGCGGCTGTCTCCGGCCGTCACCAGAAGCAGGCAGCCGGCGGTCGCTTTAAAGGACAAGGTCTTGGCGATGCGCGCCGGGATAACGCCCACGGCGCGCGCCGCGAGATCCACAGTGGCGCTGGAGACGTTAAATTCCTTGACGTCTTTGCCCCGTCCCCAACGGTCCAGATATTTTTTTACATCTTCAATGGACATCAGACGTCCAGTTCGGGGCCTATCAAATCCGCATAGGTTTCGCGTCGGCGGATGAGCCTCGGGCTTTTACCGTCCACCAGCACCTCGGCGGCCCGGGGGCGGGAATTGTAGTTCGAGCTCATGGAAAAGCCATAGGCGCCGGCTGAGAACACGGCCAGCAGTTCCCCCGATTCGATTTCCGGCAAATCCCGGTCATGCGCCAGAAAGTCGCCGGATTCGCAGATCGGGCCGACAACATCGTAGTTGCGGGACGGCCGCCCCTTGGGCGTGACCTCGGCAATACGGTGAAAAGCCGTGTAAAGCGAGGGACGGAGCAGGTCGTTCATGGCCGCGTCCACAATGACAAAATGCTTTGCCGGGGTGCTTTTGGTATACAAGGCGCGGGTGATCAGGATACCAGCGTTGCCGACAATGGTACGGCCCGGCTCGAGAATCAGGGTCAGGTCGCGGCCTTTCAGCTTTTCACGCACGGCGAGGCCGAACTCTTCTCGGCGCGGAGGATTTTCCTCATTATAGGTAATGCCCAGACCGCCGCCGAAATCAAGGTATTTGATGCTGAAGCCGCTCTCCTGAAGCTTGTCCGTGAAAGCCAGGATACGATCCAGCGCTTCCATGAAGGGGCCAATCTCGGTCAGCTGCGAGCCGATGTGGCAGTCCACGCCCACAATATCAATGGCGGAAAGCTTGCGCGCCTCGCGGTAGGTGGCCAGGGCGGTTTCGCGGTCCAGGCCGAACTTGTTCTTTTTCAGGCCGGTGGAAATGTAGGGGTGGGTTTTGGGGTCGACGTCCGGGTTGATGCGCAGGGACACGCGCGCCCGGCGGCCGCTTTGTTCGGCAAGCCCATTGATGCGTAAGAGTTCTTGTCCGGATTCCACGTTGAACATCAGAATATCGGCGTCGAGCGCCGCCAGAATTTCATCGTCTCGCTTGCCCACGCCGCTGTATACAATACGGCTGCCGGGGATGCCCGCTTTGAGCGCCCGGTGCAGTTCCCCGCCGGAGACGATATCCATGCCCGCGCCCAGTTCGCCCAGCAGGCGCAGGATATGGGTGTTCGAATTGGCTTTCACTGAATAGCAGACCAGATGCGGCATACCGGAGAACGATCCGGCAAAGGCATTGAAATGCTTGCGCAACACCGCCGTGGAGTACAAATACAGGGGGGTGCCGTATGTTTTCGCCAGTTCCTCGATGGAAAGATCTTCGGCGTAGAGGGTCTGATCACGGTAGGTAAAATGGTGCATGCTCAATCTCCGGCTCCTCGCGAACCACAAAAGTTTGTGTGGGGGTTAAAGCGTATGGAAAACGCTTATGGATATTGATGCCCACCAACCGCCAGCGGTAGGAGGGGGCCTTTTCCTGCGGGCAATAATTCAGGCGGATAGTATTTACTTCCGGATGACCGCGCACGGCGCTTTCGGCGAATTCCCCGCGTTCTGTGGGCGCAAACGGACAGCCGGCGCAGGTATTATCCGGCTGAAGCGGTTGCAATTCAAGCACTACGTCGGTCATGTTGGCCACATTGCCGGAAAGGGTGGCGTTCACCGTCAGGCAGCCGTTCGGGAGCACCATCATGTTGGAACCTGTCCAACTGAATCGGTCGCGGTTGTCATCCGGAATCGGATTGGCTTTCTTGCCGCAGCCCTGTAGCGCGACGGCCAGCAGGATCAGCGACAAAAAACCGCATAAACGAGAAAGGCGAACACGCTTCATGAGTCAACTCCTACTTGTGGTGCCCACAAGAGTTTCCATTCGTTGATTAAACGGATGGCGTCAAGAGGAGTGAGGCGGTTGGGGTCCATATCCCGCAGGGTGACCACC
This sequence comes from Desulfovibrionaceae bacterium, assembly GCA_031554295.1. Taxonomy (GTDB): domain Bacteria; phylum Desulfobacterota; class Desulfovibrionia; order Desulfovibrionales; family Desulfovibrionaceae; genus JAVBVM01. Next base: position 10,459 of record JAVBVM010000122.1, on the reverse strand, counting down.
AGGGGATGTTCCGCGCATTTCGTCGGCTCGGACGGTTCGGAACGCGCCGACGGCGAGGCGGGAAGGTCAATGCCGGGAAGCGTGGCACTCTTCCGGGTGGGAACCTCGGGCAAAAGGGCGTTGTTTCCATTTTTCGCCTGAAGCTGGCGGAGGAGGGTCCGGGCGCGTTGCACCACGGCATTGGGAACCCCGGCCAGACGCGCCACTTCGACGCCGTAGCTTTTGTCGGCCGGGCCGGGCACCAGGCGGTGCAGGAAAACAATCTCCCCATTGGATTCGACAATGGCGATATTCATATTATGCACGCAAGGAATGCGACTTTCCAGCACGGTCAGCTCATGGTAGTGCGTGGCGAATAGGGTGCGGATGCCGCCGTTGCCGCGTTGGGCTAGTTCTTCCAGGACCGCCCAGGCAATGGCCAAACCGTCGAAGGTGCTGGTGCCGCGCCCGATTTCATCAAGAATCACCAGGCTTTTCCGGGTGGCCTGACGCAAGATGCGCGCGGTTTCCATCATTTCCACCATGAAGGTGGAGCGGCCCTGAGCCAGGTTGTCTGAAGCGCCCACCCGAGTGAACACACGGTCCGCCAGGCCGAGGCGCGCTTCGGCCGCCGGCACGAACGAGCCCATCTGCGCCAGCAGACAGATGATAGCGGTCTGGCGTAATATAGTGGATTTCCCGGCCATGTTCGGCCCGGTGATCAGCAGCACCCGCCGTTTTTCATCCATGCGCACATCATTGGGGATAAAGTGCGCCGCCCCTTGAATCTGCTCAACCACCGGATGGCGGCCTTCGCGAATGAACAACTGTAGGTCCGCCGAAATCTCAGGCTTTTTCCAGGCGTTTTTGCGGGCCGCTTCAGCCAGCGCCTGCCAATAATCCAGTCCGGCCAGCAAAGTGGCCATGAACTGGATGCGCGGCCGGGCATCGGCCACGGTTTTGCGCAGTTTCTGGAACAGCTGGTATTCCATGGCCTTGCGTTTGTCGGCTGCTTCAAAAATACGTTCCTCAAGCTTGCTCAGCTCGTCGGTGACAAAGCGTTCGGCATTGGCCAGGCTCTGGCGGCGGATAAAATGCGGCGGCGGATTTTGACCGGCCGCCCTGGACATTTCAAAATAGTAGCCAAACACCCGGTTTACGCCGAGTTTCAGCTTCCCAGCCGGCAGGGCCTTTTGTTCCTTGTCCAGCAGGTCCGAAAGGAGCCCTTCGCCGTGTTCGGAAAGCTCCAGCAATTCATCCAATTCCGAATTGAACCCTTGGCGGAACAAGCCGCCTTCGGTCACCACCGGCGGCGGGGACTCCACCAGCGCCTTTTCCAGTAAGGCGGTGTAATCGCCCAGATCGTCCCAGCATTTGAGGGCGGCGCGCAAGGGTTTGGGCAGGTCTTCCACCGGATCGCCCAGGCTGGGGTAGAGCGTCTTCCGGTTCGGCGAACTTTCCAGCACGGCGCGGATGCGCGGCAACATTTGCAGGCCCTGGCGCAGGCCGGCGAAATCGCGCGGGCTGGCCCGGTCAAGAAAAATACGCGTGGACAGGCGCTCCAGATCGTGTACGGAATCCAAGGCCGAACGCATGGCCCGGCGCTGCTCGTCGTGCTCAAGGAACCATTCCACAGCGGACTGGCAATCTAGGATCGGCTCGGCTTCGCGCCAGGGGTGGCGCAGGCGTTCCTCCAGCAAGCGGCCGCCCATGGGGGTGAGGGTATGATCCAGCACGTGCCAGAGCGTGCCCGCACCTTTTTTCCCGTCCAGGCAGCGGAAAATCTCCAAATTGCGTTCGGTGACCTCATCCACCACCAGGTGGCGGTTCAGGTCAATGGGCGTAAAAGGCTCAAGGTGCAGGGCCTCGCTTTGCTGTGTCTGGAGCACATAGGTGAGCAGCGCGCCGCAGGCCCGTACCAGTTCGTCTTTGCGCTCCAGCCCCAGGGCGCCGACATCCTTCACACCCTGAACTTCCAGCAGACGCTTCAGGGCGCTCTTCCAGTCAAAATGCGAGCGCTCGGGCACGCGTACAATCTGCGTGGCTTCCAGAATGAGCGAGGCGGGAACGGACAAGGGATCTGGAACCAGGAGTTCGGCCGGAGCCATTTTCTGCACCCATTGCCAGAGATCCGAGGGTTTGGTCGAGTAGAGGCCGGACCAGAAGCCGGTGGAATAGTCAAGCCAGGCGAAGCCGCCCGCGCCTTTTTCCTCGTTCCAGCACAGCGCGCCCAAATAGTTGTGCCCTTTGGCGAAAAGATTTTCGTCATCGACCACGGTGCCCGGCGTCAAGATGCGCGTTACCGCGCGCTTAACCAATCCTTTGGCCTCGCGCGGGTTTTCCACCTGATCGCAGATGGCCACATTGTAGCCCTTTTCTAGAAGCTGCCGCACATAACCCTTCAGGGCGTGGTGCGGCACCCCGGCCATGGGCACGGGCGATTCCGCATTCGGATTGCGTGAGGTGAGGACGATTTGCAGTTCTTTGGCCGCGGTGATCGCGTCATCGAAAAACAGCTCGTAAAAATCGCCCATGCGGTACAGGAGCAGAGCGTTCGGATGCGCCGCCTTGATGCTCATGTATTGCTCGAGCATGGGCGTAAGGCGCGCCTGAGGCAGAGCGTCGGGTGACGCCTCGTTCGGTGGGGTGGCGTTCATATTCACGGTTACGGGGTCTGCCGGGCTGATTGTGCTTGTGTATAAAATCCTTAATCTTGTAAGGATATTTTAAAGGCGATGGAATGCCAGGCCCGGCAGCGCGGGCAGACATAAAACGTCGTGTTGGAGCGGTATCCACATTTCCGGCAGATAAAACGACTCCCCGCGCGCGACTGCTCGACGAAATATTCAAGTTGCGCTTTAAAGACCGGCAAAAGTTGTTGCTGTGACATGGTGGACTGCAACAACTCCAAGCGGGCCGACCAAAAGTCCGGGCGAAGCACCAACGTCTTGGCCAGCCACTCCGCGGCCTCCGTGTATTTTCCGGAACGTTGCAGGAAAAGGGCGGTATAATAAAGCAGAAGCAGCTCAGGTTCCTGCTGCTCCAATGCTTCAAGGGCGATGGCCGTGCTCTGCTCGAAACGTTCGCGCAGTTCGACTTCCGCGGGGTCTCGGCCGTCGCCTCCCGCGTTCATCGGCAACGTCCCCAGGATTCCCTCAAAGAACAGAAAACGCAACGTAGGCTCGGTATTGTCCAGGGCGTTGCGCAGAATTCTTTTGGCCTTGCGCCATTCCCGGTTGCGCAGGTGCAGCAGTAAAAGGCCCAGCCATGCCTCGGCCGCGCCGGAATAAAACCTTATGGCTCGCCCAAGGCGGATTTGCGCCTCTTTCACGTGCCCTTCGCGCAGCAGATCCTCCGCGTGGCGCGTCAGATAATGCGCCTGAGCCGCCGGATTGCGCAGCTTCGCATAGAGCTGCGCCGCCTCGGCGAAATCACCCGAGTCAGCGGCCAGTTGGGCGAGCTCCAGGTTCACTTCCTGCGGGTTCGCGCCTAAGGCGCGCGCTTCGGTAAAGGCTTGCTGCGCGCGGTCAATAACGCCACTGCGCCTGAAGTCACGCCCCAGCTCAAACAGAGCTCGAGCTTTAAAGCGCGGGGCCAGGCCCGGCCGCACGATCAACGTATTGCGAATCTGCACGGCCCGCTCAATATCCCCTTGCTGGCGGTACAAGTTACCCAAGGCAAGGTAGATTTCCACCGCGCTTGGGTCGTTCTGAACCGCCTGGCTCAGTTCGCGAATGGCGGACAACGCGTCGCGCGCGGTGGGAGCGTCCGGCTCCCGATCAACCGGGGCGGGGCTTCCTCCTTCACCAAAAAAATCACGCAAACGCCGCAGCAAGGACATGGCTTATTCCTCTATCAAGCAGGTTGAGACTGGCCGCCCTGGCCCTGACCGCCGGATTGGCCGTTCTTCTGCAACGGCAGCTTGCGCAGGGAATTCACTTCCTGTTCCAGTTCCCGAGCTTTGCGGTTTGCGCGGCGCAGTTCGGAGCCAAGGCGGATGCGCGTCATCAGGCTTGACAGCAGCGTAATCAGCGCGCCGATCACAAAGGCGCCGAGAACGGCGGCATACAGCGGCAGGGGGGGCAATTCCCAGTACAGGGAGCCTGCATCCAGCGCGCTTGAGCCGGGCAGGCCGAAGCCCAGGTGGATATACTGGCCCAGGACTTCAGTATTCTGCATGAAAAAGAGCACAATGACCACGAGGACAATAATCAGCAACAGAATTTTTATAAAACGCATGGAGTGTCTCCTTTTATCATCAGGGAGTGAGGCGGGAAAAGTGCGGCTGAAGCGCCGCATAGGTTTGCCTCAGGTGCTGGGGCATGGTGCGCGTCTCCGCCATGATGGCCATGAAGGAGGAGTCGCCGTTCCAGCGTGGTACCACATGGAAATGCAAATGCTCCCGAATGCCGGCGCCCGCCGCTTCGCCCAGGTTCAGTCCCACATTTAGGCCCTGGGCTTTCATGGTGTTTTTCAAAATTTCCGTCGACTGTTGCAGCAAATGCATGATTTCAGCTGTTTCATCAGCCGTCAGCACAGAAAAATCCATAAGGTGGCGATACGGCGTAACCAGCAAGTGCCCGGAGTTATATGGGTACTTGTTCATTATGACGAACGAGTGCGTTCCCCGGTGCAGAATCAGCCGCTCCGCATCCTCCGTCGTTTCTTCCGGAATGCAGAAAACACACGCGTCAGGCTTAGGCCCAAGAATATACTCGCTCCGCCAGGGCGCCCAAAGAATATCCATATCCACCTGAAATAAAGATTTTTGAGCGCCGTCCAGCCTGCGCCCTCCGCAAAATTCTAGCGAAAAACTACACTGACTTGTCACGAAGGGCAAGCGTTGACTGATGAAAGGAAAATAGATGTCTCCGGCGGCCAAAGGGGCGACTCCCTTTGGAAACCCCAGTGGGGAAAGCGTTATTTTATCATATTTGCCGCCGCCCTTTTATGAGGAAACACCCGTTTCCACGCGGCTCCCGCGTAACCCGAGGCCGGGCGGCTTTGGCCTTCTGAGCCGGAAGGGCGCAAAAACACCCTCCTCATAACAGCGCGTTTCCCTGTGCGGCTGATTGCTTTTGTCACCGCCCGGTCGTCGGGCTCATTTGGCCGCCGAATGCCCGCCTTTACAACGCGCACTCGCGTCGTTTTCCGCTCCCCAGAGGGAAGCGGCCAGGTGGAGCTGGTCATCGCGCGAGGGGGCCAGACCGTCGATTTTTGCGGCCAGGGCATGGGAAAGGATGCGGGAATAGATTGGGCCAGGCGGAATGCCGAGTTCCTTTAGATCCTCGCCGCTGATGTCCGGCGCCGAGTCGCGGATTCTGAGCAGATAGTTGGCGATGTGGCGCTGTAGCTTTTCCGGCGCGATCGCCATGAGGTTCAGCAGCACCTCCGTGGACAGCGGGGAGAAGATGCGACGCAGGGCGCTGGGTTGAGGCTCCTGAACCTTCCAGGCGGAAAAGTTGCGGCTGAAGCGGCGGACCTGCTCGCGCTGCTCCAGAAAATCGCGGTGCTGGCGCTCGGAAAGGCTGAAACGTTCGGCCACACTGGCGGCGTCGGCATACTTGGCGGAACCGCACAGGCACATCAGCACGGTGAACCAGGCGGAGACCTCTCCTTGATGGAGCAGGCCGTACCAGCGCATGTGGGCTTCAAGCTGTTTTAGAGCCGCGATCTTTTTCGGGGTGAGCTTGAGCACGGGGTGGATGCTGTGCAGCACGTTGAACTCCTCCATGCGTGTGAAGCAGGCGAGAAAGCTCTGCTCATTACAGATGGAGCGGAATTCGTGCTGGAGGCGCGCGTTGGAAAGCCTCTCCACCAGTGAGAGTTGCAGGGCGTTCTTGATCAGACGCTGGGTCTGCTGGGCGATGGTGAAGCCGTAGCGCTGCTCGAAGCGGATGGCGCGCAGAATGCGCGTGGGATCGTCGACAAAGCTTAAAGAATGCAGCACCCGGATGGTTTTTTCCTTGATGTCGCGTTGCGCCCCGAAAAAGTCCTCCAGCAGCCCGAACGAGCGTTCATTAAGCTGCACAGCCAGGGCGTTGATGGTGAAGTCGCGGCGGTACAGGTCCATTTTCAACGAGGAACGTTCGACCGTGGGTAGGGCGGCGGGTTGGGAGTAATACTCCAGGCGGGCGGTGGCCACGTCGATGTGGGCTTCTTTGCCGTTGTCCGGAAAAATGACCACGGCGGTGCGGAATTTCTGGTGCTCGCGCACGCGGCCGCCCAAGCGCGCCGCCAGAGCGTGGGCAAAGGCGATGCCGTCGCCTTCGACCACAATGTCCATATCCAGGTTCGGGCGCTGAAGCAGAATGTCGCGCACAAAGCCGCCCACGCCGTACACAGCTTCCTTCTGCTGATCACCGATGCGCCCGATCAGGGCCAGGCGGTCGTAAACGGGCGCGGGAAGCGCTTTTTTGATGACAGACGCGATATTGCGCTCAGGCTGGGAATTGGGACGCAGTGTTTCCACCACGCGGGCCGGCGCGTCGATCAAAAGATTGATCAGGTCCGTGCGCGTGACTACGCCGACCAGAGTGCTTTGCTCAAGCACGGGCACTAAACGCTGGCGGTGCCCGACAATGATTTCCGTAACCGCGATCAGGCCGTCATCCGGTGTGACTGTGCGCACTGTGCGCTGCATGTATTCGACGACGGCCAGATGGCCGAGGCCGTGCGTTTCAGCTCGAGCGGCGATCTGTTGCTCGAGAAAGCCGGAGCATTCGCCGCCGGCATTCAGCACAGGCACGGCCTTAAGGCCGAAGCGCGTCATCAGTTGCGCGGCCTCGCTGATGCTGGCGTTTTCCCGCACGCTGATCACCGGCGAAGACATGATGCGGCGCACCGGCACCTGTTCTTTGACCGAAGAAAAGAGCAGGGCAACCAATTCATCTTTCAATTGGTTCAGGGGTTTGTTCTTGATGGAGGCGGAAGCGGCATACGCGTGCCCGCCGCCGCCAAGGGCCGAGCAAATCTGCCCGACGTTCACATCCGCTATGCGGCTTCGCGCTACCAGGTGAATACGGTCATGCATAAAGCACAGGGCGAACAGCACGTTGATATTTTCCATCTCGATCATTTTTTGCGCGAGCTGGGCGATGTCGTTCATGTATTTGTCGAGCACCACCTCGGTCAGCACAATGGTCACGCCGTTGATATCCAGATTCACGGCCGACTGAAGCAGGGAGTTCAGCACTGCGATCTGGTCCGCGTTCAAGTCTCGACTGACCAGGGAGGAAATCACGCTCATATCCATACCCTGGGAACTCAGCCAAACCGCTGTCTGAAAATCTTCCGTTGTTACGGACGAGTACATAAAGCTGCCTGTATCCTCATACAGGCCGAGGGCGAGCAGAGTAGCTTCTTCCGGGCTCAGGCTGACACCCTTGTTCATAAGGATGTGCGACAGAATGCTGACCGTAGCGCCGGTTGGACTAAAGTGTGTGATATTCCCAGAAATATTGTCTTCCGCTGAGGGGGAGGGCGGGTGGTGATCGTAAATATGGATCTCAAGATTTTTCAGGGCCAGCACCTCGGCCATGTGCGGCACGCGGGAGCGCTGGCGCACGTCCACCAGAACCAGTTGCCGGACGGATTTCAGATCGATGTCGCGCAGATTTTTGAAGTTGAACATGTAGGAGACGCTTTGCATGAAGAAATTCCGCAGGGCATGCTCCTGGCTGCCGGGAAAAATCAGGGCCGCGCCAGGGTAAAGCTTGGCGGCCGCGATCATGCTGGCCAGAGCGTCAAAATCGGCATTGGCGTGCGTGGTGATGATTACCGGCGCGGCTTGTGGTGGCGTTTCAGTCAGCTTCATATTGTGACCCTGGGCTAGTCCCGCTTTTGCGTGAGCGCGGATGGTGCGTGCCGTGGATTTGGGCCAGGCGTTCCGTCTGGACATGGGTATAGAGTTCGGTGGCGGCAATATCGGCATGTCCGAGCAGAATTTGCACTGAGCGCAGATCCGCGCCGCCTTCCAGCAAATGGGTGGCGAACGAATGGCGGAATGTATGTGGTGAAATGTTGCTGGTGATGTTGGCCTGTTTGGCCCGGGCCTGGACTATTTTCCAAATGGCTTGGCGGGTGAGCCCCTTGCCCGAGCGGTTCAGGAACAGGGCATCGGCCGCGGGTTTGAAGGATGGCCGCCAATGGCGGATCCAGGCGTCGACAAAGCCGGCGGCCCGGGCATACAAAGGGACAATGCGCTCCTTGGAGCCTTTGCCGAATACCCGGACCATGCCGGTCTGAAGATCCACGTCCAGCACATGCAAGGAGCATAGCTCAGACACGCGCAGGCCGGCCGCGTACAGAAGTTCGAAAATGGCCCGGTCGCGCGCGCCCAGGCGTTCGGTTAAATCGGGCGCCTCGAGCAGGGCGTCCATTTCCGCTCGTGTCAACACGTGCGGCAGTTTGCGCGGCAGCTTCGGATTTTCAAAAAGCTCCAGCGGGTTTTTCCGGCAAACGCCTTCAGCCGTGGCGAATTCGAAAAAGCCGCGCAGACTGGAGAGATGGCGCGCCAGACTGCGGTTGGTCAGGTTGCGGGCGCGCAGGTTCACAATGTGATCGAGCAACTGTTCAGTGGACGCTTTTTCAGGCGCAACGCCGCCGCAGGACTCCTCGAGAAAGGCGGTGAAATCCTTCAGGTCCGTCGCATAGGCGGTCAAGGTATTTTCTGAAAGACCGCGTTCCACCAAAAGGCATTCCAGAAAACGATCCAGCACGGCATCTGAAGACGTCCTGGAAGGGGCGATTTTAGCGGAGCGTGGTGCGGTTCCCATGGGAGTACAGTACACGATTCACAGCCGATTGACACCTCTATGGGCATACCGTACGGTGCCGGAAAAGGTATTTTCATGCATATCATATATATTGGCGCTGGCTCCAATATGGATTCGCCCCATGGCGGGCCGCTTCAAAATCTGGAACAGGCCGCTTGGGCTCTGAAAAAAAATTTTTCCCTTGAAACAAAACAGGTACGCGCCTCTTCCGTTTACTGGACGGAGCCGCAACTGCTCAAGGAACAAGCCTGGTTTGCCAATCAGGTATTTGAACTTACCATTGCGGAAAGGATGTATTCCAATGAATGTCTGGCCATTTTGCAGAAAATAGAACGCGACCTAGGCCGGACACGAAACGGGGCACGCTACGGACCGCGCGTCATTGACCTGGATCTCCTGCTGTTTGATCGGGAGATTTCTTCAAGTGAAAACTTAACCCTGCCGCATCCGCGCCTTGCGGAACGAGCGTTTATACTTGTTCCCTTGGTGGAGTTAGCCCCGGCCCTCAACCTGCCGGGGTTCGGCCGCACGGCGGAAAAGGCATTGGCTTCGTTGGAATACCGTCTTGACGGCACATGTATTTTCCAGGCATAGTCCAAACCGTTCCCAGTAATTTACGTAACGAGGTCTTTGATATGATTAAATGGTTGATTCTCATCGCCGCCGGCTACTTTTTGTTCCGGCTGTTCACCAATGACTCGCGTCATAAAAAGCAGGACAGCCAGAAACAGAAAGAAGACAAAATCGCTACGGGCGAATTGGTCAAAGATCCCACTTGCGGAACCTATATTGATGCCGATTCCGGCATAACTGTCCGTAATGGCGACAAGATCTACCGGTTTTGCAGCTATGAGTGCCGGGATGCCTTTGTAAGACGTATGCAGGGCGAAGCCAAGAAGGTCGTCGAGTCCGTCACCCCTGAAAATGCTGAAGCGAAAGTCGCGGAAGTGGTTGAAGAGCACAATGCCTAAAATATCAGATTAGCATAGGTCAGAAAAAATTTTCCAACCAAAAATCAACCATGGCTGAAAATTGGCCGTGGTTGATTTTTTTTTGCTCCACGAACTTCCGGCCGAAGGCTTTCAAAACAACGCGCACAGGTCAAGTCTGCGCGCTGCTTTTTATTTACTGATCGAACCTGGGATGAAAAGGAGATGCCAACTCCGTCCCTCAAGAGCCAGGGGCCATATGTGCGCAGCATTGTCCCATAATGTAAATTATGTTAACTTTTGTGCCTGAGTGATAACGTTTTCTGACTTGGGTTCTCCTGTATGCATCCTCCCTGCTTACTGTGAATCCAAATTTTTCATCAAAAAAGCCGTAAACAAAGGAACGCGCCAGAATGCCTCAGGTGGAACATTTGTTCGTTTCACGATGTGTTTTGAGGGAAAATAAAAAAGACGCGCGAGAAGCCCCTTTTCGCGCGTCTTTTTTATTTTTCTTTCTTTTTGGCTCTGAGAGCTTTACTTGGCAGGCCCCTGTTCCGTCGGTTGAGTTTTCCAACGGTTATGCATCCAGAACCATTGTTCCGGGTGGGCGCGTAGCGCATCCTCCACAGCTTTCGTGTAAAATTCAGCCGCAGCCACTATTTTTTGCTGATAGTCTCCTGGCAATAAATTCGTGTCCAACGGAGTGGAAACCTTCAAGCGATACCCCATGCCTTCTCGCACCAGGAATACCGGCACAATCAGCGCGTGCGCCCG
>JAVBVM010000001.1:0-2984 GCA_031554295.1 Desulfovibrionaceae bacterium | reverse complement strand
CGCATATGCCGCGACCTCGGACTGACCGTCCTGAGCCTTGTTCGCGTTTCCTCCGGCCCGCTGCTTCTCGGCTCCCTTCCCGCCGGAGCGATCCGCGAGCTCGACGAAAAAGAACTGGCGGCGCTGAAACGGGCCGTCGGGCTCTAAGGTCGTATCTCGTTATCCGTAAAGAAACCGGCCGGAGAAACACCAAAGGCTATTTTACCGCATCAACGGCTTGGCAACCGGGCCGCCCTTCGTCCTGTCTTCCACTTTCATACCCTTTGCCGGGGTGAACACAAAGGTGGAGTCAGGCAATTTCGCGGCCAGATCCTGCTGGGTAAAAACAATGTCGTTGGTGTTGTTGTAAAAGTCGATAACCCGCGCCGAATGGATAAGCCCGGATTTGGCGTCCACCACAAGTTCAGCCTCGGTCATGGACTGAGTCGGATTCTTCGGATACAGAGCGAGCCGCGAGAGGCCTTTCTCCATTCCCTTGTTCTCAACAATGAAATCCTTGTCCAGCGCGCTCTGCCCCGTTAGCACACGTACGATGCTCTCGGATTCCGAAATATTGGGTGGGTATTTATAGGCCATGTCCTCGTCAGGAAAAGCGTTCCACACAGCCTCGGGCGTGATCAGAAGCAGTTCGGGAATGGGGGTTTTCGTCTCCCAACGAACCTTGAGCGGCTTGGCAAAAAACAAAACGCCGGTGCGTTTTTCCACATTGCCGCTCTCCTTGTGGGTCAGAGTCTGGATAAAATCCGCCCGCATTCGCTGTACGGCCGCGTAGCGCTTTTGCATGGCGTCCGCCGCCGGGTCCGTGGCCGCAAGGGCAAACGAAGTAAAAAAGAAAAACGCGCAGAATCCCGCGCAAATATAGGCCAAATTACGCATAGTGACTCTCCTGTATACTCACCGCGCCATCAGCGAACCGCACGCGGTTTACTGCCATCCGCCGGACCGATAACGCCGTCCTGCTCCATCTGTTCCACGAATCGGGCGGCGCGGTTAAAGCCGATGCGGAACCGGCGCTGGATAAGCGAGATGGAGGCCTTGCCCTGCTCCCGCACAAAATTTACGGCTTCACCATACATGGGATCGGAAACGATATCATCCCCGCCGCCATTGCCGCCATTGCCGCCACCGGACAAGGATTCGCCTCCCCAGTCGGTAAAGTCGACGGAGTATGACGGTTTCTGACGGCTGCGCCAGTAGTCGGTGACTGCCGCCACATCGTCATCGCTGACGAATGCGCCGTGCAGACGCTTAAACTTACCGCCCGCGGGCTTGTACAGCATGTCGCCCTTGCCGAGCAGGTGTTCCGCGCCCACGGCATCCAGAATGGTCCGCGAATCGTGCTTGGACGTAACCTGGAACGAAATACGGCACGGGAAGTTGGCCTTGATCAGCCCGGTCACCACATCCACGCTCGGCCGCTGGGTGGCGAGGATCATGTGGATGCCCGCCGCCCTGGCAAGCTGGGCCAGGCGCATGATGTAGCCTTCCACTTCCTTGGCCGCGGTCATCATCAGATCCGCCAGTTCGTCGATGATAATCACCAAGTATGGCATCATCTCGAGATGCGCGAGTTCGGGGTGCCTGCTCTTATCCAATTCCTTAATTTTCTCGTTATACGCAATGATATTACGCACGCCGAGCTGAGCCAGCCTGTTGTAACGGTCGCTCATCTCGTTGACGGCCCAGTTGAGCGCGTTTTTGGCCATCTCCATCTCGGTGACCACGGGGTGGACCAGATGCGGGAGGTCGGCGTAAACGGCCATTTCCACGCGCTTGGGGTCCACGAGCAGCAGTTTCACCTCGTCGGGCCGAGCTTTATAGAGAAAGGAAAGCAGAATGGAGTTCAGGCACACGCTTTTGCCTGCCCCGGTCGCGCCGGCAACCAGAAGGTGCGGCATGCGGGCAAGATCCGCCATGGCCGGGGCTCCCTGGATGTCCTTGCCGAGGGCCATGGAAAGGAGTGAATCGGACTCCGCGAAAGTTTTGGAGCAGAAAAGTTCCTTCAAGCAGACAATTTCCCGGATGTCATTGGGAATTTCAATACCGACTGTATCCGTGCCGGGAATAGGCGCCTGGACCCGTACGGCGATAGCTTTGAGCGCGAGGGCCAGGTCATCGCTGAGGTTCTCGATACGCGCCACGCGCACCCCGGCGGCCGGGCGCACTTCGAACATGGTGACCACGGGTCCCGGCGCGATGCCGACGAGTTCGCCGTGAATGCCGAAATCCGACAGGCAGGTCATGAGCGTTCTGCCTTTTGCCTCCAGAACCTCGCGCGGCGTTTTTTCCGAAGCGGAAGCGACGGTGTGCAGCAGAGAGAAAGGCGGCAGCGCCACGCGCTTGACCTTGGGACTTTCGGGATCAATGGCCGGAACCGTGCTTACCGCTTCGCGGATATCAATGGCCGGTCCGGTTGGCTCCTCCGGCGTTTTTTCCGGCGCATGGCTGATCTTTTCAGTTACGGGCTTCCCTGCGGGAACTGCCCGGGGGATAGTCAGATTGCGCACCGCGAGTTCGCCAACGTTGTCCTCTTCCAGGTCGCGAATCCAGGGGGGATCGCTTTCATCCTCCGCGCCGGGAGAGAGAAAGCCGAGGTCCGCGCCGGGCAGAGCCCTGCCTTGCGCGCCGGGCAAAATATTTTTGGCGGGAATGGTGGCATCGCCTTCGGATGCGGCAGGCCCGGAAAACCGGAAACCGGCTTCGCTTTCCTCTTCGCGGAGCGCTATGGGCGCCGCGCGTTCCGCTATTCTGATCGCGGGCTTTACAGGTTCTGGCGCGGTTTTATGCTCTGTTTTCGCCAGAAAAAGTACCGGCTTTGTCCTGGCTTCCCTCTTTTCAGCCATGCGCCGCGCGAATTCCGTAATCTTCGCATAGCAGTCGCGGACAAAACCCAACCAAGAAAATCCCGTAACAAGCTGCACGGCGAGCAGGAACAGGAACATCCAAAACAGCGTTGTGCCGACGGACCCGAGATACGCGCCGAA
>JAVBVM010000201.1:0-2686 GCA_031554295.1 Desulfovibrionaceae bacterium | reverse complement strand
TTCGCCCTGCGCGACTTGCGCGAACAATTCGGCCTGACCCAGGAAGATCTGGCCCTGAAAATCGGCAAAAGCCGGCCGGCCATCGCCAACACCCTGCGCCTGCTGCAACTGCCCGAGGCCGTGCAGGAGGATATGCGGCAGAACCGCATGACCGCCGGCCACGCCCGCGCCCTGCTGGTGATCACGGATGATGAGGCCCAGGACGCCCTGCGCCGGCATATTCTTTCCGGTTCCCTTTCCGTGCGCGAGGCCGAGGCCGCCGCCGTGCACTGGCGCGATCACGGCGCGCTGCCCGAGCAGTTTTCCGGCGCCGTGCCGCCGCCCGCGGCCGCGCCCCGCGCCCGGCAGGCGAAAACCCCGCCGGCCGATACGGTTATGGCCCTGCAAACCCGCCTGGCCTCCTACTTCGCCCTGAAAGTCAAAGTGCAGGGCTCGGAAAAAAAGGGACGCATCATCCTCAGCTACGGCTCGCCGGAAGAACTGGCCGCGCTGCTTCAGCGTCTGCCCTCGGGCCTGGCCCCGGAGACGGAGCCAGGCATGGCACCGGCCATGGCGCCGGATATGGACCAGGCCCCAAAGCTGGGCACGAGCCCGGGCGCGGAACCAGCTTCTGAAACCCGCTAAACCGCCCGACAAACCTGAGGCCCGGCCATCCAAGCCGGGTCTGGAACCACTATGACGAAAATCGCCACACACCATCTGCCCAAGCTTTTGAACCGCCTGAAAGGCGCGCGCGTTTGCATCGTTGGCGACTGCATGCTGGACGAATATCTGGTCGGCGACGCCGAACGCATTTCGCCCGAAGCACCCGTGCCCATTGTACTGGCTGAGGAGGAACACCGCGTGCTCGGCGGCGCCGGCAACGTCGCCCGCAATATCCGCATGCTTGAGGGCCGCCCTCTGCTGATCAGCGTCTGCGGCCGGGACGGGCGCGCGGATATGCTGCGCGAGGAGCTGGAACGCGAGCAGATTGACTACCACCTGAGCGGCGACCCGGAACGCCCCACCACCCTGAAAACGCGCGTCATCGCCCGCAACCAGCAGGTTTTGCGCATTGACCGGGAAGACCGCCGGCCGGTGGGCGCGGCCATCCGCAAAAACGTGCTGGACTGCCTGCGCAAAACGCTCGAGCAAGAGCCGTTCGAGGTGCTGATCCTTTCCGACTACGGCAAGGGCCTGATTTCCGGCGACTTCATGGCCGAACTGGCCGCGGTGCTCGCCGCCCTGCCCCGCTCCTGCAAAGTGCTGGTTGACCCGAAAACGCCCAATTTCCCGCTCTACACCAATGCTTTTCTCATGACCCCCAACCGTAAGGAAACACATGAAGCTTCGGGCCTGCCCGTGGAAAGCCGCGACGAGCTTTTGGCCGCCGGCCGGAAAGTCTTCGCCGACCTGGCCTGCCAGCACCTTCTGACCACCCTTGGCCCCAACGGCATGGCCCTGTTCCTCGACCCGGCCACGGTCGTGCACATTCCCTCCGCCGCCCGCCGCGTTTTCGACGTCACCGGCGCGGGCGACACCGTGATCGCCGTCGTCGCCCAATGCCTGGCCGCCGGCCTGTCCCTGCTGGACAGCTGCCTGATCGCTAACCAGGCCGCCGGCCTGGTCGTGGGCCAGGTCGGCGCGGCCACCGTCACGCCGGAGGAACTCCGTGAAGCCGTGCTGGCCAGCGAGTCGCTCGAACTCGAATACTGGGCCCGGAGCGAAAAAGGGCGGTAGCTTTTAACGCGCCTCCGGCGGCCGAGGGGCATGCCCCCTTTGGCCCCCCCGGCATGGAATCCTTCATGTAAAGGATATAAAAAAAGAGCGTCACGGCAACCCGCGACGCTCTTTTTACAGGTCCGTAAAAACAGCCCTCAGCGTTTGGCGATTTTCCGGGCCACTTTGTTATGGTAGGCTGAGGCGGGCGCGTCGGCCCGGTCCAGGCCGGAAAGCACCTTTGCCTTTTTGCGCAGCACCTCCAGGCGCAAGGCGCTGCCGTAAGCCTCGGCCTCTTCGTCCGGCAGGCAGGCGCGCAGGCTTTCAACCGGCGCTTTCGGGTCAGCCGATTCCGCCAGATAGCCGGCATTTTTCAAAAGCGTGTGGGCCATACGCAATTCCGGCGGGACATGGGCGTCGGCCTCCAGATTCAGCGGCGCGCCGGCCCCCGGCAGATTGTCGAATTCCCCGCGCTCAAGCGCTTCGCGAATTCGCCCTTCGGCAATACAGGTAATGGCGTCCATCATTGCCCTCGAAAAATTTCCCGAGGTGTTTCACGGGAAACATCACAACGCATAGTAGCCGCGATACCACTCCACAAATTTCTTCAGGCCGCGCGACAGCGGCGTTGCCGGCGTGAAGCCGGTGAGCCGGTGCAGGGCGTCAATGTCCGCCCAGGTGGCCGGCACGTCGCCCGGCTGCATGGGCAGGAGATTGCGCTTGGCCTTTACGCCCAGGGCGGCCTCCAGCGTGCTGATGAATTCCTCCAGACTGACCGCCGTGTTGTTGCCGATATTATAAAGCGCATAGGGGGCGCTGCCGCCGGCCGCGCCGGAACCCTCCCGGGGCCGCTCGGGGGGCCAGTCCGGATTGGGCCGGGGCGTGTGCTCCAGCACGCCCAGTACGCCCTGGATGATGTCATCAATGTAGGTGAAATCGCGCTGCATGCGGCCTTCGTTGAACACGTCGATCGGCCGGCCCTCCAGAA
>JAVBVM010000110.1:0-3135 GCA_031554295.1 Desulfovibrionaceae bacterium | reverse complement strand
CGTTGCCGATCACCTCCAGGTGCTTCAGGTAATTGTCGGAGAAGGTAATCCAGCAGCGGGCCCGGCGCATGCCCTTCAGGTTTTGCACCAGTGATTCCAGCTCTTCGTGGTAGAGCAGGTAGAGCTTCTTTTTGCCGATGCCGTCCGGGAAGGTGTAGCGCATGCTCCAGGACAGCGGGTCGGTTTCTACCCACTCGCCGCGCTCCCAGTAGCGGCCGCGCGCCGTGACTTCCCGGATGTTGATTTCCGGGTTGAAGTTGGTGGCGAAGGGGTAGCCGTGATCGCCGGCATTGCAGTCCAGAATGTCCAGCGTGTTGATTTCGTCGAAATGATGCTTCTGGGCATAAGCGCAGAACACGTTGGTGGCGCCCGGGTCAAAGCCGCTGCCGAGAATGGCGGTCAGGCCGGCTTCGCGGAAGCGGTCCTGGTAGGCCCATTGCCATTTATATTCGAATTTGGCCTGATCCAGCGGCTCATAGTTGGCCGTGTCCAGGTAATCGACGCCGGTTTCAAGGCAGGCGTCCATAATCGTCAGATCCTGGTAGGGGAGGGCAATGTTCAAAACAGCCGCGGGCTTGAAGCTGCGAATCAGGTCCGAAAGCTCGGCCACGTTATCCGCGTCCACCTTGGCCGTGCTGATGGTCCGGCCGGTGCGCATTTTCACGCTGGCCGCGATTTCATCGCACCTGCTCCTGGTTCTGCTGGCCAAAAGAATATCCGAAAACACCTCGGGCACCTGGGCGCATTTGTGCGCCACCACGCCGCCCACGCCGCCGGCCCCGATAATCAGTACCTTTCCCATTTCTTCTCCTTCTGTCTCGATAAAAAACGAGAAAAAAAGCAATACACGAGCGCGGGATTTTTGCAAGAAGAAGGCGGGAGGGCCTTAAACCACGCCCGTTTCTTCCCGCTGTTCCAGCCAGGCGCGGGCTTTGTCCGACACGGCGAAGTACCACCAGAAGGCCAGGGTCAGGACCGTTTTGCCGGAGAACATGACAAAGGAGCCCATGAGGGGCAGCATGATAGCGGTTCTGGCCCGGATTTCCCAGGTCGCCTGGGCGGTGAGGGTGGTCAGGATAGCCAGCGCGAGGGTGAGGCCAAGGCACCAGAAAATGGTCAGGCGGCGGCCGGAGCCGGCGTGTGAGGCGCGCAGGGCGATAATCGGCAGGGCCAGGGCGGCTATGGTCCGCACCACGGCCAGGATGGAAAAGAACGGGAAGCTTGCGAACAGATAGCCCGCCTTGTCGGCGGTAAGCAAGGAAATAAAAAATTCGATTCCCTCGCCGCCATACCAGACCAGGCTCATCCAGCAGATGGTCTGGAACAGGCCGATTTCCGCCGGGCGGCCGGCGTAGCCCGGGTTTTCTTCCGGTTTCCAGGCGAAGGTTTCCCGCACCTTTTCCGAAACGCCGAAATAGCGGCGCCAGGCTTCGCAGACGATAAGCGAGACAAGCAGGTATCGGAGCACATAGCCCAGGGGCAGGTGGGTGGTATGGGAAATAAAGCCGTACGCCAGTTCCAGCACTGTGGAAAGCGCGATGCACAGCGCCGTGAGGACAATGCTGATCATCATCAGAGTGCGGCAGCGGCCGGGCGTTTCCGGGGCGCGGGCATGGATGGAGGCCAGGGCCCGGGCGTAGAGAATGCACATGACGATCGTCACAAGCGTCATGGGCGCCATGGTCAGGTATTCTTGCATCCAGCGGACTTGCGTCAGCATAACGTAGATTTCGTAAATAGCCAGGAGCGCTGTGCCCAGAGCGCCGATCCAGGTCTGGATGCAGAAGATCAAAGTCAGTCCGGGGAGTTTTTTGGGCTCGGTTTCCCCGAATCCCGAAAAAGCGGTGTCAGCATTCATGGCGCTCTTCTCCTGAGGAATATTCGCCGAAATGTACTGTGTCCGCCTTGGCGCGTCAATCATGGAAAGGCGTTTTACCCCGGAGAGCAAAGCCGGTTTGGCGCGTGAATAAAAGCGTCCGTCCCGGCGCCCACAATATGGGCGCCGGGACGGAAGAAGGGATTTCCAAAGGGGCTTTGCCCCTTTGGCCGCCGGAGGCGTCTTTATTCCGGCTAAGCGCTGACGATGACGCGGGCCGGCCGCAGAAGGCGGTCGCCGAGCTTGTAGCCGCGCTGCATGAGTTTGCTGACCAGGCCGGGGTCGAGATCCGGCGCTTCTTCACGGCCGACGGCTTCGTGGATGAGGGGATCGAACACGTCGCCGGTCTGGCCGATGGCCTCAAGGCCGTGGCGGCGCAAGGTATCGAGCAGAATTTTGTGGGTCATTTCCACGCCCATGAGGATGGGCTTGCATATTTCGTTGCCGGAATACTGGAGGGCCAGCTCCATATTGTCGAGCACGGGCAGGAGGTCGGCCAGCACGTTGCCGGCGGCGTAGCGGGCTTGTTCGGCCTGCTCGCGCTGGAGGCGCTTTTTAAAATTGTCCATTTCGGCATACAGGCGCAGGCGCTCGTCTTCGGCGGCGGCGCGCTCGGCGCAGCCGGGACAGACGGTTTCCGTGGCCAGGCGGCGCAACTCGGCCTCAGTCAAAGCCAGGGCTTCCAGCCTCGCTTCCGGGCTTTCGGGCACGGGCGCGGACTGGATGGCGGCTTCTTCCCGCGGATCGCAACCCACCAGATCGCACAGATCGTTTTCTTTGGACTGGTCAGCCGCGCGGTAGCGCTCATAAGGGTTTTTAGGGTTCATCAGTATTTTCTCCGGGCGTTATGCTTTTGTAAGGTGTTGGGCATAGAGCGCGGTGAGGGCGCTGGAGACGCCCTCCACAACGGGGATAAGCCGCGCGTAATCCATGCGCAGGGGGCCGAACAGGCTGACCACGCCGCGCGGGCCGTCGTTGCCGAAGGGCGCGCTGATCATGGCGCAGGCTTCAAGCCCTTCGGCGCTGTCCGGGCTCAAGGTAATGCTCACGGTCTCGCCGCGCAAGGTGGCGTCCAGCAGATCGAGCAGGCGGCCGCGGTCCTCAATGGCGGTGAGCAGGCGGCGCATGCGCGTGATATCCGCGAATTCCACCTGTGTGAAGAGATTGGCCGCGCCATTGACGAACAGTTCGCGTTCGGCCTCCAGTTGCTCCAGGGCCAAACGCGAAAGTCCGAGCGCGCGCAGGCACAAGTCCTCAAG
>JAVBVM010000087.1:0-5130 GCA_031554295.1 Desulfovibrionaceae bacterium | reverse complement strand
ATCGGGATATTTTTTCAAAATAGCCCAAAAAATCATTGTCTCACGCGGATATTCGGGGATCGGCATTTGCTTGCCTTGCCATAGCTTATCGGCTATGGTGCCGTTTTTTGAATCCATGCCCGGCTGTGCGGCCGCGCAATTTTATTGCACCGGGTTTTTCCCATAACTAAGGAAGTTGCCATGAAAGTTTTGGTTATTAACGCGGGGAGTTCATCCTTCAAATACCAGCTGATTGACATGACGACCAAGGCGCCGCTCTGCTCGGGCCTGGTCGAGCGCATCGGCGAACCCGTGGGCGCGCTCACGCACAAGATCCATCCGGATACGGACAAGGAACGCAAGCTGAAGGTGGAAGAAGCCTTCCCCAACCACGTGGCGGGCATGCAGCGTGTGGTGGCCCTGCTGACCGACGCCAAAGACGGCGTGATCAAAGATCTGAAGGAAATTTACGCGGTCGGCCACCGCGTGGTGCAGGGCGGCGAAACTTTTGACAAGTCCTGCCGGATCACCGCCGATGTGAAGGAAGCGATCAAGGCGAACATCCCTCTGGCGCCGCTGCACAACCCGGCCAACCTCGCGGGCATTGAAGTGGCGGAAAGGGTTTTTCCGCACGCGCCGTCCGTGGCCGTGTTCGATACCGAATTCCACCAGACCATGCCGCAGTATGCTTACATGTACGCGCTGCCCTACGAATTGTATGAGAAGCTGCGCATCCGCCGCTACGGCTTCCACGGCACCTCGCACCGCTACGTCACGCGCAAAGCGGCCGAGTTTCTGAAAAAGCCCCTGGACGATTTTAACGTGATCACTTGCCACCTGGGCAACGGCTGCTCCATGTGCGCGGTGAAGGGCGGCAAGTGCATTGACACCAGCATGGGCATGACCCCGCTGGCCGGCCTGATGATGGGCACGCGCTGCGGCGATATTGACCCGGCCATCCACGCCTATCTGGCCGAGCACAAAAAGTTTTCCATTAAGGAAATCGATGACTTGCTGAACAAGCAGAGCGGCCTGAAGGGCATTGCCGGCATGAACGACATGCGCGACCTGCACGACGCCCGCCAGAACGGCGACAAAAAGGCCCAGCTGGCCTTTGAAATGTTCTGCCACCGCATCCGGCAGTACATCGGCGCTTACTATGCCGAGCTCGGCCGCGTGGACGCGGTGCTGTTCACCGCCGGTATCGGCGAAAATGACGACCTGATGCGCGCGGAAGTCTGCGCCAACCTCGCCCCCATGGGCATTGAGCTTGACCTGGACGCCAACGCCAAGCGCGGCCCCAACGTGCGCAGCATAAGCAAGCCCGGCACTCGCGTGCCCGTGCTGGTGGTGCCCACCAACGAAGAGCTGGAAATCGCCGAAGCCACGCTGGCCGTGCTCAAAGGCTAGGTTCCCCGGAAGGGACGGCTTCCGTTCTATCGCAAGGCCCCGGCTGTTGTGATATGCCCCCCCCATCAGGTAGACAAAGGAATAAAGCCCCTCTAGGCTTAACCTTTGAAAACCTGATGGGGGGCATATCAATGCCGGGGCCTTGTTTTTTTTTCTCATTTCGCGCGGCGGGAAAAACTTCCGCAATGGAAAAAAATCAGGTACAAGCAGGGTAAGATTGAGCACGGGGAAAAGCATGGAACAACTCGCCCGGTTTGGAGTCTCCCTTGAAGCGCGCCTGTTGGAGCAATTCGACGGGTTGTGCGATCGAAAGGGGTATGCCAGCCGCTCGGAAGCGATCCGGGATCTTGTCCGGACGGCCCTTCTGGATGACGCCATGCGCGACGCCTCCGGCCGGGCCGCGGGGGTGCTCACGCTGCTCTACGATCACCACGAGGGCGATCTGAGCAAGCGCCTTACCGCCGCGCAGCACGATTTTCACGGCAGCATCGTGGCCGCGCTGCATGTACACCTTGACCACAGCGCGTGCCTGGAAATTCTGGTGCTCAAAGGCGAAACCGCCGCGGTGCGGGCGCTTGCGGATCATTTGCTGGCAATGAAAGGCGTGCGCCACGGCGCGCTGACGCTGACGCCGCCGGGAGAGGAATGAGACGAATTTTTGCGTCGGCCGCGCGGGCCATCGCCCTGCACCCGGCGCCTGCTTTGGCAGCACCTTACGAAGGAGGAAGCAATGGTCTTTGACAACACAAAAGCCCCGTTTGAGCCGCTCAGCGAGCGTGAACTTGAGGAAAAGCGCAAAGCCCTGCGGCTGCCCAAGCCGTATCAGGTGGAAATCAAACACCTGACGTTCCCGATAGTGCAGGACGCTTTCCTGGAAACCACCTGCTCGGACATCAGCGCCGGCGGATTGTGCGTGGAGGCCCCGCGCGCCCTGCAAAAGGGCGACAAGTGCCAGGTCAAAATCCGCATCCCCCGCCTGAACAAGTATTCGTCCGCGTTTTTCAAGGCGCATGAGAACGATACAGAGCAGTACCTGATGGCTCTGGCCGAAGTGGCCTGGGTAAAACCGTCGGCCGGCAGCTATCTGATGGGCTTCCGTTTTGTCGATGCCGATTCGGACGCCCTGAACGCCCTGCAACGCCTGATCGCCAAAGCCGCCGCCGGTTAGCCGTTTTTTGTGCAAAAAAATCCGGCGGTTCCGTTTTCGCGGATCCGCCGGTTTCGTTGTCCCTTGTTCTGCTCCCCGTTATTTTATTTGCGCACGCCCCAGGCTGGCATGCCCGCATCGCCCGAGCCGGCGGGAAGACGTTTGGGCTGCGCGCCGTAACGCGTGGTCAGGTAAATCTGCCGCGATCCCGATCGGGTGGAGGTGAAGGCGATGAACAGGCCGTCCGGCGCGAAGGCCGGTTCCTCATCACTGCCCGGGCCAAAGGATATCTGGCGCTCGGCCTGCGTGGTCAGGTCATAAACGAAAATGCGGTGGCCGCTGTCCGTGCGGCGGGTAAAGGCGATCACCGTGCCGTCCGGGCTGATGGTGGGCGAGGTGTTGTAGCTGCCGCTGCGGCTGATGCGCGTGACCTGCCCGTTGTTCAAGTCCTTCAGGAATATCTGCGGACCGCCCAGGCGGTTCGAGCAGAAAGCCATCTTGGTGCCGCTCGCGTCAAACGACGGCGAGACGTTGATGGCCGAGCTCGACTCCAGGGCCCGATCCCGGTTCAGGCTGGGGTCCAGCAGGAAAATATCCTGGTAGCCGCGCGTGGAAAGGCTGGCGGCAATCCGGCCATCCGGCATGAACTTGGGCGAAATCACCGTGCTGTTGATGAAGCGGGTTTTCTGCACGCTGTTCGTGGCGGCGTTCCAAAGGCCCAGGCTGTGCGAACGCCGGTCGATATAGGTGAACGCGACATAGCGCCCGTCCGCCGACCAGGCGGGCGAAAGCGCCTCGCCTTTTTCTCTGGTGATTTGCGTCAGGCCGCGGCCGCCCGGCCGGGTGATGAAGATGTTTTTCTGCTCCGGCGCGGTCGTTTTCACAAAGGCCAGAGTCGACTGGTACAGTTCCCCCTTGCCGACCAGGGCGATCAGAAGCTCCGAACAAAAGCGATCTGCCATCTCGCCCAGCATGTCCATGCCGCGCGGCAAAGTGTAGCGCCGGGCCGCCAGCTGCTCGCCGGAGAAGGTATCCAGGGCGCGCAACTCCACGTTGAACGGGCCTTCGCCCGTATCGCCCTCGGGCCAGCCGGCGGTGATCAGGATGTCCGCTCCGGAAAGCTTGAAGCGCCGGATGTCCACTTCCGGCCCACTGTAGGCGGACAGTACCACGCCGCCCAGAATCGCCTTGTCTTCAACGGCGTTCAAAAAAGGCAGAATGCTTAAGTTGTTGCGAATATAGGCATTCAACTGGGCGCCCTTGCCGGTCAGGGCCTGGCCGCCGGTCGGGCCGAGCGGCGCGGCCAGGGCGTAGCCAAACGAAGACTGCCCGGGGCCGTCGATGATTACCTGCAAGGGTTGCTGCGCGGCCAGGGGGGCGGCGCAG
Source organism: Desulfovibrionaceae bacterium (assembly GCA_031554295.1). Taxonomy (GTDB): domain Bacteria; phylum Desulfobacterota; class Desulfovibrionia; order Desulfovibrionales; family Desulfovibrionaceae; genus JAVBVM01. Next base: position 1,208 of record JAVBVM010000087.1, on the reverse strand, counting down.
ATCAGGGACAAAAGCGCGCATAGCGCGAGGCGACGAAAAATATGGATCATTTTACTTGTTCCTTTACGGCAATAGTCGTTTTACCCGAACTATCAAACTCCGCAAAAAAGCACAATCACAAGCCGGACGCGGCTTACGGGGAAGTTTTTCCATTGACCCAAAGGGGAGGGGACTGGACAGCCTGGGCAATAAATGAAAATGGGCGCCCGAAATAAAAAAACTCCTTGAAATATGCTTGCGTAGCGCCGCACTTAACTGTATATACGCACTGTCAAGTAAGAGCAGCGGCTTTTTCGGCCCTGCAAATATTCCAAAAAGGTGACCCTATTTTGGGAACCAATACCCCAATGGAGGCTCAATTATGACGAAAGCCGAACTTGTTGAAAGTGTGCGTGCGAAAGCGGCCTTTACCACGAAGGCCCAGGCGGAAAAGGCTCTTAATGCGACCATCGCGGCGCTTTCCGCCGCCCTGAGCAGCGGCCAGTCCGTTACCCTGACCGGCTTCGGCAGCTTCAAAGTGACGAAGCGCGCCGCCCGTAAAGGTCGCAACCCCCGCACCGGCCAGGAAATCAAGATTCCCGCCAGCAAAGTGGTGAAGTTCACGCCCGGCAAGGCTCTGAAGAGCAGCGTGAAGTAATTCCACTCTGGCCGGAGCCCGTGCTTAAGCGCCTGGGCGCTTGTCAGAATTTTTTGAGGGGGCGTGTGGCAACACACGTCCCCTCGAATTTTTACCCATCCGGAAGCCCCTATGTCTGAGCAATTGATCCGCATTGACGTTATCGTGGAAGAGAACGACCTGGACGCCGCCAACGGCGTGCTCGCCCTGGCCGCCCCCTTCGGCTGGGAGGAGGAAAGCCTGTCCACCGGCGAAAGCCGCCTGCGGCTGCATACCGAATACGCGGAATGGGCGGACCGTTTCCTTCGCACCCTTGCCGCCGCCTTGCCCCAGGCCCGCGTGGAAAGAAGCCTGGTTCCGAAAGCCGACTGGGCCGTCGCCTGGCGCGATTTCTTCACGCCGGTCGAGTGCGGCCGCCATTTCCTCGTCCTCGCCCCCTGGATGGACGCCACCGCCACGCGAGGCCGCACCGTCATCCTCATCGAACCCAAGACCGCCTTCGGCACCGGCCACCACCCCACCACCCCCCTCAGTCTGGCCGCCAACGCCGAGCGTTTCGCCCAGGGCCGCCATTCCTCCGGCCGGCGCTACG
>JAVBVM010000038.1:0-46568 GCA_031554295.1 Desulfovibrionaceae bacterium | reverse complement strand
AATTGTGCCGCCTGGGGCTGTTTCCAAATAGCGTATTTTATCCCATGTACAAGAAAGGCGGGCATTTTTGCGCGGGTCGCGTACAGGCGAAAAAAGGCCCGCTTGACATGACCATCGGGAAAAAGACGTGTGCGGAGGCGGCGCTAGGACGCCTTGCTGTGGCAAGATTCACAGCTCAGCGGAACCTGCGCCTGTTCCCGCACCTTGTCATGGCAGCTCAGGCAGCTGCCGTGCGAAGCCTGGCGCAGTGAGGGGACTTTTCCGCCTTCCTGACCATGGCATTCCGCGCAGGCGATTTCCTCGCCCGCTTCCCAGGGAATAATCTGTCCGTCGGCGTTCTTCACGGCATGGTGGCACACGGCGCAGTTGTCCTCGCCGTTTTCGCCCAGGATGAGGTCCGAGGCCATGTGCGCATCGTGCACGTCGTCGCTCATGATGTCGGTGGTGGGAACAATGCTGCCGCTCTGGGTGGCGAACGGCCTGGGATCATGACAGGAGGCGCACATGGCGGTCTGGATCGGCCCGGAAGGCTGTCCGGATTTTTCCATGGCGGCATGGCAGCCGCCGCAGCCGTTATGCCAGGCGTCCATAAGCGCCTTGCCGGACAATGGCTTGCCGTTGGGGCCCACTGTGGGGGCAAAGCGGAAATCCAGCCGGCCCGAGCGTTTGTCCACCGCGTGGCAGGCGGTACAGTTCCGCATGGCTTCAAGCGGGGCGGCGGTGTGCGCATCATGCAGGAACAGCGCCGGGGCTTTTTGTGGAGAGCCGTAGGCGTCCACGCCGGCAAGGCTCAGGGCGTCCGGCCGGCTGATCGGGGCTTCCGCCCGGGCGGCGCACGGCAACAGGATCATAGCGAAAAAAACAGCCAAAATCACATACGGCAGCGGCATTCCTCTCATCAGGGCTCTCCCTTGGTGCTTTTTTACCGGCACGGCGATCGTCTCTGAATTCGTTGATCTGTTACACCTACTAGATAAGCCGTCTCTTTCTGTCAAGCGGGCCGGCGCGGGCAGCGGCCATTTTGGCGTGATTCCGCCTCATGTTCCGCATTCGATTCGTCCCGCGCGAAACCCATGCGTGACTATGGCACGTCGCTCCGCCGGACCGCGTTTTCCTTGTCTGACGCCAAACTGGCCGCTGCCCGAATACGGGCGGCGCGTTCCTTCTCTCCCCCCACAAGGCGGGCGAAAAAGAAAGGCTTGAATTTTTTTGGCGGGGCCGCTACCTGAAAGGGACAAAGGTGCCGAATGGATACTTTATTGACTGTAAGCGAACAAACGCCGCTTGGGGCACCCGCCCCGGCCCTGCCGGAAGCCGAGGAACGGGCCGGGATTCGGCGCGTCCTTCTGCGCCGCTTGCGCTGGGACGGTTTCGGCGGCTGGCTGCTGGTTTTTTTTGGGTTTCTGACGATCGATTTGATCGCCTGGGGGCGGAGCATCCCGCTGCTGGTGGAGTCCCTCCAGCGCCCACAGCCGATCACCCCGATTTTATGCGTGTACGCCCTGACGCGGATCTGGCTCTTGTTCGCCGCGTCGCGCCTGCTGCGGCGCGCGTCGGACGCGGCGCGATCCGTGCGTTTCGCCTTGGCGGCGCGTTTGGGTTTTGCCGTGCTGCTCCTGTTCGTGAGCTTCCTCATGTTTGGGCGCCAAAGCGTATCGGCCCGGACTATTATGGCGTTGTCCATCCTGAGCATGGCCTGCGATGTGGCCTGGTGGTTCTATTTCCGCCTGTCGCGCCGGGTGGCGGCGGTCCTGGAAACGCGGCGCCGCCCGCAGCCGGCCGCGGGGCCGGAGGCGTTCTGCCCGCCCTATGGCGCGCCGGAGCAAGAAGACCCGCCCCCCGCCCCCGCCGGGCAGGAAGCGGCGGCCGTCCCGGCCAGGACGCGAGCGGCCGCTGTGCCCGGCCCGACGGAATATCCTCCCTTCGCCTGGCTGGTGTTGGGCGCGGCCCTGATGGTGCTGCTCTGGCAGGCTTGGCGGTCGGCGGTCGGTTTGCAGGCACTTGCGTCCATGCTGCTTTTTATCCCGCTGGAAACGCTGCTCCGTCTTCAGGGGGCCTGGGTCACCGTGGTTTCGTTTTTCATGCTCACGCTTTCCCCGCTGGTGGCGGTGGGTGGGTTTTGCCTGATTTTCAGCCTGATGTTCCGCATTCCGGGCGGCCGCGATCTGGCCCTGAGGCTGGGCAAGCTGCGCATCGCCTTCTGGGCGCTTTCCGTGGCCCTGACCTGCGCCATCGGCCTGAGCTGGGAAGCCGCGGATCGTCCGTTCGGGAACGCCGCCTGGTGGTTTTTCCTGCTTGCCCCCACCCTGATTTTTGAAATCGCGCTGTACGCCTACGCGCGCAACGCCCATTCCCTGCGCGCGGCCTTTCCGACGCGGCCCGGCGCGAAAGCTTTGGCCGAGCACTGCGCCCGCCGCGTTTCCGGGCCGGATGAGGGCGAGCGCCTGGCCGCCGCCACCTGGCGGGCCGAGAAAACCGCCTTTACCGGCCTGCACGGCTGGCTTTTGTTTTTTTGCGGCGGCTGCGCCTATTCAGCCGTGCTCTTCGTTTTCCAAATGCCCGCCTTCAACCCCCAGCCGCCCCTGCTCAGCGTAATCGCCCGGCTTTTCCCGCCGGAAGGCATTCAGACGGCCCGGCTGCTGGCGAACGTGGCGATCGCCTGCGTGGCCCTGCTCCACATTATTGCCTGTCTGCTTGTCCTGCTGCGTTCGCGCGCGGCCGCGCCCTACGCGCGGGGGTTGCAGTTGCTCATGATTTTCCTGTGCCTGGCCCTGGCCGGGGTTTTGGCCGTTCTTTTTTCCGGAACGCGGGCACAGGCCGGCGCGCTGTTCAGCCAGAGCTTTTTCAGTCTGTTCCCGGCCATGGCTCTGGCCTTCGGCTGGTACAGATATTTCGGCGCTTCGCGGCGGGTGTTCCTGACGCTGCCGCGCGTCTCATCCGATAACTCCCAAGGAGACATATGACGACCCGCGGTTCCGACCAGACCGGGCACCTGCGCGTGCTTGGGGGCAAATCCCCCAACGTTCCCGAAGGCTCGCCCGGCGCGCATTTGCTTGAAGCGTTTCCCAACCGCTATCCGGATCGGCCCTATATAGTCAGCATCGTTTTTCCGGAATTCACCTCGCTCTGCCCGGTTACCGGCCAGCCGGACTTCGCCACCATCGTGGTCGAATTCATTCCGGACCAGCGCTGTGTGGAATCCAAGAGTTTCAAGCTCTACATGTTCGCCTACCGGAATCACCAGTCCTTCATGGAATCCATCACCAACGCCGTGCTCGACGATCTGGTGGTCACGCTCGATCCGCTGTGGTGCCGGGTCAAGGGCTTGTTCACGCCGCGCGGCGGCACGCAGCTCCATGTGTTCGCCGAGCATTTCAAAACCCAGGAAGGGGATCGAGCCGCCCGCGTCCGCGAGATGGTCAGCGAATGGAAGCGCGACGCGCGGCCGCACAGCGCGTAAGAATTCCCATGCCTTTGCGCCGCCTCGTCCTTATCTTTCTGTTCGGCGCGCTGCGGTCCGGCGCGGCCTGGGCCGCGCCGGCCCCGTCGCTTTTCGACGCGCCCGAGACTCCGGCGCGGGACGATCTTCTCTTCCAGCGCGTTTTCGCGCCGCAATGGCGGCGGGTGCTGGACGCGGAAAAAAAGAGGCCGACCTTCACCGCCTCGGGCGACGCCCTGCGCGGGTCGGACGCGGAGCACTGGCGTAACCTCGTTCAGCGCGCCAAAACCAGCCCGGAACTGGATGTGCTGCGCATGGCGAGCGCCTATTTCAACCAGTGGCTGCCAAAACGCGACCAGGATACCTGGAATATCGACGAGCACTGGGATACCCCGCGCGAGTTCATCAGCCGCCGGGGAGGCGACTGCGAAGACTACGCCATCGCCAAATATTTCGCCCTGCGCTTTCTCGGCGTTCCGGCGCGGGATCTGCGCCTGGTGATCATCCGGCAGGAAATCCCCAAAGGGCAATACCGTCCGGGCCTGCACGCCATACTGGCCGCGCGCGCCAACAGTACCTGGTTCATTCTCGACAACAACGCCCGGCCGCGCGACGGCATCTTCCCCCAGTCCCAATACAAGGGCCGGTTTCTCCCGCTTTATTCCTTCAATGAAGACGGCGCCTGGGTCCATTTTCCGGATCCGGTCCGCAAGCAGTGATTGCCCCGCGCCCTCCGATCGGCAAAAATCTACGTCTCCCTTCGCCTTTTGCTTATTGGCTCCTTGACAATCGCCCGAAACTGGGGAAAGAATGGCCCCAACCCGGCCATCTTCGCATTTCCCCGGGTTACCCAACAGACAAAACTGTGCCGCCCATGGGGGGTGGCGCAAAACAGGAGTCATACCATGTCGATTCGTCTGCGTCTTATCTGCCTTCTGGCCCTTGTTTTTGTTGTCGGCCTGACCGCCGGCTGCCCGAAAAAAACCATTGAAGCGGCCCCGGAAGCCACCCTGGTTTCCGCCACGGGTTCCGGCACTGACTCCACCATGGGTGACGACGGCATCCTTTCGGAAGCCCAGCTTTCGGCCATCCAGCGCGAAATCACCGCTTCCAGGGTATACTTCGAATACGATCAGTTCACCCTGCGCGAGGACGGCAAAGCCATTCTCCAGAGCGTTGCCGATAAAATCAAGCGCTCGAACAGCCGCATCCTGGTCGAAGGCTACTGCGACGAACGCGGCACCCAGGAATACAACCTGGCCCTCGGCGAACGCCGGGCCCGCGCCGTGCGCGACTACCTGACCATGCTCGGCGTCAACGCGAACTCCATCGAAGTGATCAGCTTCGGCGAAGAACACCCGGCCGACCTCGGCCACGACGAGCGCGCCTGGAGCCTCAACCGGCGCTCTGAATTCAAAATCATCCGCTAACGATACCTTCGACGGCCGGGGGAGCGTTGCTCCCCCGGTCCTCCTCTTTTCCAGATCCCCCTCTCTTCTCTTTCCCCCTTGCTCCCCGGCGAATTGCCGCCCCGACACGGGCCGGGAACCCTTGACCCTTGCGACTCGCCATTCCGGCGGGTGACGCCTGTCGTCTTCGTCGCCGCCCGGTCATTGGTTGGCGGGAGTGGGGTGGAACGCGGGTTTCCTCAAGAAGCGACGGCCCGGGAGAGGGCGGGGGGGCGGAAGGGGCGATCGGAGCCACAGGCGCCATGCTCGTTGGAAGTGCAGGCTTGCCGCGAGGCGTATGAACGGATCGTAAAAACAGAAGGGGTTCCAAAGGGGAGGTGCCCCCTTTGGCCGCCGGCCTGCCTTTAATTCACATGTTCGGCGCTGTACCGGGCGATCAGCCCGCTGCGCACGGCGACGGTGTAGACGTGCCGGAAAAGCAGTCCGGCCAGGACGAGCTGGCCGATGGCCAGGGCGAGGGCGGGCAGAGCGGCGGCGGGGTCGACGGGCTGGCCGCCGATGAGGGCGCGCAGTTGCTCGAAGGCATAGGAGGGAGGGAGGATGCGGGCGACGGCTTGCATCCATTCGGGGAGCACTGACTGGGGATAGAAGACGCCGGCAAAGGGGGCGATCAGGGCGGGGATGGGCCAGATGAACCATTCGGCGGGCGGGCCAAAGCGCAGGACAATGGCGCTGCCGACAATGCCGAGGGCGATGCCGAAAAAGAAGAGGGTGAGGAGGATCAAGGCCAGGGGCAGGCCGTACTGGATGAGGGAGAGGTTGAAGAGCAGCGTGGAGACGAAGAGCAGGACGATCAGGGCCATGCAGCTGGTGATGACGCTGGAGAGGGCGAGGCCGGCGATGTATTCGGCGATGGAGATGGGCGAGGCGAAAATGTTGAGGAAATTGCGCGACCAGATGTCTTCGAAAAAGGCCATGCTCACGCCGTGCATGACGCGGCCGAAAAAGCCCCAGCAGACCACGGCCCCGAGCAGGGCGGAGCCGATGGTGAAGCCGGGCATGCCGAAGGTGGACAGGTAGCGGGTGATGAAGCCCCAGAGGATCATGTCGATGGTCACCCAGGCGAAAATGGGCAGCACACGCGAAAGGCCGCCCTTGATCAGGTAGAGATGGCGCAGGGTGATGGCGAGGGCGCGGCCGGCATGGACGATCAGGTTACGACGCATCAGCCTGCTCCGTGGCGGTCTCCGCGGCGGCGGGGTGGAGGGGTTCTTTAGCCACGTGGATGAACAACTCCTCAAGGTTGGCCTTGCCGTATCGGGCGGGCAGGTCGGCCGGCGCGCCTTCCAGAATGATGCGGCCGCGCGAGAGGAAGAGCACGCGATCGCAGACGGTTTCCACCTCCTGCATGTTGTGCGAGGTCCAGAGCACGCCGCCCTGGCCGGTGGCGGCGTAAGCGCGGATTTTGGCGCGGATGTCGCGGGCCACCGAGGGGTCGAGGGAGGCGGTGGGCTCGTCCAGCAGGAGCAGGCGGGGGGAGTTGAGCATGGCCTTGGCGAGCGAGGCGCGCGTCTGCTCGCCGGAGGAGAGCACGCCGCAGCGGGTGCGCCGGAAGCGTTCCAGGTCATATTCGCGGATCACGTCATTGATGCGGCTGGAAAGGCCGCGCACGCCGTAAAGCATGCCGAAGATACGCAGGTTCTGCTCCACGGTCAGGTTGCCGGGCAGGGTGGCGTACACGGCCGCGAAATTGACGCGTTCCAGGGCTCGGGTGCGCCGCTTGACGATATCCAGGCCGTCAATGGCCACCGTGCCGCGGTCCGGCGCCAGGATGCCCAGGATCATGTTCAGGGTGGTGGTCTTGCCGGCGCCGTTCGGGCCGAGCAGGCCGACCACCTCGCCGGCGGACACGCTGAAGGAGACGGAATCGACCGCGCATTTTGTTCTGTAGTTCTTGCGCAGGTCCTGAACGGACAGGACTGGATCGGCGGAAGGCCCGACGAGCGGGGATAGGGGCACGGCTATTCCTGTGCGGGCGGTTGCAGTTTTTTGAAGAGATCGCGCGCCAGGCGGAGGGCCTGTTCAAAATCAAAGGCGTCCATGGCCTGGCGCAGCAGGGCGTGGGCTTCGGGCTGGGTCTGGAGCAGGTGCGGCTCAAGCGTGGAAAAGGCGTTTACGGCCCGGGCGTCGTCTTCGGCCAACAGGCGTTCCAGGGTTTCCAATTCCTGTTTCAGGGAAACGGCGGGCGGCGGAAGCGCGGCCGTGGAGGCGGCGCTCGGGGCTTCGCCCGGAGAGGCCGAGGGGTGGGCCTCGGTGTGGTCCGGGTCGCGCCGCAGGCGCACGGTGAAACGCACGGCGGTGCCCTGGCCTTCTTCGCTTTCCAGGCTGACTTCGCCGTTCATGAGCGTGATCAGGTGGCGCGAGATGGACAAGCCAAGCCCGATGCCGCCGTGTTTTCGGGTGCTTGAGGCGTCGGCCTGCGTGAAGGCGGAAAATATCCGCTCCTTGAATTCCGGGGAAATGCCGATGCCGGTGTCGCGGACTGTGAACAGGAGGGAGACGGTCTCGCTGTCGGCCGCGTCCTCTCGCGACTCGGGCAGGGGGCCGGGCTCGCAGGACAGGGCGACGCTGCCGCGTTCGGTGAATTTCACGGCGTTGTCAAGGAAATTTCCCAAGATCTGCCCCAGGCGGGCGGCATCGCCGATCAGGTGGCGCGGGACGTTTTCGGCGATGGCAATCTGGAACTCCAGGCCCTTTTCCCGGCAGCGGCCGGCAATTTCGATCGAGGCGTCGGCCACGACCTGCTCAAGGAAGAAGGGGGTCTCGTTCAGCTTGAGCTTGCTGGCCTCCATGGTGGAAAAGTCAAAAATATCGTTGATGATGGCCAGCATGGATTTGGCGGCCGTGTGGATCTGGCGCACGTATTTTTCCTGCTGGGCGTTCAGGGGCGTGTTCTGGGTGAGGTAGGCCATGCCGATGATGGAGTTCAGGGGGGTGCGCAACTCGTGGCTCATGTTGGAGATGAATTCGTTTTTCGCTTGGTTGGCCTTTTCCGCCATTTTTCGGGCCGTGCTCTCTTCCACCCGGCCGGCTATGTGCTGCTGCAGGTCGGTCTGCATGGTGTTGAAGGCCATGGCCAGATCGCTGATTTCGTCGCGCTGGCGGGGCATGGACACGGGCGTTTCCAAATCGCCTCCGGCGATGCGGCGGGCGGCGGCGGCCATGGTCTGGAGCGGCCGGGTGATCTGGTATGAGGCCAGAAGATAGATGAGCAGAAATAAAAGCACCGCGCTGCCGGCGAGCATGATCATGTTGGTGCGCAGCCGGGCCAGGAGTGGGGCCAGCACCACGTCTTCCTCCACAATGCCGAGAAAGATCCAGCCGGTGCTCGGCACCCGCGCGTAGCCGACAAAGGTCGGGCCGCGCTTGATGAATTCCTTCATGTGCACGATGCCGTCGTCCCGCATTTTCGGCAGGGCTTCGGCGAATTGCCGCAGTTCGGGCAGGTTGTTCTCTTCCGCATAGCGGCGCAGGGTCATGGGAATGACCATTTTCGGGTCAGGGTGGGCGATCAGGCCGCCGGTGCGGCTGACCAGGGCGCTGAAGCCGCCCTCCACCTTTAGCTCGTTCAGGGTGTTGGTGATGTATTCAATACTTGCCTCCACGCTCAAAACGCCCTGGAAAACGCCGTCGCTGAGCAGCGGCGAGGAATACGAGCACATCAGGCGCACGTTGTTCTCGTCCTCAAAATAGGGCTCGGCCCAGAAGGGCGCCAGGCTGAGCTTGGGCTGTAGAAACCAGTCCTGCCAGGCATAGTCGCCGTTCAGCGCTTCGCGGGTGAGGAACATTTCTTTGTCGCCCCAACTGGAGCGGAAGACCGAGGCGCTGAAAAAACGCTGGCTCAGGTTATAGGCGTAAGGCTCATAGGCCAGGGTGGCGGAGGAGATGTCCGGGTTTTCCTCCAGGATGGCCCGGTCAACGATGGCGAAAGCTTCCAGGGTCTGGGGCGGACGCATGGCGATGAGCCGGGCCAGGGTGTCGGCCACGCCGGACATGCTGGAAAAGCGCACGTCAATCAGCGCGGCATAGTGGCCGGTCAGCTCGCTCAGGGTGGCGCGCGCGTGGTTGAACGCCTGCTCGCGGCTCCGGCTGTAGTCGGTGCCGATATACAGGGCGTAGGCCAGCAACAAAGGCAGCCCCACGATGAGTAATATTTTCGCGCGCAGTTTCATGGGAGGGGAAACCGCCTCAGCGCGCCCGGGCCTGCCCCGGAGCCTGTTCCCGGGCCTGTTCGGAGGTGAGTATCCGGGGTTCGAGCAGGTAGGTTGGAACGGCCATGAGCCCATTCCGCGTTTGCCGGCTCGGCGCGGGGAGCGTTTCCTCGCGGAGCATCATCAGGGAGATTTCCAATGAGCGCCGCGCCAGCAGGGTGGTATCCTTGATGATGGTCATGCTCTGGGTGCCTTCGCGCACGCGTTCCAACGCGTCGACGTTGCCGTCCATGCCGGAGACCGGCACCTTGCCGGCCAGATTCCAGGCGGCCAGGGCCTCAATGGCGGCTTCGGCCGTATCGTCGTTCGGGGCCAGGATGGCGTCCACTTTGCCATTGGAAGCGCTCAGGGCTTTTTCCACAATGCTCTTGGCGGCTTCGGCCCGCCAATTGTCGACCTGGCTGTCCGCCAGCACCCGGATGTCGCCCTTGTCGATGAGCGGTTGCAGAATCTTCATGGCCCCGCCCCGGAATTCGGCGGAATTGCTGTCCGTGTCCGGGCCGGACATCAGGATGTAGTCGCCCTTGGGCACGGCGTTGGCCAGAAACGTTCCCTGCAATTCCCCGCACTTAAAGTTGTCGAAAGTCAGGTAGACGTCCACCGGGCTGTCCATGGCCAGCCGGTCGTAGCAGACGACGATCACGCCCTTTTCCTTGGCCAGGCGAAGGGCGGCGGAAACGCCGTTCACGTCGTGCGGCACGACGAAGAGGATTTTAACGCCCTTGAGCACCATTTCCTCAATCTGGAAATTCTGCTGCTCCTGGCTGTTGCCGGCGAAGTGGATGAGGTAGGGCACGTTCAGACGCGCCGTTTCCGCGCGAATGGCGTTGAAGTCCTGTTCCCATCGGCTTTCTTTGTAAGACGGCATTGAAACGCCGAGCAGCGGCTCCTGAGCGCGCGCGGGGCTCGCCCAAAAAAGCGGGGTGAGCATAAGGGCCGCAAGGATAGCGGTGAATTTTGCCATGGATATACCCTCCGGAAAAGCTGGATCCTTTGAGCATATGGAGTACGCCAGCCGGCGCGGGGCGTCAAGTTTGCGGAAAATCGGCGACTTTTATGGAACGTTTGGCGAATGCCGCGGGCAGGGGCGCATGGGCGATTTCCAGGCTGACGGGCAGGTCCAAATTCAGGCTGGCCGCAATACGCCGGGACAGATGGCCGGGATCAACCGTTCCAAGTACTTCCGCCGTAATACGCAGGCCGCCGTCCGTTCCCAGCTCGGCCGCATAGTCAAGGGCCTCGGGTTGGCTGAAAAATGCCTCGTCCAGCCGGTCGATGGACAGCTCGCCGCCGTTTTTCAGGGCAATGCGCCCGGCGCTCCGGCCGGCCACGGCGTCCAGCCGCCGCAAAGGCGAGCCGCACACGCAGGGGGCGTCCAGCAGGCGGGCCAAATCGCCGGTGCGGTAGCGGATAAGCGGCATGGCCGCGCGGCTCAGGGTGCTGAAGACCACTTCGCCGGGCGTATTGTCCGGCACGGGCAGGCCGCTGGCCGGGTCGACAATCTCAAAGAGCAAATCCGCGTCGCGCAGATGCAGGCCGCTGTGCCCGCCGCATTCCACGCCGCCGCCCAGGCCGCTCTCCGTGGACCCGTAATGGGTGAACACCGCGCAGCGCCAGATCTCCCGAATCGCCTCCCGGATCGCCCGGGGCACATAGTCCGCGCACAGCAGCGCGCTTTTCGGGCGCAGCCCCGGCGCCAGCCTGGCCATGCGGAACAGGCGCACGGGCAGGCCCACCAGGCATTCCACCGCGGCCGGGCCGGCCGGATCTTCCGCGCCGGCGCAGACCAGCGTGGAAACGCCGACGCGCTCCAGCCCCCGGCGCAGCAAGTCCACCGTGTTGCCGGGCGTGAGCGGCCCGAGAAAGGTCTGCACCCGATCCCCCGGCTCCACCATGGCCAGCATGCCGGTGGCGAAGAAATCCACGCAGGTCTCCTGATCGGCCTCGGAAAAATACACCCGCTTGGGCTTGCCGCGCGTGCCCGAGGTGGCCAGGGTCATGATGCGCGCCACCTCGCCTTGCGGCACGCAGACAAAACGCGCGCCCGCCTCGCGCAGATCCGCCTCGGTGGTGAAAGGCAGGCGCCGCAGATCCGCTGGCCCCCGGATCGCCTCCGGTTCAATCCCTTTCAGCGTTTCCGCATAGTGCCGGCTGCGCCGCTTCACCAGCCGCAACGTCTCCCGCAGCCTGGCGAACTGCCATTCTTGCAGCTCCACCGGCGTCATTGCCCCGCCCAGCCCGGTCTTTTCACCGATCCAGGCATTCAACGGGCTGTGGATCATTCGCCGACCTCAAAGCCGAATTCCGTCAGCAGCCGCTTCACCTCGCGCCATGTTCCGCTCAGAATTTCCAGGCAACGCTCCGGTCGCATGCTGCCGCCGGTAATGTCCAGACAGTTCGGGCTGCCGTACTTTTCGCCAAAGGTTTCCTCATACCATTCCATCAATTGCGGAATCATATGCTTGGCCGCGTTCTCCGGATCAAACAAGGCCAGGGCCTGCGCGGCCGCCGTCAGCGTGCCGCAGGTCAGCCCGCTGTGCATGCCCAGGCACAAACCCGAAGCGGCCCGCACCATGGACTCGTTTTCCTCGCCCCGTAAACGCAGCGCCAGAATCAGAATGATCTGGCTGCAACAATGGCCTTCCTGTAGTAGCGCGCGGATGGCGCGATCGTCGGTGTCCATGAAGAGTGCCTCCGGAGGCCAAAGGGGCGGAACCCCGTTGGAAATCCTTCTGTTTTTATGATCCGCTTATGCGCTTTGCGGTAAATTCACGCTCCGCGGGTGAGTGGGCTCCGGTGGTTCCGCTCGGCTGTGCCGGCAGCCCGTATGGCTTTCCCGGGCGGCGGCGCATAAAGTCCGAAACAACGTTCCCCAATATCGGGGTTTCCAAATGCCTTCAGCCAGAGGCCAGCCGCGAACCCCACGGATGAAAAAAGCGGAGATGGTCACCCCTTTTTTCGGGGGGGCGGAGGCATGCCTTCTCTCACCCCTCCATTTCATCCGCGCGTTTGGCCGCGACCAGGATGGCGTCGATGATGTCGGCGCGCACGGCGGAGCGTTCGAGCTGGTTGATGGCGGTGACGGTGATGCCGGCGGGCGAGCAGACCTGTTCGCGCAGGACGGCGAAGTGCTGGCCTGATTCGGCGGCCAGCTTGCCCGCGCCGTAGACCATTGCGGAGGTGAGCTCGGCGGCTTCGGCCCAGCTGAAGCCCAGGGTGACTGCGGCTTCGCGGATGGCTTCCATGATCAGGTAGATGTAGCCGGGGCCGCAGGCGAAGACGGCGGTGAACCGGTTGAATTTGTGTTCGGGCAGGACAATGGGCTGGCCCATTTCGGCGAACAGGTCGGTGACGGCTTTCTTGTTTTCTTCGGAGAGCAGGGGGTCGTCGTAGCAGATGCCGAAGATGCCGGCGCCGGCCATGGCCGTGGTGTTGGGCATGACGCGCACGACCGGGCAGGCGCCCTGGACCATGGCGAGAAGCTCGGGAACTTTGATGGCGGCGGCCACGCTGATCAGGATTTTATCCGGGGTGAGATCGGGCCGGATGGACTCGATCACGCCCTGAATCTGGTAGGGCTTGACCGCAAGGATGATGATGTTGGATTTTTTCACCAGGGCGCGGGCGTCCGGCTCGGCGATGACGCCGACGGCGGTCAGGGCTTCGAGCGGCGCGGGGGAACGGTTGTAGCCGAGCAGGGTATGCCGCTGTTGGCGGGCCAGACCGCACAAAAGCGCGCCGCCCATACTGCCGCAGCCGATACAGCCGATGGTTCTGTTGCTCATGGGTCCATCCTTTCGTGTAGAGAATTATGACGCGGAGGCGCGCGCCACCTCGAGCACAGGCGGCAGGGCGCGCAGCCGCTCAAGCAGGCGGTACAGGTCCGCCGCGTTGCGCACTTCAATGATCAAATCCATTTCCGCCCGGCCGTCAAGCGAGGTATGAATGTTCGCGCCGTCGATATTCACGCCTTCGTCGGTGAGCAATGAGGCCACGCTGGCCAGCACGCCCTTTTCGTTCTTCGCCACAATGCGGATGCGGGCCGGGTACGGCTTGTCTTCCTGGCCGTCCCAGTAAACGGGCAGCAGGCGTTCGGGCTCCATTTCCGCCAGGGCCGGGCAGTCGGAGGTGTGCACGGTGACGCCGCGCCCCCGGCTGATGTAGCCGATGATCGGGTCGCCCGGCAGGGGGTTGCAGCATTTGGCGAAGCGCACCAGCACGTTGTCCACGCCCTGGATATGGATGCTGTCGCGCCGGGCCGCGCTGGGGTCGCCTTTGGGCGGTTCCGGCGGAGTCGGGGTGGGCGGGGTCTCGGCCGGGGCGAGCTGGGCCTGCACGCGCAGGATCACCTTTTTGGGCGTGAAACGGCCGTAGCCCACGGCGGCGAAAATATCATCGACGTTGGCCAGGGAAAATTCCGCGGCCAGGGTATCCAGAATGCCGTCCTTATGGGCTTTCTGGATATTCACGCCGGCGCGGCGGCCTTCCTTTTCCAGCATTTCCTTGCCCATGGCCACGGCCCGGTCGCGTGCCTCGGTGCGCACGTAATGCTGGATGCGGGTGCGGGCCTTGGCGGTTTTGACGAACTTCAGCCAGTCCCGGCTGGGCTTGCGGCTGGCTTCGGTGATAATTTCCACGGTATCGCCGCTTTTCAGGGCGGTGGCGAGCGGCACCAGCTTGCCGTTGACTTTGGCGCCGGCGCAGGTGTCGCCCACCTGGGAGTGGATGAGGTAGGCGAAGTCCACCGGCGTGGCCCCTTCGGGCAGCTCTTTCACGTCGCCGCGCGGGGTGAAGATGTAGACCTCGTCCTTGAACAGGTCCAGGCGCAGGGACTGCATGAAGTCGCGCGAGTCGGACTCCATGCTCTGGCGGTCGAAAATTTCCCGCAGCCAGGTGAACTGCTCCAGGTCGCGCGGGTTCACGCGGCCGCCTTCCTTGTACAGCCAGTGCGAGGCCACGCCGTGCTCGGCCAGGCGGTGCATTTCGCGGGTGCGGATCTGGATTTCGATGCGTTCGCCGTCCGGCCCGATCACCGTGGTGTGCAGGCTCTGGTAGCCGTTGGCCTTGGGCATGGAGATATAGTCTTTAAAACGGCCGTGCACGGGCTTCCATTGGGCGTGCATCAGGCCGAGCACGCCGTAACAGTCCTGCAGATTGTCCACGATCACCCGGAAGGCCATGATGTCGTGCATATCGTCCAGTGTCAGGGACTGCGAAGTCATCTTTTTATAAATGCTGTAGTTGTTTTTGACCCGGCCCTGCACGTCGGCCTTCACGCCGTTCTGTTCCAGGATCTCGTTGATGCGCTCCACCACCCGCTCGATGTAGCGGCGTTCGACCACCTGGTTGGTTTCCAGCCAGCCGGTGATTTGTGCGTAGATATCGGGCTTCAGATAGGCGAAGCTCAGGTCTTCCAGTTCCAGCTTGATCAGATGCAGGCCCAGGCGGTTGGCCAGCGGGACGTAAATGTCCATGGTCTCCTGGGCGATCAGCTTTTGTTTATGCGGCTTCTGGAAGCTCAAGGTGCGCATGTTGTGCAGCCGGTCCGCCAACTTGACGATAAGCACGCGGATATCGTTGGCCATGGCCAGGATCATCTTGCGGATGTTCTCGGCCTGGGCCTCTTCCTTGGTTTCAAAGGAAATTTGGCTGATCTTGGTCACGCCGTCGACAATGTCCGCCACTTCCTCGCCGAATTCGGCGTCCACCTGGTCGATGCTGATGGTGGAATCCTCCACCGTGTCGTGCAGCAGGCCGGCCGCCACCGAGGCTTCGTCAAAGCGCATTTTGGCCAGAATCTGGGCCACGGCCAGGGGATGGGAGAGGTACGGCTCGCCGGACAGACGCACTTGGCCGTGATGGGCCGAGGCGGCCATGATGTAGGCTTTGCGCACCAGGTCAAGGTTGGCGTCTTTGTGCACGGAGGCGATGGTGTCGAGAACGTCCTGGATGCGCGTCATGGGGTCAGTCCGTTTTGTTGGCCGTGTTGCTTGCCGGATTGCTGATCAGGCGGGCGCGCGGCGCTATCCCACCACCAGGTGAAATTATGCATGATGCCGGCTGGCGCCGGCGAAACGCCCCGGATGCGGGACTGGATGATCGGCAGGCTGTAAGGAACGTAGAGAAACGTGTACGGCTGTTCCTCGTACAGGATTTCCTGGAAGCGGTCATAGAGAACTTTGCGTTCGTCCTGATCCAGGGTGGCGGCGGCCGCTTCCAGCAGGCGGTCGGCCTCCGCGTTCCGGAAGCCCATGAAGTTCAGGCCGCCCGGGTTCGTCCGGCTGGAGTGCCACACGTCGGACAGGTCCGGGTCGGGCAGGATATTCCAGCCTAAAATCAGGCTCTCATAACGGCGCGGGTTGACAAAATCATTGAGGAAGGCCGCCCATTCCACCGTGCGGATGCGCACGTCAATGCCCAGCGGTTTCAATTGAGACTGGATGATGACCGCGATTTTCTCCCGCTCCTCGTTGCCCTGGTTCACCAGCAGGGTGAAGGAAAAGGGCTGGTAGGCGGTTTTTCCGCCCTTGCCCGGCACCGGCGCGTCCAGAACGCCGTCGCCGTCCAGGTCGGTGATGCCGGCCTCGGCCAGCAGTTGGCGCGCCTTTTCCAGGTCGTATGCGTAGGGCCGCAAGCTGTCGTTATAGACCCAGGAGCCAGGCTGGTACGGCCCCACGGTTAGTTCGCCCTGGCCGAGCAGCACGCCCTTGATGATGCCCCGGCAGTCGATGGCGTGCGATAAAGCCCGCCGCACCCGCACATCCTTGAAAAACGGGTGATCCAGGTTATAGGAGATAAACGTATAACCGGCGGCCAGATAACGGTACTTTCGCCAGTAATTGTCCCATTCCGGCCCGGAAGTCTGCCGCAGGTATTGCAAGGGCGTCAGGTTGCTCATGTCCAGCCGGTGCGCCTTCATTTCCAGGAATATCGTCGAAAGATCCGGGATGAAGCGGTACACCACCTCGTCAAAATAGGGCCGGCCCTCAAAGTATTTCGGATTGGCGGCCAGGGTGATGCGCGAGCCGCGCTCCCAGCTTTTCAGGCGGTACGGCCCCACGCTCACCGGCTTCCACTTGAGCGGCGTGGTTTGCAGATCCGCGCCCTCCAGCAGGTGCCGGGGCAGCACATCGTGCATCCAGGTGGTCAGCGAGCGGGCGAACGGCTTGTCATAGCGCACCTCGAACGTATATTCGCCGGTGCGCCGGAAATCCCTGATCATCTTGTAGTCGCCCGCATAGGCCGTGGGCGTGCTCGGGTCGATCATCAGCCGATACGTGAATTCCACATCACGGGCCGTGAACGGCGCGCCGTCCTCCCAGGCGATGCCTTCCCGCAGCTTGAAGCGCAGCAGCCGGCCGCCCTCCAGCACCTCATAGCTTTCCGCCGCCCAGCACTCGACTTCCAGATCTTTATTATAGCGCAGCGGCGCGATGTAAAAATAGCTCGCCAGTTCGTGCGAGGAGGCGTCCGAGGTCAGCATGGAAATCAAATTGATCGGCTCGCCCAGCGAGCCAATCACCATGCGGCCGCCATAGAGCGGCGTTTCCTCCGCCCAGGCGCGGCCCGGCCACAACAACGCGCAGGCCAGAAGACCCGCCCAGGCGAAATAAAAAAAAGCATGCGAAAGCGTTCTGACGCGTCCGATCAAGCGGTTACCTCTTTGCTATCTGGTAGCACGGCGGCCCGCGGGGTGTCCAGATGGTCGGGGTTCGGTACGGCCACGAAGCGGCCCGTTGGCCGCCGGAGGCATGCCTTTATCCCCCCCCCGTCTTTTGCCTTTCGTTGTAAAAACGGCTATTGTCCCCCGGCGCTGGGAAAGACCGCGTATTATAAGGGAAATACTATGGAACAATTGATCATTGAAGGCGGCGTGCCCCTGAAGGGGACTATCCGCGTCGGCGGTTCGAAGAACGCCGCTTTGCCCATACTGATGGCCTCGATTCTGCTCGATTCGCCGGTCACCTTCACCAATATCCCCCGTTTGCGCGATATTGCCACCACCAACAGCCTGCTTACCCTGCTCGGCTGCGGGACCGAGTTCGAGGGCGATTGCGTGCGCGTTACGCCCGGCCAACTGAAGGCCGAGGCGCCCTATGATCTGGTGAAAACCATGCGCGCTTCGGTGCTCTGCCTGGGGCCGCTACTGGCCCGCCTGGGCGAGGCC
This sequence comes from Desulfovibrionaceae bacterium, assembly GCA_031554295.1. GTDB lineage: Bacteria > Desulfobacterota > Desulfovibrionia > Desulfovibrionales > Desulfovibrionaceae > JAVBVM01. The sequence continues at coordinate 29,282 of JAVBVM010000038.1, read as the reverse complement.
CGCGTGGCTCTGCCCGGCGGCTGCGCCATTGGCGCGCGGCCGGTGGACTTGCACCTGAAGGCGCTGGAGCGCATGGGCGCGGTGTTCGATCTGGAATCCGGCTACATTGTCGGCCGCTGCAAACGCCTGAAGGGCGCGCATATCCATTTCGACTTCCCCACCGTGGGCGGTACGGAAAACCTGCTTATGGCCGCGGCTCTGGCCGAAGGCGAGACCATTCTGGAAAACGCCGCGCGCGAGCCGGAAGTAGTCGATCTGGCCAACTTCCTCAATGCCTGCGGCGCCCGCATAGAAGGCCAGGGCACCAGCTTGATTTCCATCAAGGGCGTGGCCTCTCTCAGGGGTTGCGAATACCGCGTCATGCCCGACCGCATCGAGGCCGGTACCTTTTTGATCGCCGCCGCCATCACCCGCGGCGAGCTCACCTTGGAAGGCTGCCCGCACGGGGAACTGGAGGCGGTTATCGACAAGTTGGCTGAAATGGGCCTGAAAATCCACAGCCAGGGCGACGTCACCCGGGTGGAGGCCAACGGCCCCCTGCGCGGCGTGGACGTTTCCACCCGGCCCTTCCCCGGCTTTCCCACCGACATGCAGGCCCAGATCATGGCCCTGATGTGCGTGGCCGAAGGGGCCAGCCTGATCGAGGAAACCGTGTTCGAGAACCGATTCATGCACGTGCTCGAACTGATGCGCATGGGCGCGGACATCAAGCCCTCCGGCCACACCGCCATGGTGCGCGGGGTCAAACAGCTGGTCGGCGCGCCGGTCATGGCCTCGGATTTGCGCGCCTCCGCCGCCTTGGTCCTGGCCGGTCTGGCCGCCAAAGGCCAAACACAGGTCCAGCGCATTTACCATCTCGACCGCGGCTACGAACGCATCGAAACCAAACTCGTCCCCTGTGGCGCGAAGATACGGCGGGTGAGGGGGGAGTAGAGGTAAGCCCGGGGCGGGGGAAAAACCCTTTCCTTTAAAACTGTTCCTTTGTGGGACTTGATCCTGACGGCCGCCGCCGCGCGCCTTTACGCCCATTGAGGAGCAACGCGGTTTCCGAGCGAACAGTCTGAACAGGACAAAGCCCCCCGAACCATGCTTGGTTCGGGGGGCTTTGAATTTCCGCTCGTCCAAGAGCCGTTATTTGGGAGCGGCCCTAGCGCGGCTTGCAGATTATTTCGTGAACGCGAGTGCTGAATACGTCCTTGGCGTGGGCGGGAGTCATGATCACCGCCGCGTCCGCGCCGCGTCCGGTGCCGCCGATGGCGACGATCTTCTCGCCGTGGGGAATCAGGCCGGCGTCCAGGGCCATAATCGCTATTTCCACGCACACCTTCACGCCCTGGCCGAACATGCGCAACGTGTTGGCGATGATTTCGGCCGGGTACATGCCGCCGCTCTGGGTGCTGATGCCCCGTTCCACGCCGCTGAGCACATGGGTGGTGGTCAGCGTCTTGATGCCGGCGGCAACGAGCTTGGCGCGTTCTTCGGCCGTCAGTTCGTTGGTTCCGGGTTCCTTGAAGCCGTCCGCGTGAGTGACGCAGACGATGTTCGCTTTTTTGGCGGCCTCGATCAAAAGCCCCGCGGTATAGCCGGTCACAGAGGCGACGACGATATGCTGGATCTTGCTCTCTTCCGCCGCCTTGAGCGACAGGCTGATGGTCGCCTCAGTCTTGTCCCGTCCTTTTCCGTCAAAGTACATGGTAGCTCCTTTTGTATTCGCGTTTGCCCTGCCGGGGCGAGGAACAGCCTATATTGTTTTGGGGGAAAGACAAAGAGCCTTCAGGGAGGCTTTTTTCGCGCCGACACGGGGCGACGAGGCGTGCGCCACAGCGTTCCGTCCTCCGCTGTCGCGCGGCGTTTGGGGGGCGGCCCCCGGCGCTGGGGCGTCAGAGGGACGGGGCTCGGAAAAGCCGCGAAGCGGCCCCTGGCCGTTGGAGGCTGGGAAAGCTGAAGAGAATTACGGAAAGTGTCCATCGCAAGGGCGCAACCACGAGGCGGGGCCGCCCTCCCGACAGGAAGCCGGAAAACAAAGCGCAAAAAAGCATGGATCCCGGCTTCCGCCGGGATGACGTATGCAAGGGGGGGGCAAGGGACAAAAATAGTTACCGCAAGGGAAGCGCTCCGCCCGGCTACCCGCTGGAAGTGACAATGCGGATCGTAATTTCATCCTTGGGCAAAATTTCGCGATCCGGCGTAAGCAGCCCCCCATCCCGGATCACCAGGGCCGTGCCCGGCGGGATATCCAAACGCTGCAACAGGCCGAGCACCGTTTTGGGGCGGGGCAGGATCATGCTCTTGCTTGCGGGCAGCAGAAGCACGTTGATGGTGGGCGGTTCGTGTTTTTCAAAGGCGGCGCCCTGTTCGGGCAAGGACGTACTGGTCATGCGATCCCCCGGCGTTCGCGCGGCCGGTGCGGCTGTGCGGGCGGTATTTCCGCGCGGCGTGATGGCGTTGCCGGGGAATATTAATATAATGCCCGCGTTTCACTTGCCACATGAAGCACTCAGCGTGTATTGTCAAATCGAGAAACCGATACCGGCAGGAATTGTTTTCGGCCCACGCAGGAGTTTGCCATGAGTACCGTACTCGTTGTCGATGATGAAAGACATGTGCGCATGCTATATGAGCAGGAACTTTCCGCCGATGGGTATGTCATTGTCAGCTCGGACGGACAGGAGCCCATTCTCCAGTTGATCGAGCGAACCAAGCCGGACGCGGTGGTGCTGGACATCAAGCTCGGCCCCAACCTTTCCGGGCTGGATCTGCTGCAGCAAATCCGCACAGTGCATCAAACCCTGCCGGTCATTCTCAGCACGGCCTACAGCAGCTTCAAGAGCGACTTTAAGGCTGTGGTGGCCGACTACTATGTGGTCAAGTCAGTGGATTTGACCGAATTGCGAAACGCTCTGGCCGCCGCGCTGAAAAAAACAGCCCAATAATAGCGCGCCCGGAAACGGGGCTGGACTTTGACGCGAAAAAGCCGTCGCGAAGGCGACGGCTTTTTTTATTGGCAAAACGACAGCCGGATACCGTGTTGAAGCCGCGCGGCACGGCGGCGGGCAAGGCCGCGCGGTGCGTTGTGGCGGGCGCGCGCGTTAGGGGCCGCTTTCTAGCCGAACAACTCGGCCTCTTCCAGCAGCAGTTTTTCCGCGACCTTGCGGGAATCCACCACGTAAGCGCCGCTGTCGACCTGCGCCTTGAGCGCGTCAATGCGCTCCTGGCGGACGTCCGGGGCGGACATGGCGGTGGAAAACGCCTGGGTGCGCAGGCGCGCGTCATTGGAAAGGCTCACCCGGTCGCCCTGAGGCGCGGCAGCGGCTTCCTTGCCTTTGAGCGCCCTGTTCGCGGCGGCGTTGGGCGCGTTTTCCGTTTTTTCCAGAGCTTTCTGGTACGAATCGCTCTGCTGCACGTATTTGGTCAGTTCCACGTTCATCTTTCACCTCCCGAAGGGGCCGATAGGCGTTGCGGCGGCCCCTTTCGGCAATTTTCGTCCGCTGAAATTCTTTTTCGGAATCTTCTGTCCCGGTCTTATCTTACGGCTTACAGCATGGTCTCGTCCACTGTTTCCAGGGTGATTTCCCAAAGCTTGTCCAAAATGGCCATCTTCTCCGCTGGCGCTATTTCCTCTTGTCCGTCGGGGCCTTCCCGGAAGACCTGTATTTCCAACTGCGACGGAGGATAGGTGAAGGTGAGCCGTTCGCCAAATTCCTGCTGAAGCCGTTCTTTTATCTCATCCACCACCGGATTGTCGCTGCCCGCAATGAGCAGGTTTTCCATCACTTCCCTGGCAATACGCTCCACCAGCAGCCGCCGTTTGACCTCCGGCGGGATCACCGGTCCCTCCGCCCCGCGCAGGGCTTGTCGGTACCGCGCCAGGCGGCGGGCGGTCACCAGCTGCCGGCCGTAACTGGACAGCATCGTGCGCGTATATAATGTAGGAGTATCCACACCAGTTCCCTCTCATCGCCCTTATCGGTTCAACCCTTTTTTTCTTTAGGGCATTTTATCTTGAAATTTTCGATTCAGATAAAATGTCCCGGCGGCGCGAAGCGCCGCCCGCGAGTTTTCCGTAGGGGCTTTGCCCGCCGTTAAGCGGCAACTCAGGCGTAAATTATTCCAAGAAGGAACCCGCGCTTTTTTATCCTCCTCTGGCTGAGCGCTGCTCTTCTTATCGGAAGACTTATAAAAAAGAATAGGGAAAATTGCGGAAAAGATTTTTATCCAGGAAAGCAAATAAATTTTTCTCTCTGTCTATTGCGGCTTCCCCTGTTTTCCTTTTAGATATCCGCATGTCCATATTCACCTCCCTCCACCCCCTGGTGCTCGCCTCGTCCTCGCCCCGGCGCCGGCGCTTTCTTGAAGATCTTGGCCTGGAATTCCGTCTGGCCGAGAGCGGGCAGGAATGCCTGCCCGAGCCGGCGGAGGATCCGGCCGAGTTCGCCTGCCGCGCTGCCTTGGCCAAGGCCCGTTTTGCCGCGCGGAACGAATCGGCGGCGGTGGTGCTCGGGGCGGACACGGTGGTCAGCCTTGACGGCCGGATTTTCGGCAAGCCCCGCGACCCCGATCATGCGCTGGAGATGCTTGGGGAACTAAACAACCGCACGCACTCGGTGATCAGCGCCTGCGCCGTGATTATCCCCCCGGCCGTCGCCCCGGCCGGCCGGGGCGGGGAAGTGCTCTGCCGCGCGCAAAGCCAGGTCAGCTTCTGGGACATCCCGTTGGAAGCCCTGGCCGCTTACGCCCGGAGCGAGGAACCGGCCGACAAGGCCGGGGCCTATGCCATCCAGGGGCAAGGCGCGTTTCTTGTGCGGGAGGCGCGCGGCTCGGTATCGGCGGTTGTCGGCTTGCCCCTGGCCGAGTTGCTGGAAATTTTATTGCAATATACAATAATCTCCGGCACGGCGCGCTAAGCGCGGCATGGGAAGGCTCGCGCGCCCGCGCCATCCGGCGGAACGCGCCGCGGGCTTGTTTTTTTCGGAAAAATTATGCTATAGAGGGCGTTCTCCGTGAAATGATACGGAACTCATTGAAAAAAATAGGATAGTGCCGCCGCAGTGGGAGGGCGGGCTTTATGAAGTCATCGGTCAGTTATCCCCGGGTGCTTTTGGAACGGGTGTTTATCCGCCTGGGTCTGGGGATGCGCGCGAAGCTCATCACCTTATTCATCTTCATCAAGGTGGTGCCGCTGGTGTTGATCGCGCTGCTGGCCTGGAGCCAGGCATCGCGCCTGGGCGGCGAGCTGCTCATACGCACCGGGGAAATAGCGAACAAGGCGAAAACCGCCCTGTCCGAGACCGGCAACCTGGCCGTGGCCGACGCGGTGAAGGCCCTGGACAACCGCGCCCGCGAAGACATTGAGCGCATGAGCACGGACACGGCGCGTTATGTGGCGAGTTTCCTCTATGATCGCGACGCCGATGTGCGCCTTGCCGCCATACTGCCCAGGACGGAACATGAATACCAGCGCTTTGTCGAGATTCTGCGCGGTTTTCTGGTCAAGCCGGGCAAATGGGAACTGGCCCCGGACGGAAAATCGTGGCGGCCGGTCGCGCAGCCGCCGGCCAGCCCGCCGGTAACTTCGTCCATCGAGGAAAACGATCACAGCTTTCATTACCGGCCGGCCGAGGGCTACGAGTATGAAAGCCGCCCCCTGTACCTGGAGATAACCTTTGTCGGGCTGGACGGACGCGAGCGACTGAAGGTGACCACCTCGCCCTTGATGGACCCGGCCCTGAAAGACGTTTCCGACCGGCGCAACACCTTCGTGCGCGCGGAAACCTACTTCAGCGAACTGAAAAAGTTGAAGCCCGGCGAAATTTACGTTTCCGACGTGATCGGAGCCTATACTCCCTCTAAGGTCATCGGCATTTACACCCCGGAAAGCGCGGCCAAGGCGGGCGAAGCGTATAATCCGGAAGCTTCGGCCTATGCGGGCAAGGAAAACCCGGTGGGCAAGCGCTTCAAGGGGCTGGTGCGCTGGGCCACCCCAGTGGTGGAAAACGGCCGGATCGTCGGCTACGTGACCCTGGCTCTGGACCACGATCACTTGATGGAGTTCACGTCGCACCTCATGCCCACGCAGGAGCGCTACACGGACATTCCCGACGCCTATGAGGGCAATTACGCCTTCATCTGGGACCACAAGGGCCGCAGCATCGTCCACCCCCGGCATTTTTCCATCACCGGCTATAGCCCGGAAACCGGCGACCCCCAGGTGCCCTGGCTGGAAGACCGCATTTACAACGAATGGCGGGCCAGCGGCAAGGGCTATACGGAATTCATCAAGGACGCGCCCACCTTCGTCGAACAGTCCAACTACAAAAAAGGTTCGCCCGAACTGAAGGCGCAGGGCCTGGTGGGGTTGGACTGCCGCTATCTGAACTTCGCGCCGCAGTGCACGGGCTGGTTCGACCTGACGCAGCACGGCGGTTCGGGTTCGTTTCTTATTCTGTGGAGTGATTTGTGGAAGCTGAACACGGCCGCGGCCATTCCCTATTATACGGGGCAGTACGGCGACTCCCCGCGCGGCTTCGGCTTTGTCGCCATTGGCGCGCAGGTGGAGGAATTCCACCGGCCGGCCACTGAGACCAAAGACACTATCGACGCCCTGATTGAGGCCACGGACCAGGAATTGCGCGCCATGACCGCGGAAACGCAGGCGTCCATCAGCAAAAACCTGCTCGACACGGCCAGCCGCCTGGGCGCATCCACCATTGTCATGGCCATCCTGGTGATCCTGATCGCCATCTGGATGGCTTCGATATTCACGCGCAGCATCACCACGCTGATCGCCGGCATTTCCCGCTTCCGCGCGGGCGAGCGCCAGTTCCGCTTCAATGCGCCGATCAAGGACGAACTGGGGGCCCTGGCCGATTCGTTCGACGAAATGGCCGACAGCCTGGTGGACAGCGTGAAGTCGCCCCTGGTGATCACCGGCCTGGACCGCAAGATCATCTACATGAACGAGCAGGGGTTGGCCAATATCGGGAAAACCCTGGCCGATGTGCTGGGCCGCTCCTATGAGGAAAACAGCATCTACCCGGCCCGGCTGGCCCGTTCCCCCATTGACGGCTTTCTGGAAGGGCGCGAGCCGGAAGTGGTCTACCACGCCGCCTCCGGGCGTTACTACTCGGGCAGCGCCAGCTATTTCCGCAACAAGGCCGGCGAGGCCATCGGCTATATCATCACCACCAGTGACGTCACGGACCTGGTGAACGAGCAGAAAAAGACCGAGGAACAACGCGCCCTGCTGAGCAAAATCTTCACCACCTCGCCCGACCTGATCTGGTATAAGGACGCGCAGGGCAAATACCTCGCGGTCAACCCCCGTTTCGCCGACATTCTGGGCCGCCGTCCGGAGGAACTGGTGAACCAGCGCTTCGAGGAACTCTTCACCGGCGTTTTTCCCAATGATCTCGTGCGGGCTGTCATGGAAAGCGACCAGATCGCCATTGCCGAGCGCCGGCCCGTGTATGCCGAACAGACCGTCGCCTTTGCCGACGGGCACACGGAAATACAGGACGCCGTGCGCACCCCGGTTTTTGACGCGAACGGCGAACTGGTGGGCATTCTCGGGGTGGCGCGCGACGTTTCGCGCCGCGTGGCGGTTGAGAAGGAACTGCGCGAAACCCAGCTTGAGCTGGAAAAGGCCGCCCAGGCGGCGAACAAGGCCAATGAGTCGAAAAGCGCGTTCCTGGCGCGCATGAGCCACGAAATCCGCACGCCCATGAACGCCATCATAGGCATGACCAATATCACCAAGCGCAAGCTCGGCGAAGGAAAGATCAAGCCGGAGGAGGTTCTGCCCCACATCCGGCAGATTGAAATCTCCTCGCAGCACCTGTTGGGCCTCTTGAACGACATCCTGGATCTCTCGAAGATCGAGGCGGGCAAGATCGAACTGTCCAAGGAAGCGTTCGACTTAAGCAAGCTGGTGGGCACAGTGGGCGATATTATCCGGCCGCGCTGCCAGGAAAAGAATATCCAGTTTGACATCAACCTCGGCCAGACCACGCGCGGCCAGTTCTTCAGCGACGCCTTGCGGCTGCGCCAGGTGTTGATCAATCTGCTCGGCAACGCCGTCAAGTTTACGCCCGAATGCGGCCGGGTGATCCTGAACATCGATCAGCTGGACGAGCGGGATAATAGGGCGCTGCTCTATTTCTCGGTCACGGACACGGGCATTGGCATCTCCCGGCAGGCGCAGGAAGGGCTGTTCATGCCCTTTGAGCAGGGCAGCGCCCAGATCAGCCGCCGCTACGGCGGCACCGGGCTGGGGCTGTCCATCAGCCGCAGCATCGTGCGTCTGCTGGGCGGAGACATCAGCCTGGAAAGCGATGAGGGCAAGGGCAGCACCTTCTACTTCACCATCTGGCTGGACGAAGCGGAAAACGGCGAAAGCGAGGTCGACAGCGCCGACCGGGCCACCACCTTTGCCGGCAAGCGCGCCCTGCTGGTGGATGATGTTGATATCAACCGCATCATCGTCATCGAGCAGTTGAGCGCCACGCAACTGGCTATTGAGGAGGCCGAGGACGGGCAGGTCGCCCTGGACAAGTTCGCGGCTTCGCCTGTCGGCTATTATGACATCATCTTCATGGACGTGCAGATGCCGGTTATGGACGGCTACCAGGCCGCCCTGTCCATTCGCGCCCTGGATCGCCCGGACGCCAAAACCGTGCCGATCATCGCCATGACCGCCAACGCCTTCAAGGAAGACGTGGAAAAGGCTTTGTCCTGCGGCATGAACGCGCATCTGGCCAAACCGCTGGAGCACGAGAAGCTGCTCGACATCCTCTTTCGCAGCCTGGAGTAGGGGCGTCTTTTTTCGCGATACCGCGTCAGAGCGGCCCTTTTGCGGGGGGAGCGCACCGTCAGAGTGCGCTCCCCCCGCAAAAGGGCCGTTTTTTTGTCTCGCGAAGAAATACGCCCTTACTCCGGGTTGCGCGGGAGTGGCGTCGTCGGCGCGGCGGCTTGCGGGCACGAAGCTTTTTTCCAAAAATCCGACTCTAAAGTATCAACGGTTTCCGCCGATACAGGTAACGATGAACTAAAGATCCATCGCGCCGTCCGTCTGTGCGGCCGATGGAGAAGAACAGGGAGAAAAAAATGAAACGCGCGTCTGTCCTCCATATATCGGCCTTGGACCCGGCCCCGTTCCCGCGCCTTGCCGCGCTGGTTTTCGCGCTGGCCGCCTGGCTCCTGTTGGCGGTCCCCACTTGGGCGGCCGAAGATATGGCCGCGGCCAAGGCTGAAATCGGCCTCACCAAACCCGACCCGGCGGCCTCTTCGCCGCTGCTGAAAAGCAGTATGGCGGCGGCCGACGCCTTGAGCGGCATGCTTTACGGCCGCCTGGGGCCGGGGACGCCCATCCTGGCGGCCAGCCTGTCGGATCTGGAAGACCTGAACCAGAGTTCGCCCATGGGACGGCTGATTTCACAGCAAATTGCCTCGCGCCTGAGCGAGAACGGCTATACGGTGCTGGACGCCCGGCTGCGCGGGGACATGAAGTTTGAAACCGGCGGCGGCGAATTCCTGCTCTCGCGCGATACCGGCCAGCTGAAACATTCCTACGCGGCCGAGGCCGCCTTGACCGGCACCTATAGTCGGGGGGCCGACCGTTGGTATATTTCAACGCGTGTGCTGCGGCTTGCCGACAGCGCCATCCTGGCCGCCTATGAATACACGCTGCCTCTGAACGGCGCGGATGTCCGGGCCGGGGGCGGCGGCACGGGCGCGGCGGCAGCGGCCGGCGGGACTGAAGCGGCCGGTGGGGCCGCCGTGAATGCCGCTGACTGGCAGCGGTACGCGCCGCGCCAGCAGGCTGTTCTTGGCGGTTCGGCCGGCAGGGCCGCCAGCGTGTCCGGCTGGATGGATCCGGCGAAAATGCCGCAATTGAAGCCGTTGACCCCGATTAAAAAGAAATACGCGCCGATAAGCGCCTGGTGAGCGTTGCCGCGCGCGGACCGGAAAAAACGGACGCGGAGGCAACGCCCCGCGTCCGCTTCTATTTTGTGCCGCCGATATTACAGCAGCCGTCGGGCTTCGCGGTAGGCTTTGGTCCAGTAAATGTTGTTCAGCTCATCCTCGCGCACCTTATCCCCGGCTTTGGGGCTGTGGATGAAAGTGCCCCGCCCGGTGTAGATGCCGGTGTGCAGGCCGGACCGGGTGCGGAACACCAGCACGTCGCCGGCTTGCAGAGAGGCGCGCTCCACCTTGTACCCCATGCGGGTCTGCCCGGTGGTGGTGCGCGGAACCTGAATGCCGTGCTGCTTATAGGCCCAGGCCACCAGGCCGGAGCAGTCGAAGCCGTCGGGGGTCTGCCCGCCCTTCCTGTACGGCGTGCCGAGCTGGCTGCGCGCGGTATTGACCACGGAGCTTTTCGCTTCGACGGGTGCGGCTGTGCAGCTCTGGGCATAGGAAACGTTTGAAGGCATACTGGGAACGGCGATAGTGGTTTTGCCGCAGCCGGACAGCAGGCCCAGGGCAAGCAGCGCGAGGCACAGCAGCGGGACTTGTCCAATTCGGCCGATCCGATCGAGCTGGTCGGCCTTCCCGTGTAGACGCGGGGCGGGTATGTGGAGTGCTCGTTTCATAAAACGGTTATTAGCAACTCCCGTGCCAGATGCCAAGAAAAAAAGCGTCGGGCGGCACATGCCGGCCGGCGCGATCCCGCCTTGCCTTCAGTCCCGCAAAGGAGTATCCAACGGTAAATATAGATAATTTTCAGAGAAAAATATGGATATTTCATCATTGCATCCCGTGCTTCTGGCCCTGATCGCGGGGTTGTTCACCTGGGGCATGACCGCCGCCGGCGCGGCCCTGGTCTTCCTGGCGGCGGACTTCTCCCGTCGGGCTCTTGACACCATGTTGGGCTTCGCCGCCGGCGTAATGATCGCGGCCAGCTTTTGGTCGCTGCTGGTGCCCGCCATTGGCCTGTGCGGCAACTGGGGCCGCTGGGCCTTTGTGCCGCCGGCCATCGGTTTTCTGCTCGGGGCGGTGTTCCTCAGGCTGATCGATTTCGTGCTGCCGCACGTGCACATCGGCAGCCGCACGCCCGAGGGCATGACCACCGGCTGGCGGCGGACGACCCTTCTGGTGCTGGCCATCACACTCCACAATATTCCGGAAGGGCTTTCCTTCGGCGTGGCCTTCGGCGCGGCCCAGGGCGGCTTTTCCGGGGCCAGCCTGGCCGGTGCGATAGTGCTGGCCCTGGGGATAGGCATTCAGAACTTCCCCGAGGGCGCGGCGGTTTCCATCCCCTTGCGCCGGGAAGGATTGAGCGCGCGCAAAGCCTTCTTCTACGGGCAGATTTCCGGCTTCGTCGAGCCGGTGGCCGCCGTGATCGGCGCCCTGGCCGTGGGCGTCGCCCGGCCGCTTCTCCCGTATGCCCTGGCTTTCGCGGCCGGAGCCATGATTTTCGTGGTGGTCGAGGAGGTCATCCCCGAATCGCAGTCCGGCGGCAACTCTGACTGGGCCACCATGGGCGCCATTGTTGGATTCATCGTCATGATGTCGCTGGATGTGTCCTTAAGCTAGCCCCGCTTAAGCGCCACCCGGCAATTGTCGATCAGGCGCGCCTTGCCCAGCCAGGCGGCCATAAGGATCACCGCCTCCGCGCTGCTCTCGCTCACCGGCTCCAGGCTGTCGGCGTCGCGGATGAACAGCGGATCCGGCGTAAAGCCCCGGGCGCGCAGCTCCGCCGCCGCCTCATCCAGCAAAACGTCAAAATTCCGGCCGCCGGCCGCCGCTTTGCCCGCGAGCCTGTCCATGACGTCCTTCAGGCCCGGCGCTTTGCGGCGTTCTTCCGCGGTCAGGTAGCCGTTACGGGAGCTCAAAGCCAAGCCGTCCGCCGCCCGCACCGTGGGCACGCCGACAATCTCAATGCCGTGGCCCATGTCCGCCGCCATCCGGCGTATAAGGGCCAGCTGCTGGTAGTCTTTTTCCCCGAAGCAGGCCACATCCGGCCGCGTCAGGTTGAAGAGCTTGGATACCACTGTGGCCACCCCGCGAAAATGCCCCGGCCGGCTTGCGCCTTCCAGCATATCGCCCAGACCCGGCACCTCCACGAAGGTGCGGCAGGCCGCCGGGCCGCCGGGGTACATTTCCTCCTCCGCGGGCGCGAACGCCAGATCCGCCCCGGCCGAGACCAGTTTGGCGCAGTCTTCCCGCAATGTGCGCGGGTAGCGGGCCAGATCGTCCGGCTTGTCAAACTGGGTGGGGTTGACGAACACGCTCACCACCACCACCTCGGCCCGCGCCCTGGCCGCGCGCACCAGCGATATATGTCCCTCGTGCAGGTTGCCCATGGTTGGGACCAGCGCCACGCGGCAACCGCCCGCGCCAGCGGCCCGCCGCCGTTCGTCCAATTCCCGGCGCAATTCCGCCGCCGTTTCGATAACCATCATCGACGCATCCTTCTGGAGCATTGTATACAATCCTTTTCCCTTTCGGCCCTGCATTGCGGAGCGGCACCTTGGAAGCGCCAATTTTTTCGTTTGACAGGACGCGGGTCTTTTTGCCGGGGCTGGACTCTTCCGGCCCGCCACCGGTAAAAAGGCGGAGCAACGCCGTCAGATGGAGAAAAAACGGTTTTTTTTCAGGAAAAGCTGTATTTTTCCGACGGAAAGGTTCCTTCCTCCACCTCTCTCACGTACAGGCGCATCGCCGCCCGCACGTCGCCCGCCTCGGCCATGAAGTTTTTCACGAACTTGGGCAGCCGCCCGTTCGCCGCGTACAAGCCGAGCATGTCGTGCATGACCAGAATCTGTCCGTCCGTGCCCTTGCCCGCGCCAATGCCGATCACCGGTATGGTCAGAGCCTTGCTTATCCGCTCGCCCAGCGCGGCCGGAACGCATTCCAGCACCAGCAGTTGCGCGCCGGCCCGTTCTAGGGCCAGGGACGCCCGCGACAGCCCTTCCGCCGCTTCGGCCTCCCGGCCCTGCACCTTATAGCCGCCGAAAATATTCACCGACTGCGGCGTCAGCCCCAGGTGCGCGCACACCGGCACGGCCCGTTCGGTCAGCATGCGCACAGTCTCTTCCAGCCAAAGCCCGCCCTCCAGCTTCACCATGTTCGCCCCGGCCCGCATCAGCGTCGCCGCATTCTCGCAGGCCCGGATCGGCTCGGCATAGCTCATGAACGGCATATCAGCCATCACAAACGCCCCCGGCGCGCCCCGCCGCACGCAGCGGGTATGGTAGGCCACCTCCTCCACCGTCACCGGCAGGGTCGAGTCGTTCCCCTGCAGTACCATGCCCAGCGAATCGCCCACCAGCATCACCCGGATTCCTTCTTCCATAAACAAGCCGGCAAAACAGGCGTCATAGGCCGTGATCGTGGCGAACTTCCTCCCCTCGCCCTTCCAGGCGCGCAGATCCGAAATCGTCGTCGTCCCTTCCATAAAACGGCCCCCCGTCAAAATTGTTCCGTTCCACCGCCATAAACGCGCGGCGCGGGTGATGTCAAACGAAAGTCATGCTTCCGGCGGCGTGAAAGGGAGGGTGAAAAGCCCACGCGGAAACTTGTACTTATATATTTTAATATGAAAACAATTATATTTGGCGCGCGCATCTGTCCCGGGAAGAGCGCTGCCGGCGGCGCGTCAGGCTTTCGTATTCGCGCTGAGCAAGCGATCGTGGCCGGCCAGGTCCGGCTGGATCTGAATATTGATCCAGCCGCCGTGTTCGCGGAAGATGCGCATGGTCTCCGCTCCCTGCCTGCCGCCGATTTCCATAAGCAGACGGCCGCCGGGACGGAGCATGGCGGCGCATTGGACGGCCAGGCCGGCGATGTGCTCAAGGCCGGTCTGGTTATACGGGGCGCGGCCCGGGCCGGAATCGGGCACCAGGGCGGAGCAGGGCTCGAAGGCCCGGACATTGGGAGCCAGGGCGCGGTATTCCTCGGCGCTGACGTATGGGGGGTTGGCCAGAATCAGGTCAAAGGTTTCGGGCTGGGCGAAAGGCCGGGTAAAGTCGGCCTCCAGCAGCGCCATGCGATTTTCCAAATGGTGGCGCAACATATTGCGCCGGGCCACGGTCAGCGCCTCGGGCGATTTGTCCACAGCCAGCAGGCGGGCCGGGCCGGAAAAATGCTTCAGCACGGCGATGCCCAGGCAGCCGCTGCCGGCGCCGAGATCGGCGATGCGCGCGGGGCCGTCCATTCCCTTGAGGTCAGCCAGGGCGGCCGCGACGAGCATCTCGCTCTCCGGCCGGGGGATAAGCACGGCCGGGCTGACAAAGAGCGGAATGCCGTAAAACTCCCATTCGCCGACGATATAGGCCACGGGTTCGCCTTGGGTGTGTCGTTCAATGAAGCCGGAGAAACGCCCAAGCGTCTCGGGGGGCGCGCTTTGCTCCGGGGAAAAAAGCAGGATGCGCCGCAATTCGGCCGGCTCCCAGCCCAGGGCGTGGGCCAGCAGGAATTCGGCGGCCAGGCGCGGGCTTTCGACCTTGTTTCGCTCAAGGCGTTCCTTGGCTTGATTAATCAAGCGGGTGAGGGGCGTAGCGGCGTATTCGGCGGTCATGCATCAGGCTCACAGAAGGGCGAAGCCGCCCAGGCATTGGATTACGGCCAGAATCCCCAAAAACAGGCCGGCCGCGCCATGGGCGATTGCCAGCCGATTTCGCCGCCCGGCGGGGGTTTTGGGCCGGAGGAGCGCTTGCCCCAGGATGAAGACAAAAAGTCCCAAAAGGATAACAAGAGCGCCCAGCAGGGCGTGCGGTTCCGGCGCCGGCCAGCCGCCCGCCTGAATGGTTCCGGCCACGGCCACCGCAGCGCCGGCCAGCCAGAGGAGCACGGCCAGGCGGCCGCAACGCGCGTGCCGGATCTGGGGGAATTGCGTTTTCCGCCCGAAATGCCGGCTTTGCGTCCTGAGCCAGCCAAGGTACAGGGCGTACAAGGCCAGAATGAGGCCCGCCAATTGGAGCGCAGTGTGGAGATACAGCAAATGCCGCCTCGCTGGTGTTTTCAAATAAAAATTTCGGCGCGCCGTCTCCTCCCCTGTCCGCCGCGTGCCGGGAAACATAGCGCAAAACCGCAAGCAAGCCAAACCTTGCAAGATTCACCGGATCGTCGTACAGGCCACGCATGCGGATGCGGCGATCTTTTTTTTGGCGAATGATGGCGGTGGGCGCGCTGCTGGCGCTGTGCCTGAGCGCGTTTCCGGGCGCGGAGGGCCGGGCGGCCGAGTCGCGCTACATGCCGGGCTTCGCCTCGCTTGGCACCACGGTGCCGGAAACGGGCGAGCGGCTGGATATTGCCGTGTGGTACCCCGTGCCCGCCACGCGGCGCGGTGTCGGTTCTTTGCAAATTGACGGCTGGACCTTTGAGGGCGGCCGTAATTACAAGCCCGCGCCGGGCAGTTTTCCGCTGCTGATTATTTCGCACGATTCGGCCGGGTCGCGCCTGTCGAACCACGATCTGGCGACTTTTCTGTCCGAGCAGGGTTTTGCGGTGGCCGTGCCGACGCATCCGGGCGACAATGCCCACTCCACCTCCCACATGTTTTTGCCCGAGCAGATTACCGCGCGGCCGGAGCACATCCGGTTGACCGTGGACACGGTGCTGGCTTCGGAACGCTTCCCCGACGGCTTTATCGATGCGGGCCGGATCGGGATCATCGGCGTCGGAACCGGGGCCACGGCGGCCTTGCTGCTGGCCGGGGCGGTTCCCGACGGCGATGGCGTGGTCGGGTATTGCGCCATGGCGGCCGAGGACGACCCCTATTGCACGCAATGGGCGCAAGAACGCCTGCGCCGGATGCCGTCGGCCTTCATCCCGAACCAGGCGCCTCGGCCTGACGCCCGCGTGCGCGCGGCGGCCCTGCTGGCCCCCGGCTACGGCATGCTGTTTCCGCGGCATAGCCTGACGGAGGTGCTCGTACCCATATTCATCGCCTCGGGCAGCGAAGACAGAATCGCCCCGGCCGCCCTGCACGCCGCGTTTATCCGCGGCAATCTGCCCGACAAGCCGGAGGAACTGCCGCTCCGGGCCGATCACGAGGCGTTTTCCGCACCCTGTCCGGCGGCTGTGGGGCGGGAGCTGCCCTCCCTGTGCACGCGCCTGACGCCCAAAGAGCACCGGGCCATGCGGCAGGAGCTGTTCGCCAAACTGGCGGCCTTTTTTCATAGGACGCTGGGGATTTCACCCGCTTGATTCGTTGAACCGCGCCCCGTTCCGGGCAGACCCGGCAAACCCGCCGGGGGCGGATACGGGTCTTTACCAAGAGGATAATTATGAGTTCGGCCCATGCCTTTTTGCAATCGGAACTGCCGGCAATTCCGCCGGACGAGGCCCGTTTTCATATCATTCCGGCCCCGTTCGAGGCATCGGTCTCCTACGGCGCAGGCACGGCGGCCGGTCCCTTGGCCATTCTCAATGCCTCAGACCAACTGGAACTGTGGGATGGCCTGTCCATCCCGGCCGAGGCGGGCATCCACACCTGGCCGGCCGTGGACTGCGCCGGCCCGGCCGAAACGGTCCTGGAGCGCATTGAGGCGGCCGTGGGCCATGCCTTTGCCCATCAGGGGCTGCCCATTCTCCTCGGGGGCGAGCACACGGTCAGCCTGGGCGCTTTGCGGGCCACGGCCAAGGCTTTGGGGAAAACAAGATTCGGCCCGCGAAAATTCGGCATAGTCCAATTCGACGCGCACGCGGACCTGCGCGAAAGCTATGGGGAGAACCGCCTCAGCCACGCCTGCGTCATGCGCCGCGCCCTGGAGGAATTGGGCGTGCCCCTGTTCCAGATCGGCGTGCGGGCGCTGTGCGCTGAAGAGCATGCCTGGCGCGGGGAGAACGGCGTGTGCCACCTGGACGCCTCGGCCATTGCCCGGCGCGGCATTCCGGAACGGCTGCTGCCGGAGAATTTTCCGGAACAGATTTATATCACCTTTGATATCGACGGCCTGGACCCGTCGGTCATGCCGGCCACCGGCACCCCCGTGCCGGGCGGCCTGAGCTGGCGCGAGGCTATGCTCTGCCTGGAACGCTGCTGCGTCGAGCGCGCGGTGATCGGGGCGGATGTGGTGGAGTTCGCGCCGATCAAAAGCCTGCATTTCGCGGACGCCACCGCCGCCCAGCTGGTGTACGCGCTGATGGGCTGCATCCAGCGAAGCGAGCAGTAGGCGGCGCCACGGCCCTTTTGTCCCCTGCCGAGTATAGCGGAAAAAGACGTCTCTCCGCGCGCTAATTCAAACGGAACTCAACAGGAACCAGCACCTCGCCCGCCACCGGCAGGCCCGCGACGCGGGCCGGGCTGAAATTCCATTTTCGCACGGCGTTCTGGGCGGCCTGGTCAAGCAGGCTGTGGCCGCTGGACGTTTCGACGCGGGTTTGCGTCACCTTGCCTTGCGCGTCCACGGCCACGCGCAGAAGCACGCCGCCTTCCTGGCCGCGCCTACGCGCTAAATCCGGATAGGGGGGCTTGGGATTGTCCAGGGCCTTGGGGCTGACGGACGGGGCGGCTGGAGCGGGCGGGGCGCTTGTTGCGGAAGTTTCTCCGGTTGCTCCCGGGCGAGGGCCGGCGAGCGCCGCCACAGCGGTTTCCGCCGTGGCCGCCGGACCTGGGGCGGGGACGGGCGCGGGCCTGGGCGCGGGAACCGGTTTGGGGATGGGATCCGGCTTGGGCGTGGGAACGGGCGCGGGTTCGGGAACAGGGTCCGGTTCGGGAACCGGCGGAGGCGGCGGGACGGGCCGAGGCTGGGGAATGGGCGCGGCGGCGGCCTGGAGCTTGGGCAGGGTTTCCAGGTTGATCTCGACGCTTTGGCTCTCAATAGTGGCGGGCGGGAGAATTTCCGGCTTGCCGGCGCTCAGGCCGAACAGCAGGCCGAGGTGCAGGCAGACGGCCAGGAAGGCGCCAGCCAGCAGCGGGCCCCTGGTCCGCTCCGGGCGGGAAAAGAGCGACAGGCCCGGCGCGGGAAATTCGCGGCCGCTGGGGGCGGAATCGCGGAATTCCGGGCCGTGCTCGCTCATGGCGTCTCCGAATCGGCCTGAAGAGCTATTTTTTTCACCCCGGCCACTTTCAGCTGATCCAGCACCCGGTACAGTTCCTGGTAACTCAGGCTGTTGTCGGCAAAGACCCGTACGGAGAGGTTCTCCGGCTCGACCGCCTCGGCCTTTTTCAGTTCCAGCAGGGCGGCCAGTTCATCCAGCGGCACCGGCTCCTTGTCCAGATAAATGGAGCCGTCGGAGCGCACGGACAGGGCCAGACTGACGCTTTTGTCCGCCTCCGCCGCCTTGGAGGAGGGCAGGTTCAGCGGTAAAGCCCGGTGCACGGTCATGGACATCATCGCGTAAATAAAGAAGACCAGCAGGAGAAAGACGATGTCCATCAGGGGCAGCATCTCGATGCGAGCCCTGGTCCGTTTGCGGGCCAGCTTCATGTCGCGCCTCCCTCGCTCCGGTGCGTCCGGTAGGCGTAATTTTGGAGAATTTCCAGGCGCGTGCCGTAGTTCTCGAACAGCTCCTGGGCGTCTTCAATGCGCGAGTTGAAGTAGTTGTAGGGAAAAACCGTGGCGATGGAGATGATCAGGCCGGCCGCCGTGGTGATCAGAGCTTCGGCAATGCCGGCCACCACGGCCGTGGGGTCTTCCACGCCCACCTGGCCCAGGATGTCGAAGGAAGCGATGATCCCCGTCACCGTGCCCAGAATGCCCAGCATGGGCGCGGCTGTGATGATCGTATCCAGAATGTTCATGCCCCGGCGCATGCGCTTCAGTTCCTCCATGGCCACGGTCTCCATGGCCTTGGCGCAGGAGAACTCCCGGTGCGCCAGGCCGCTCAGCAGCATGCGCAGCACCGCGCCCCGGGGCGGCGGGCCGCCGCTTTCGTGCGCTCCGCCCAGCCGGTAGTCTTCCAGCAGCTTCTCAACGCCCGCCCGGTCGCGCGCCACATCCGTGCGCAGCCAGAACACCGCCCGTTCCACAATCACGGTCAGGGCCGCCAGCGAACAGGCCAGCAGCGGCCACATCACCGGGCCGCCCGCTAAAAAAATATGCCACATAGGTAGTCACCTCAAAATATCAAGCATTCATTTCCCAGCCCGGAAAAGCGGCGTGGAGCAAGAGGGCTCGGGGCGCGCCGAAGGGCGACAGGTGTTTTTCAATATCACGCGGCGAGCGTCTTCCAAAGCGTTTGCCCGCCGAAAAACGCCCCTCACTTCCCCGCCGCCCCTTCCAGCAGCGCGTTCAATGCCTGGCGCAGCGGTTCCGGTATAGTTTCGTCGTCAATCCAAGGCGTAATGGCCTTGACCGGCCGGCCGGCCGTTTCCGAGGCCACGGCCAGGCACCAGGCGGAGAATCCCGTGGAATCGGACAGCAGGCCGCGCTCGCGGGCGTCGGCCAGGGCCAGGCCGGCGGCGACAAAAGACGCGTTGCGCGGGTCGAGCAAGAGCCCTTCCAGGGCGCGGTATTGGCGGAGCAGGCGCCCGAGGGGAATACGCCGCTCGGCCAGGCGCTGGAAGATGTCGCGTTCCGGACCCAGGCGGTTTTGCTTCTGGATGGCTTCGAGCACGGCCTGGCGCGTGGCGCGGGCGATCAGCCCGCCCAGCCGGGCGTGCCCGCCGGTCAGGTCGGCGGCCGGCCCGGCGCCCGAAGCCACCAGAATATTGTCCGTGCCTGTCCCGGTGGCGGGCAGGCCGCTGTAAGAACTGCGGATGTCGAGATCCTCAAGGGCGGCGGTCTTGGCCTCGGTGGCGGTGATCAGAGCCCGGCTCATGGCCCCGGGGGTGAGGGCGCGGTTGGTGAGGATGATCAGGTTGATGGTGCCGGGCTCCACATAGTCGCCGCTGTCGGCCGAGGCGCGCATGGCGTTGCCTTTCACGCCGGCTGTGGCCAGCACCCCGGCGCGCAGGCCGTCGGACTCGGCTTCGGCATAGGCCAGGTGGTCCATGTCCGCGCCGGTATAGAGGAAAGCGGTGCTGGCGGCGCTGAGGCCGAACAGCTTCAGGGCGCGGGCGTTGGTCCGCTCAAAGCCCAGCCGATGCGTCACCGGCCAACTGGGGGGCGCGGTATAGTGGTTGCCCACGGCCGTGATATTGTCCGCCCAGCCGGTCAGGCTGGAGAGAACGCGCTGCGGCGCTTTGAAGCGCAGCAGCAGGGTTTTCGCGGTGAAGTCGAACAGTCGCGACTCGCTCACTCCGGCTGAGGCGAGATACGCAAACGGCAGGTCCAGGGAGCGGGTGGAGAGAATTTGGTCGGGCGCGGCCTGGTTTTGCGGCCGGGCAAAGGCTTCGGCATTCAACTCGGACGCCAGCCAGAGGGCGAAGTCGCCGTAATGGACGCCGGCCCGGCAGATCAGGTCGCAAGGAAATTCAAACAGACGGTTTTCGCGGATGGCTGGAACCTCCGCCCAGGCGGGGGCGCTGAGCGCCTCGCGCACGGAAGTGCTGCCGGCTTCCGGTCCGCAGTAATAAACGGCTTCAGGACTGAAGGCGCGCCACTGCTCGGGCGTGACGCGGATTGCCGGGCCGTTTTCGTTGAAGCGCGGCGGCTGGCCGCCGGCCTTGACGATCAGCTCGTTCTGGAAGGAATCGTCGCCCGGCGTGAGCATGGCCTGGCCGGAAAAACCCATGAAGCGGACCACGCGCAAGGGGGCGCGGCCCGGCTTGCTCTCAGACGCGCGGGCCAGCTTGTCGGCTGCGAGTTGGAGTTGCGCCTCCTGGCCGGCGATGATCGCCTCGGCTTCCCGCTCGCGGCCCATCAGGCGGCCGAGCAGGCGGATGTTGGCGACGCCGTCGGCCAGGCATTTTGTGTCGAGCGCCAGGGTGGGAATACCTTCCCGTTTCAGGCGCTCGGCGGCTTTTTCCTGGAAAGGCGCGAGAATGACCATATCCGGCCGCAGGGCCAGGATGCGATCCACGTCCGGCCAGGCAAAGCCGCCGACCAGGGCGGCGCGTTCAAGACCGGGCAGATTGGCGTCGTGCCAGGTGACGCCGACGACCTTGGCCGTGGCGTCTTGATCGCCAAGGAGGAGGGCTGACAAAATTTCCGAAGCGGTCGGGTAGAGGGAGACCACCCGCTCCGGCCGCGCCCCTTGGGGGAGATACCGCCCTTGGATTGCGCCGGGCGTGGAGGAGGATGAAGCCGCGCACGCCGGGCACAAGGCCAGGAGAAGAACAAGAAGCAGCAACCGGAAACGGGTGGTCATAAGCGAGTCCCTCAGTGTTCAAGCCCCGGCCGGGACTGCCATGCCCGGCGGGAATTGAAATCAGTAGTCGTACCGCAGGCCCAGGTAAAAGGAGCGGCCGGGCATGGGGTAGTATTTTATGGTTTCATAGTATTTGTCGAAGATGTTGCGCACTTCGCCCTTGATGCTCAGTGTGCCGTATTCGTCCGAGGCGTGCACCACCTGGGTGATGTACAAATCGGCCGTGGTGTCGCCGCCGATGCGCGCGGTGCCGCCGGTGCTCCAGTCATTCACATTCTGGTGGCCGAAGTAGATGAAGCGCAGATCCACATCCAGACCCCAGCCCGGGTGGTAGAAATTCAGGCCATAGGACATATCCGTGTTGCTGACGAACTGAACGTCGCTGCCGTCCGGCTCCTCGTACAGGAACAGGTGGGTGAGCGTGCCGTAAGCCCGGAGCATGAAGGGCCAGTCAAGCGCCTCGCCCAGATCGTAGCCGGCCTGGGCCTCAATGCCCTTGAATTTGCTGGTGCCGTCAATGTTATAGTACTGATAATCGCCGCCTATGGATTGCGAGGCGATCTTGTTCTTGTAGTAGGTTTCGAAATAGCTCAGTCCGAAATCCAGCGATTGATGCTTGATCTCAAAGCCCACATCCCAGCTCTGGGCCTTTTCCGGCTCCAGGTCCGGGTTCGGCAGATAATTGTACCAGCCGTCATTGAAGCCGAGCACGGCGGTGGGCTGGGGAATGCGGTAGGACTGGCCGTAGTTGCCGCGCAGGGTCAGCCAGTCCAGGGCGTGCCAGGCCACGCCGAACGAAGGCGTGGTGCGATTATAGTCGTCGTCCCGTCCCGGCACCTCAAGCTTGTAGTAATCATAGCGCAGGCCGCCGCTCAAAATCAGCCGCTCTTCCAGCAAGGCCAGTTTGGCCAGCAGGAACAGGCCCATATTCTCCTGCGTGGTTTCCCGCTTGGTCGGCCACCATACGGAATCCGTCTCGCCGTCGTATTTGAGCCAGTCCAGCCCGCCGGTCAGGGTCAGAATGGAGCGGGAGAAGCTCACCTGGGCCTGCGCGCCCTGGTAGTCGTTGTCGTTGGTGTAGGGCGCCCCCGGGGAATCGAGGAAATATTCGTATTTGCCGTTGAAATAGCGGCCCATCCAGGACAGGCCGGCGTCTTTATAACCGCCTTCGTAGGTCAGGTCGATGGCCTGGTTCTTGCGATTCTGGCGGTCATCCGGCGTGAGCCATGTCTGATCGCCGGGGCTGCCGATATCGTCCGCCTTCACTCCCTGAAAATTCACGCCCAGACGGTGCTCGTCCAGGAAGGTGTAGCCAAGGCTCAGGTTATAGGCAAGGTTGTAGTTGATATCAGTATTTTTGTATTCGTCGCCGTGGCCGTCCGTGTAGTTGTCGTTTTGGGTCAGCCAGGAGGCGCCGCCGGAAATGTCGAAGCCGTAGCCCGAGCCGGCCAGTTCGCCCTGGGCGCGGTAGCCTTCCCAACTGCTCACCCCGGCTTCGACCATGGCGGAAAGATCCGCGCCGCGCCGGGTGATCACGTTCACCACGCCGCCCACGGCCGAGGTGCCATACTGCACGGCCGCGGGACCTTTGATGATTTCCACGCGTTCCACGTTCACCATGGGGATGAGCGAGATATTGTCCGTGCCCATGCGCCGGCCGTTCACCAGCAGAAGCACGGTGCCCTCCCCGTCGTCGCCCATGAGCGAAGTGCGCATGCCCCGGATGCTGATCTGCGACTGCGTGCCGCCCGGCGAATAGGCGTTGACCTGCAGGCCGTAATCGCGCAGGAAGGCGCCCAGATCCTGATTCTGATTCTTGATGACGTCCTCGCGCGGGATTACGGTCACGCTCTGGGTGACGTTTTTCGCCTTTTCCTCAATGCGGCCGGCCGTGACCACCACAGGTTCCAGGCGTACCGGAGCGGTCTGCGTGGTTTCAGCCGCAATCGCGGGCGCGGCCATAAGCACGGCCAACGCGCCGATAAAAATTTCCCTCAGGCCCCAGGTGCTCTGCTTCATTACTTCTCCTTTCTCGTTTTCAAATTCCGGTTCAGAAAATATCGCCGCTTTTGTTGGCTTTAAACAGGGTCCACAGGAAAAACGGCCCGCCGATCAGGGCCGTGACGATGCCGATGGGAATTTCCGCCGGGGCCAGCGCCAGCCGCGCCGCCAGATCGCACAGCACCAGGAAGCAGCCGCCCAGGAAAAAGGCGGCCGGCAGCAGCAGGCGGTGCGCCCAGCCCAGCCTGAGCCGGCACATGTGCGGAATCATCATGCCGACAAAGCCGATCGGCCCGGCCAGCGAAACCACCGTGCCCACGATGATCGAGGCCGCCAGGAAAATTTGCAGCTTGGCGCGCCGCACGCGCACGCCCCGGCTGGCGGCCAGTTCCTCCCCGGCCGTGAGCAGGTCCAGTTCCGGCGCCATGCGCCAGACAATCATGGCCCCAGCCACCACCACAAAGGCCAGATCCGCCAGGCGGGCCGTTTCCAGCCCGGCCAGCGAGCCCATCAGCCAGTGCATGATGCGCAGGGAATCGTAGGAATCGCTCAAATACTGGATGAACATCACCAGGCTGGAGAAGAAGAAATTGATGATCACCCCGGCCAGCAGCATGACCGGCGTGGAAAAGCCGCCCTTGGCCCGGGTGATGCCGTAGACCAGGGCCATGGACAGCAGGCCGCCCAGCAGGGCCGCGCCCAGGCTGCCCGAGCTGCCCAGGAAGGACAGGCCCGCCCCCAGCCAGAAATAGACGGAAGCGCCCAGGGCCGCCCCGCTGGAAACGCCGAGCGTGAAGGGCGTGGCCAGCGGGTTGCGGAACAGGGCCTGGAAGACCATGCCGCTCATGGACAAACCGGCCCCGGCCAGGAAGGCCAGCGCCGCGCGCGGCAGGCGCAGCCGCCAGAACACGTCGGCGTCCGGGTTGCCGGCTTCCCAGATGGCGGAAGGCGAAATGACGCCCAGCCCGAAAAACGGGGCCGCCGCCGTGATCAGCAAGCAGACCACGATCAGGATCAGGATTTTCGCGCGCGCGCCAGCCGGGGACATAGTGCCTCTACTCCGCCAGCACGGCCGGCCGGCCGGTGCGCGGGTGGATGAAATAGGTGAATTCGTGCTGATAGGCCGCTTCCAGAATGCCGTTTTCCAACAGCCCTTCCACCGGGCCGAAAAAGACTTGCCGCCCCTGGCGCAGGGCCAGGGCCAGGCCGCCCGCCGCCAGCGGGTGGTTCAAATCGTGCGTGACCGTGAGCATGGTCAGGCCCTGCTCCTGGTTCAGGCGCTTCAACAGATGGTGCAAATCGGCCGCGTGCTTGGGGTCGAGGAAGGAGGCCGGCTCGTCCAGCAGCAGAATGCGCGTTTCCTGGGCCAGGGCCGCCGCCAGAAACGCCTTTTGCCGCTCGCCGCCGGAAATGTTGCGCAGCGGCCGGTCGGCCAGGGCCTCCATGCCCGTCAGGGCCAGGGCTTTGCCCACAGCCTCACGGTCTTTCGCGCCCAGGCTGATGGTGGAGCGCGAGTACGGGTAGCGGCTCAGGCGCAGCAGTTCCTCCACCGTGAAGGGCGGAATCCAGCCGCCGGCCTGCGGCACGTAACCGATCAGCCGGGCCAGTTCGCGCTGGCCGTATTCCGCCAGCGGGCGGCCGTCGACCAGAATTTCGCCGCTGCCTTGCCCGCGCTCGTGCAGGCGCATCAGACACTTGAGCAGGGTGGACTTGCCCGCTCCGTTCGGCCCGATGATCGAAAGGTAGCCGCCGTCGCCCAGGCTGAAGCTGATGCCATGCAGCGTTGGCGGCCCGTCAAAGGCGAAGGAGAAATCCCGGACGCGCAGCATTATTGTTCTCCCGTGGCGGACGCGTCCGGGTAAAACGCGATTGAAAGCTTGGTCAGGGTTTCCGCGAAGCGCGGACCGGGCACCGTGTCGGCCTCGTCGGTCAGCAGCACCAGGCGGTTGTTCTGAATGGCGCTCACGTTGGCCAGGCTTTCCCAGTCCCGGCGCACGGCATCCAGGTCCTCGGCGGCCGGAATCACGTCCACGATCACCTCCGGGTTCAGGTGGATAATCGCCTCGCGCGACAGCCGGGGAAAGGACAGCCGGCCCTGGTAGACGTTTTCGCCGCCGGCCATGGCGATCAGCTCATTGAAAAAGCCGTCTTTGCCCACGGCGTTGATTTCCGTGATGTAGCCCAGGCCCTCGTAGGAATGCATGATGGAGAACAGCACGCGCGGCCTGGCCCGGCCTTGCGCCCGCCGGCCGGCCTCCCGCATGCTGGCGCGAACGCCGTCCAGCAGCGCCTCGGCCTGGGCCTCGTGTCCGGTGGCCCGGCCGAGCACGGCCATGGCCTCCATCAGGCCGGACACCGTGCGCGTGTCCAGCGGCAGGGTGCTTAAGCCCAGATGCTCCAGGTTCAGGCGGTTGTCGGCCTTGTCCACGGGCAAGACCACCAGGTCCGGCCGCAGGCGCAGCACGGCCTCATAGTTTACATCGCTGAAGCCGGCCACGGCCGGCTTGTTCTTCACTCCCGGCGGGTAGGAGCAGTATTGCGTGACCCCGACCACTTGCGCCCCCATGCCCAAGGCGTACAGGGTTTCCGTCACGCTGGGCGCGAGCGAGACCACGCGCCTCGGATCGGCCGGCGCCGGCGCCGGCGCGGTGGCGCGGTCCAACTCCCGCCGTCCCCACAGGGCCAGCAGGAACAGGACGGCCAGCGCCGCGCGGAACAGCCATTTTTCCATTTTCAACGCGCTCTCCAGAATAAAAAAGCGGAGCACCCCTTCGAGTGCTCCGCAATGCCGTTTTTATCGCGGACGTGATTCCCCAGCCGTACCACGGGCCGGAAATCAGTCTAATTGAAAGGCAGGTCTTCTGGCTTCCGGATCAGCGATTCCTCCACGCCTTCCCATCCCAAGCGGGACAGTGGCCGGCCTTTGGGCCGTGTGAAGGTTCTCCCCGGTTACAGCGGCGGGTCCGCAACGGATTTGCACCGTTTTCCCTTGAAGCCCGCGCCAGTGGCGCGAGCGCACCTTTCAAAGGGGACTTTACAGAAATCCGGAGCTCCGGTCAATGGCGGAATCGGCGCCCGCGTTCGGGACTCATTAATTAAGCTGGAATATGCCGGTGGCCGCGAGGCATATGGCGGAAAAGAAAGTGTGGCGCACCGGTCATGGCGCATGGCGATTCCGCGCCAGCCTTGAAACCGCCGAACATAATTTCAATCTTATGCCGCCGTTTATACAAGGTTCTGCCGCAAGCGGCAGGCTTCTTTCGATTTAAACGACAATTCCATCGCCTTTGTCTCTGACCAACGTCTTCGTTCTGACCGGGTCATGGCTTTCAGCCGGCGCTTTGGCAGACGGGCTGTTCGCTTCAATTCACGGTAGATCGCGCCTGCGAACGCCCAGGAGTTATAAGGATACGACGTTGGGCCGTCTTGACCGCGCGCGGGCGGTGCAGATCTGTCCGTTCGTTCAAATCGAGTTGGCTGTATGTGTGTCCCCCCTCACAACACCACCATCATGGCGGGGGGGGGGGGGGGCTGCGCCTGTGTGGCGCGTGGCCCCTTTGCCGCCGGAGACACGCCTTTTCCTTTCTCCGCAAGTGAAAAATTGAACGTGTGAAAAAACCTTTTCAGGTTTTTTGAATGAGTATATGGTCAGACCGCTCTGGGTTTTCCGCTGGGGGGCGACCGGCAGACCCCCCTGATGAAGGTCCGTTTTTTAACGGGCGGCTTTCGGCGCGCTGGCTTGCGACCGGAATTTGCCATAAACACGGGGAGTGTTCATGCCCAACCGCATTATCCGCAAGGAGCGGCTTATTCCCGGCCGCACCAGCAAACTGATCGTCGAGGGACCGCAGATTGCGGAAAAGGCGCTGCCGGGGAATTTCGTTATCCTGCGCGTTTCCGAACACGGCGAGCGCATTCCGTTGACCATTGCCGATGTCGACAAAAAAGCCGGTACGTTCACGCTGGTGTACCTGGTCATGGGGAAGACCACCTGCGCCCTGGAAGACCTGAATGAGGGCGACGATATCCATGACGTCTGCGGCCCGCTCGGCCGGCCCACGCATATCGTGAAGTGCGGCAAGGTCGTTTGCATGGGCGGCGGCACGGGCATCGCGGCCATGCATCATATTGCCAAGGGGCATCATGACGCCGGCAACCACGTGATCGCGATCATCGGCGCGCGCTCCAAGGATCTGTTGCTGTTCGAGAACGAACTGCGCCAGGTGGCGGACGAACTGTTGATTTCCACGGACGACGGCAGCTACGGCACCAAGGGCTTTGTCACGGACATCCTGACCGGCCTGCTGGAAACGGACGGCAATATTTGCGAGGTGATCGCCGTGGGCCCGGTGCCCATGATGGAGGCGGTGGCCAAAGTGACCCTGCCTTTCGGCGTGAAGACCACCGTAAGCCTGAACCCGATCATGGTGGACGGGATGGGCATGTGCGGCGCCTGTCGCGTGTCCGTGAACAACGAGACCAAGTTCGCCTGCGTGGAAGGCCCGGAATTCGACGGCCATCAGGTGAATTTCCACGAATTGCGGCAGCGGCTCTCCACGTTCAAAGACCAGGAGCAGGTCTCCCTCGAAACCTACAGGTGCGCGTGCCATGATAAATCTTAATCCCCACTCCCCCCGGGTTTCCATGCCGGCGCAGGACGCCGAGGTCCGCCGCCACAACTTTTCCGAAGTGGCCCTGGGCTACACCATGGACATGGCGCGCGAGGAAGCCGCCCGCTGCCTGCATTGCAAGCGCCCGCGCTGCGTGGACGGCTGCCCGGTGAACATCGACATCCCAAGCTTCATCGCCGCCCTGTCGGCCGGCGACATTGAGAACGCCTACCGGATCATCCGCACCACCAACAGCCTGCCCGCCGTGTGCGGCCGGGTCTGTCCGCAGGAAGTGCAGTGCGAAGGGGCCTGCGTGCTCTCGGCCAAAGGCGCGCCCATTGCCATCGGCCGCCTGGAACGCTTCATCGCCGACAACTTCCTGCACCTGGACGCCTGCGATCTGCTGCGCCTGGGCCCGACCTGCCCGCTGATCGACCCGAACCTGAAAGTCGCCTGCATCGGCGCTGGCCCGGCCAGCCTGACCGCCGCCGGTTATCTGTCCAGCCACGGCTGCAAAGTCACGGTCTTTGAAGGACTGCACGAGGTGGGCGGGGTGCTGGTCTACGGTATTCCCGAATTCCGCCTGCCCAAGTCCGTGGTGGCCAAGGAAGTGGCCGCGCTCAAGGAGCAGCAGGTTGACTTTGTTACCAACTACGTGGGCGGCAAGACTTTTTCCCTGCACGATCTCTTCAGTCAGGGCTACAAGGCCGTATTCATCGGCGTGGGCGCCGGCCTGCCGCATTTCTTGAATATTCCCGGCGAGAACGCCTCCGGCGTTTTCTCGGCCAATGAATACCTGACGCGCATCAACCTCGGGCGCGCCTTCGCTTTTCCGGAATTTGACACGCCGGTGATCCGCGGCAAGAACGTCACCGTCTACGGCGGCGGCAACGTGGCCATGGACGCGGCCCGCTGCGCTCTGCGCCTGGGCGCGGAAAGCGTGCACGTTGTCTACCGCCGCACCGCCGAGGAACTGCCGGCGCGGCGCGAGGAGGTCGAGCACGCCGAGGAGGAAGGCGTCGAGTTCGCGTTCCTGACCGCGCCCACCCGCTTCACCGTTGACGAACACGGCCGCGTGGCCTCCGTCAACATCCAGCGCATGCACCTGGGCGACCCCGACGCCTCCGGCCGTCCCGCCCCCGTTCCCACGCCCGGCGACATCTACACCCTGCCCACCGATCTGGCCATCGTCGCCGTCGGCACCCGCGCCAACCCCGTGCTCCTGGACAGCGAGCCGAAACTCAAAATCAACCGCAAGGGGTACATCGAAACCGACCCCGAAACCATGGAAACCTCCTACCCCAACGTCTTCGCCGGCGGCGACATCGTTACCGGCGCGGCCACCGTCATCTCCGCCATGGGCGCGGGCCGCCGCGCCGCGCACACCATCGCGCGGCGGCTTGGGGTAGCCGGATAAGCCTTCGGCGGCCGGGGGAGCGGTGCTCTCGCCGTCCCCCACAGTGCCGTCCCCGCGCCTCCTTTGCGGCGACGCCCCCGTTTGAGCGGGAGGCGCATCCGCAAAGGAGGCGCGGG
>JAVBVM010000203.1:0-6291 GCA_031554295.1 Desulfovibrionaceae bacterium | reverse complement strand
GCCGCGGCCGGAGGCGGGCCGGCCGGGGCGTTGGCCGCCGTGCAAACGCCGGGCCCGGGGCCGGGGGGCCCCCGGCGGACAAGGGCTGTGTGGGCAAAAGCGGCTGCGGCGCGATCCTTCAATGCGTACCTGATTGACCGTGAAAAACGCACCCGCCACGGCCTATGCGTCGGTTAGTCCGGGCGTGCCGCGCCGGGATGAGGAAAAACGGCCGGCTATCGCCTATCCGGAGGATTGCCGGTCTTGTTTCCTCTGCGAAAAGTATTGCCCGGCCGGGGCCATAAGTGTTACTGCGAGTCGTGAACGGCGGGCCGTTTCGCCCTGGCGGGAAGTGCCAGGGGGAGCGCGGCGCGCTCAAGGAAGGGACTGGGATAACCGATCCTTTTCCAGATACCTTGTTTCACCCGGAGGACATATGATCGCCAACATGCCGACATCGTCATTCATGTTTTTCTTTGTGGGCTTCTGGCTGCAATTCGTCTTTGTGGTGGGATACGGAATATGGTGGTGCCTGAAGGACCGCAACGGGAAAAAGAACCCCTAACCGCCACGCAGCCACAGGAGCGCCGCCATGCAACCGGAAGTCAGCACCGCCGGCAACACTACGCAAGTGGTGATTGTCGTTTTGTATTTTATCGCCATGTTTCTGATTGGCTACCTGGCCATGCGCCGGGTGAAAAACACCAAGGACTTTTTCCTGGGCGGCAAGCGCTTCGGCCCGTGGTTCACGGCCTTCAAGTTCGCCTCCACCTGGGAAAGCGGCATCAAGCTCGTGGGCACGCCGGGCCAGGCATGGAACGCCGGCTGGAGCGCCTTTGCCATGGGCATGGCCACCCCGCTCTGCTATTTCTTTTCCTTCCGGGTGTTCGGACAGCGCCTGAAGGTGGCCTTCGACCACTTTGACGTGATCACCGTGCCGCAGCTGCTCGGCAAGCGCTACGGCAGCAAAATCGTGCGCGTGCTGGCCGCCGTCACCATCATCATCGGCCTGGGCGGGGCGATGATCGCCCAATACAAGGCCACGGGTGAGGTGTTCAGCAACATGCTGGGCATGAACTACACCCACGGCCTGATCATCGGGGCCATCGTGGTCGGCCTGTACAGCATCATGGGCGGCTACCTGGCCTCGGTCTGGACCGACTTCATCCAGGGCATCATCATGGTGGTCGGCACGATCATCCTTTTCGTGGCCGCCGCCCAGATGGCTTTCGGCGGCCTGTCCCTCGACATTTTCAGCCAGCTGAACCAGGCCCTGGCCAATGTCGACCCGAACATGCTGACCATTACCGGCGGCGGGAAAATCCCGGTGGTCCAGCTGGTGATCATCCTGGTGATCACGCTGCTGGTGGGCCTGGCCCTGCCGCAGCAGAGCGTGGCCATTTTCAGCATGCGCGACCTGCGCGTGGCCCGCAGCGCCCTGGTCATCTGCACGGTCTTTTCCATGATCCTGGCCTGGACCATGCTGCCCGTGGGCATGATGGGCCGCCTGCTGCTTGACCCGGCCAGCGTGCCCAACCCGGACGCGATTATCCCCATGCTGGTGGGCAAAGTGCTTTCGCCGGTCATGGCCGGCATATTCATCGCGGCCATTCTGGCGGCGATCATGTCCACGGTGGGCGGATCGATCATGGTGGCGGCGGCCACCCTGACCGAAGACGTGCTCAAGCCCCTGATGCCCCGGTTCCAGGCCCGGCACTCCCTGGTGCTGGAGCGGGCGGGCGCGGCGGCCTTCGTGATTGTCCCGCTCCTTCTGGCCATCAGGCCGCCGGCCATCATCTTCTGGATCGGCGTGTTCGCCTTCGGCTTCGTGGTCTTCACCTTCCTCATGCCCATGGCCGGGGTGATCTTCATCCGCCGGGCCGGGAAGATTCCGGCCATCGTCCAGATGCTTTGCACCATGATCGTCATTCCGATCTGGGCGCTGGCCCTGCAAAAGTCCACGGGCATTCCGGCCCTGCTGGCCGGCCTGGTGCTGGCCCCGGTGGTCTTCATCGGCCTGACCCTGCTGACCGGGCGCCTGGAGCCGGCGCGGCCCGAGATCGACGCCTTGTGGAAGAAATTCGACCTGCTGTAGCCCTTTAGACAAAAGGCCGCCCGGTTCGCGCCGGGCGGCCGCGGAACTTCCATGAACACGACGCCCGGCGCGGGTATCGCCTCCACCGGCTGCCTGTGGAGCCCCGAACGGCTCCGCCAGCGGTATAAATTTCTGCGCAAGCTGAAGGAAGCGGTGCGCTTTGACCTGCTCTACTACCCCTACTGGGTGCTGGCCCAGGCCGGCCGCCTGAAGGGCCGCTGGTTCGCGGCCCGGCCGCTGCTCCAGTACCGGATAGTTGACGCGGTGCGCGGGAAAAACTACCGCATCAGCGCCCTGCCCGAGGAATACGTCGAACATCCCGCGTTTACCGAGGCCGGGTTCACCGGGGAAGCCCCGGCCGAGCGCCGGGCGCGCCAGGCCCCCTGCCGGCTGGGCGAAGCCGAGGCCCGCGCGGCGGCGGATGAGGCCACCCTCAGGGAATGGAACCGCAAGTTCAACCGCGCCTGGCGGCCGAAAATCGCCCTGACCCTGGATCACACGGACTGTCGCCTGCTCTACAAGCCCTATTGGATCATGGCCCCGGCCGATCAGCCCGAACTGACCGCCTGGCCCGAGTCCGGCCCGGAAACCGCCGCCCGCCGCCGCCTTTTCCTGTTTGACGCGACCACCGGCCTGGGCGGCCTGGCCGAGTTCTGGCATGTGGTGGAATACCTGCATTCTCCGGAGGCCGGCCATGATCAGCCCGAATAGGGGCGCCGCCTACGCCTACAGCATGTGCGACAACTGCAACCACGTGGTGATGTGCGGCATGCGCGCCACCGTGCGCGACAATATCGTCACCAATGTGGAATCCTGGCCCGGCCACCCGCGCGGGCCGCTGTGCGCCAAGGGCTACGCCCTGATGCAGCAGCTCTGTCACCCCAAGCGCCTGCTCCACCCCTACAAGCGCACCACACCCAAAAACGCGCCGGACCCGGGCTTCGCCCGCATCAGCTGGGATGAGGCCCACAGCCTGATCGCCGCCAATCTATCGCGCATCCGTGAGGAGCACGGGGCGCACAGCGCCTTCTTTTACTGCGGCGGCCCGAAGGAGCCGCGCCCGGCCGTGCAGCGCCTGGCCGCGCTCTATGGCTCGCCCAACTACGGCACGGAAAGTTCCACGGCCTGCATGCGGGCCTCGGCCTTCGCGGACTGGCTGACCTTCGGCGCGCCCCTGCTGAACCGAACGCCCAATGCGGAGACCGGGGTGATGCTCCTGTGGGGCGTGAACCCGGCCGCCGCGCACCATACCTATCTGCCCGGCCTGAAGGCCGCCCGGCGGGCGGGCGCGCGCTGCATCGTGATTGACCCGCGCGCCACGGCCACGGCCGCCCTGTTCGCGGACGTCCATCTGCGCCCCCGGCTCGGCACGGCCGCCGCCCTGGCCGCCGGCATGGCCCGCGCGGCCCTGGTCGAGGGCTGGCACGACGAGGCGTTCTGCCGCGCCCGAATCCACGGTTTCGAGGAATACGGCCGCTACGCGCGCGACTTCACGCCCGAACTGACCGAGAGCCTGACCGGCGTGCCGGCCAAAGACATGCTGGCGGCCGTGCGGATGTACGCCGGGAACCGGCCGCGCGCCTTCTCCTGTTCAGCCCAGAGCACCACGCACGATCGCAACGGCATCGCCAACCACCGGGGCATCGGCCTGTTCGCGGCCTTGTTCGGCGATATCCGGCCGCCCTCCCCCGGCGCCCCCCTGGCTATGCCCAAAGGCGTGGACCTCTGGGCCAACGGCGGCCCGCGAGACTTCGGCCTGCATGAGACGCTGGCGCTCGGGAAAGAGCGGCGCATAGACGCCAGGCGCGTTTCCGCCTGGGCGGACTGGGCCTGGGAGGTGAATACCAGCTATCTGCCCGAGGCGATCGCGGCCAAGGAAATCCGCGCTTTGGTCGCCTTCGGCCTGAACGTGATGATCTGGCCGCAGTCGGACGAGTACGCCAATGCCTTCGCCGATCTGGAATTCAGCATGGCCGTCGACTATTTCCACCGTCCGCGCTCGCACCGCACCCTGGATCTGCTGCTGCCGGCCGCCGTGAATTTCGAGCGCCGCGCCCCCTTCGGCCTGTTCGGCCGCGAGCTGTACGGCCGCACCGCCTTGCCCCCGCGAGGCGAGGCGCGCGAGGACTGGCGCATTGCCCTGGAAATCGGCAGCCGCCTCGGCCATGCCGAGGAGTGCTTCCACGGCGACCCGGAAGCGGCCTGCGACAGCATCCTGGCCCGCTGGAACCTCTCGTGCGCCGACCTGGACAAAGCCCTGGCCCACGGCCGGGGCATCACCCTGCCGGCCGAATATTGCCAGCCCGATCCGCCCAATCCAGCGGACAGGAACGCGCCGCCGGCCTTCGCCACGGCCACCGGCAAGATCGAGGCCGTCTCCACCCACCTGGAAAAGCACGGCCTGCCCGGCCTGCCGGAATTCGTCCCACCCCGCCCCACCAGCCCGGAATACCCCTTCCAGCTGCTTTCCGGCGCCCGGCGGCCGCACATGACGCACAGCCGCACCCGCCAGGACACGCCCTGGCTGTTCGAACTGGACGCCAACCCGGAAGTGGAGATCAATCCGGTTGACGCCGGCCGCCTGAACATCAGGAGCCGGGAATGGGTGGACGTGCGATCGGCCTTCGGCGCGCTGCGCGCCTGCGCCCTGGTCACGCCGGAAATGCCCGAGGGCATGGTCGGCATGATGCACGGCTGGGCCGCCGCCAACGCCAACGACCTGATTCCGCGCCTTTTTGACCCGGCCTCGGGCTACGCGCCCCTGAAGGAAATCCCCGTGTCCGTCAAGCCGGCCGCCGGTCCCCGGCCCGGCAACCAATACGTTTCCCTGAAGGAGCTGCCATGAACGAAACCCTGCGCGACCACCTGGCCAGGCTTGAACAGGACGGCCTGCTGCTGCGCCTTGACCGGCCCGTTCCCCTGACGCACGTTCCGGACCGCATGCGCGAAGCCGAACGACAGGAAAAAACCCTGATTATCGAGCGTCCCGAAGGCTTTGACGACCCCATCCTCTACAACGTCCTGGCCTCGCAGGAGCATCTGGCCCTGGCTTACGCCAGCAGCCGCGAGGACGTGGTGCGCCGCTTCACGCACGGCGTGGAAAATCCAATCGCCCCCCGCCTCGCTTCCCGGCCTGCTCCGGTCCAGGAAATCGTCCTGGAAGGCGAGGCGGCCGACCTCACCCGGCTGCCGCTCGTCGTGCACAGCAAGAAGGACGCCGGCCGCTATATCAGCGCCGGCATGGTGGTGGTCAAGGATCCGGAGACCGGCATCCGCAACGTCTCCTTCAACCGCATGCAGCTGAAGGGCCCGCGCAAGCTCGGCCTGCGCATGATGCCCACCCAGCACCTGGGGCAAATCCAGAAAAAGTACGAGGACATGAACCAGCCCATGGAAGTGGCCGTGGTCGTCGGCTGTCACCCGCTGGAATCCGTGGCCGGCTCCACCAGCCCCCGCCTGGGGGTGGACGAGTTCAGCCTGGCCGGCGGCTTCCGGGGCGAAGCGCTGGACCTGGCGCCCTGTAAGACCGTCAAGCTCGAAGTGCCGGCGCACGCCGAAATTGTCATCGAAGGCGTGGTCCTGCCGCGCGAGCGCGAAACTGAAGGCCCCTTCGGCGACTTCATGGGCTACTACGTGCCGATCATGGATAACCACGTCCTGCACGTCAAAGCCGTCACCCGCCGCAAGGACGCCCTCTGGCAGACCATGCGCGCCGGCTCGCCCGAAGACTCCCGCCTGCTCGGCCTTTCGCGCGAAGCGCAAATCCTCAAGGCCGTCGAAGCCAGCGGGACCATCGTCAAAGCCCTTACCCTGAGCCCCATGATCTTCAACCTGTTCATCTCCATCGAGAAACGCTCCGAAGGCGAGGCCAAGAACGTGCTCATGGCCGCTTTCGGCGTCTACCGCTGGCTTAAATACGCGGTGGTCGTCGACCACGACGTGGACGTCTTCAGCAAGGAAGACGTCTGGTGGGCCATGGGCACCCGCTCCTGCCCCGGACGCGGCGCCCTGCTCGTCGACAACGCGGCCGGCTTTCCGCGCGACCCCTACAAGAGTCACCAGTCCAAACTCGGCATCGACGCCACCGCCCCCCTCAACGCCTGGGAAGAATTCGAACGCATCACCATCCCCGAGCCCGGGGACGGGACGACGTACCCGGTATAGGTAAAACGAACGCCTCCGGCGGCCAAGGAGCCCACGGCCCCTTGGAGCCCCAT
>JAVBVM010000111.1:0-17084 GCA_031554295.1 Desulfovibrionaceae bacterium | reverse complement strand
AGAATTAAAGGGTTATCAACTGCTCTTTTTGTCCTTTTTCGCCAGAATCGGCTACCCTACATTTGTTAGGAGGCCGTCGCTCCATCCAGTTGAACTACGAGCGCGCAGGGCTTTGTCTAGCGTTCCCGACGGCGAAGTGTCAAGAGGCCACCACGCCCTTGACAAGGCCCGGTAAACGCGCAATTGCCTGCACATGATCTGTGCCGCACGAACTGTCCGGGGCCGTCTTGCCCCTAGCCCGACCGGCTATATTCACCTGGGAAACGCCTGGGCCTTCCTGTGCGCCTGGCTGGCCGCCCGTGCAGCCAGGGGAGCCGTGATCCTGCGTCTTGAAGATATTGATCCGGCCCGGTCCAGGCCGGAATTCGCCGACGGCATTCTGCGGGACTTGGAGTGGCTTGGCCTGGATTGGGACGAAGGACCGGACAAGCCGGACGGCGGCGGACCGTTCGGGCCCTATGTGCAGAGCGGGCGCTTCGCCTTGTATGAGGAAGCGCTGGACCGTTTGCAGGCGGCGGGCCATGTCTACCCATGCTTTTGCACACGGAGGGAATTGCGCTCGCTGGCGGGCGCTCCGCACGGCCCTGAGGAGGCACCCTACCCAGGCACATGCCGGGCCTTGCCGCCGGATTTGCGCGCAAAGCGCCGGGCGGCGGGGGAGAGGGCATCTCTGCGTTTCCATTCCCCCGAACCGGCACGACCGTATCAAGACCTGATAGTCGGACGCTACCCGACGTCAGGCGAGCCTTCCTCGACTGACTTCGCCCTGCGTCGTTCCGATGGTGTGTTCAGCTACCAGTTCGCCGTTGTGGCCGATGATGCGGCCATGGGCATAAATCAGGTGGTGCGCGGCAATGATCTTATGCATTGCACGCCCCAGCAGATTCAGCTTTTCCAGGCCCTGGGGACGGAACCGCCCGAATACGCGCATGTTCCGCTTGCGCTCAATGCGCAGGGCGAACGTCTGGCCAAGCGCCACCACTCGCTCGAAGTGCGGGCATTGCGGGAATTGGGAGCAACGCCGGATGCTGTAATCGGCTATTTGGCCGGATACGGAGGGCTGTTGTCCGCTCCATTGCCGACAATGCCAATGCAACTTATTGAATTGTTTAACTTTAAAATGTTCACAAAAATGAGTTTTACTTTGGAACATGATTGCATAGAAAAAATATTGAAAATGTCACGACTCTAACGCTGGCCTGATAAATACTCAGGCCAGTCAAAATATGTCGCGATTTCATCTCCAATGCCGCATAAGGCGCTGTTGCGGCGAAAAATCGCGATTTACCGCCTGAAGAAAAGGCTGCCTGTTCCAGCACTGCGGAACTCGCCTCAGTAATCTTATTCACCCAGCCGACTGGTGACGTTATCCTTAATCCATTTCGGATCAAGCCACTCCAGGGGCTGCACTTGAATACCGCCCACGGCGATGCCGAAATGCAGGTGATCCCCGCCGGCCAGACCCGTAACGCCGGTCTTGCCGAGCATATCCCCGCGTTTGACCTCATCGCCCTTTTTCACGCTGAGTTCACTCATATGCGAATACAGGCTTTGCAAGCCAAGGCCGTGGTCTACCACCACCAGGTTGCCGAAAATGCCGAGCCGGTCGGCGAAAACAACCTTTCCGGCATTGGCGGCGGGAACCGGCGCGTTCGCCACCGAGGCCAGATCCAGGCCCATGTGGTTCTGCTGGTCAACTTCCTGGCCGTTGTAAAAATAGGTGCGGTGCTGCGCGAACTCGGCGCGCGAGGCGCCGTTCGGCAATTGGATAAAGGCGCCTTCCCAGAGCATAGTCGGGGCGGTATCCTTGGCGATGGTGATCAGTGCGGCCTCGTTCCGTGCGCGGAGTTCCCCGTTTACCTTGAGATAGCGCTGCAACGGCGTCATATCGCCGGGAACCTCCGGCATGAATTCCATGTTTTTCGCGGCCAGGAAAGGATCGTCCAGGTTGATTCTGTCCCGTTTAAAAGCCCGGTCCAGCACATGGATGGGCAGCGGCGCCTTCGCGCTGTTGCCGGCGATGTCGGTCGCCAGCAGTTCGGGCCGGTAGTCGGAGGGCAAAAGCTCATGCGGGAAGGGGAAAAACACTATGTAGTCGCCGTTTGCCTGGGCAAAGCCGGGGTAGATCTGGCCCGCGACCAGGATGCCTGTTTGCGCGGCCGGTTCGCTCAGGGTGTAGCGCACGCTGCCGGTACCACCGCGCCGGACATAGGGCTGCGGGCTCTTAATGGAAACCCGGGGCGGCGTGGAGTCAAACGTCAGCTCCCACTGCTGGCTTGCCTCATTGCCCTTGCCCAGGCCAGCCCATGAGGCATCGTGCGCGGTCACCACAAGCTGGAACGGCCCGTCGGGCATGTTCAGGGCGTTGAACGGAACCGCGAAGGTCTGTTCTTTCGGTTCTCCACTCAACGTCTGCTCAAGCAGAATATGATTGGCAGAGTCTTTTTTGGCCACGACCCGAACGGATCGCAGGCCGGACTGGCTGTCAGTAACTATGAGTGTCAGCCCGTTCGCGCGCGACGCATAGCCGTTTTCCGGCGTAAGCGCGATGGTCGGAGCGGTTGTGTCTCGCAAAAAAAACCAGCCGCCGACGAGCACAATGATCGCCAGCACCAGTATGGGGAGTAAAAGCTTTTTCATGCGGTGCGGTCCAAATTATCCAGAAGGGAAATGGTTAAACGTAAAAAATCCGCCTCAGTCACGATGCCGATGAGCTTGTCCCTGTCCAATACGGGCAGGCAGCCGTATTTGTGTTCCAACAACAGTTGGGCGGCCTGGCGCAGGGGCAGGGTTTCCGGCACGGTCAACACGTCGGTCTGCATGATTTCCTTGATGGGAATGCCGGCATCCAGCTCGTTCTGGAGGTCCTCATCCACGTCCGCCAAACGCGAAACCGTGGCGGCCAGGATATCCCTGTGCGTCAGCAAGCCACGGAAAACGTCATCATTGTCGACTATCGGAATATGGCGTATCCGCACCAGATTCATTAGTGAACGCGCGTCCCGCAACGTGTCATGGCTTTTGAGAGTGAAAACCTTGCGGATCATCAAATCACTGATAGTCAGCATGGCGTTCTCCTTTGTTTCATTGATAGTGTCATATCTTGCTTGGCTTGGCAATCAGGTTGGAGCAGAGTGGATATTGCAACTGTCTGTTTTTAAAAAATAAAATTTGAAACGGCAATTCCGGCGCCCGGTATTTCTGTTGACTTTGCCGCTGAAATCTGGTCCTCAATGAAATTTGAAAATGAGGCGGCGATGAAGAAGATCGATCTGAAGCGGAGCAGGGAGCGCATGGTGCGCGAGCAGCTTGAGGCGCGGGGCATTTCCGATCCGCGCGTGCTTGCGGCCATGCGCAGCGTGCCCCGGCACCTGTTCGTGCAAGATGCCCTGGCCGCCACCGCCTATGAGGAGCACCCGCTGCCCATCGGCCACGGGCAGACCATTTCTCAGCCGTATATAGTCGCTCTGATGTCGCAGCTTCTGGATACCAAGCCCGGCATGCGCGTGCTTGAAATCGGCACGGGCTCAGGCTATCAGGCGGCCATACTGCATCACATGGGCTGCACGGTGTTCACGGTCGAACGCATTAAAGAGCTCTACCAGGCGGCCCAGCGTCTGTTCACAGAACTGAACATGCTTGGAATTCGCCGGAAACTCAGCGACGGCACCTTGGGCTGGCCGGAAACCGGTCCCTTTGACCGCATTATCGTCACCGCTGGCGGCCCTGACATTCCGCAGCCGCTGATCGACCAGTTGGGCGACCCCGGTCTTCTGCTCATTCCCGTGGGCTCGCGCCGCGCCCAGGAATTGGTTCGCGTCATCAGGCAGGACGGGAAAGTCCGCTCCGAATCCATGAGTAGCGTGCGTTTCGTCGACCTGGTTGGTGCGCACGGCTGGGAAGGGAAGTAAGAAGGTTTTTAATGAAGTGGATGCACAATATGCTGGCTCGACTCCAGCGTCAGGCGGAAACCAGGGGGGCCAGAAGCACCCTGTTCGTTCTGGCTTTTATCGAGTCGGTTTTTTTCCCCGTGCCGCCGGATCTGCTGTTCATTCCCCTGTCTCTGGCCTCGCGAAAAAACGCTTTCAGGCTGGCCGCCATCTGTACGGCTGGTTCGGTGCTCGGCGGCGCGGCCGGATATTTGGTCGGCTACTACTTTATGGATATTATTGGCATGCATATCGTGCATTTCTACGGCGTTGAAGACGCCTACGCCAGTATGCAGTCTTGGTACCAGCAGTACGACGCGCTGGCCGTGGCCGCAGCCGGCCTGACGCCCATTCCCTATAAAGTGGCAACCTTGACCGCCGGCGCTTTCAAGATCAATTTTCTGATCTTCATGATTGCCTCCGTGATCAGCCGGGGCCTGCGCTTTTTCGCCGAAGCCGCGCTGATTTACCTCTTTGGCGAAAAAATCCACTATTTCCTGATGAAACGCTTTGATCTGCTGCTTCTGCTCGCCCTGATCCTGGTCGTGCTCGGCTTTGTCGCTATAAAATACCTTTTCTAACCCCCTGGAGTTTTTCATGCCTTCCGCCCCTGAAAAAAAGCTCACGCCCATTGAGCCAGTCCATACTCAGGAAAAAACCATCCAAGCCAGGCTGTCCCAGATCAAGCACAAACTTTTCGTCATGAGCGGCAAGGGCGGGGTGGGCAAAAGCTCGGTGACGGTCAATATCGCCGCCGCACTGGCAGAACTGGGCTTTAAGGTCGGTATCCTGGACGTGGACATCCACGGCCCGAGCGTCCCCAACCTTCTCGGCCTGCGAGCCCCCCTTCAGGCCAGCGGCAACCCGCCCCTGATTCGTCCGGCCCGTTTCAATGACCGCCTCTCCGTCGTTTCCATGGATTCGCTCCTCAACAACAAAGACACCGCCATCATCTGGCGCGGTCCCAAGAAAACCGCCGCCATCCGCCAGTTCATCTCCGACGTGGCCTGGGGCAATCTCGATTTCTTGCTCATCGATTCCCCTCCCGGCACCGGCGACGAGCACATGACCGTGCTCAAAACCATTCCCGACGCCCAGTGCATCGTGGTCACCACCCCGCAGGAAATTTCTCTGGCCGACGTGCGCAAGGCCCTGGATTTTCTTGAGACCGCCCACGGCGCCGTCCTCGGATTGGTCGAAAACATGAGCGGCCTGGCCTGCCCCAACTGCGGCTTCGAAATCCCTCTCTTTAAAAAAGGCGGTGGAAAAGCCCTGGCCGAAAGCCGCCACCTCCGCTTCCTCGGCGCAGTGCCCATCGACCCCGCCACCGTCGTGGCCGCCGACCAGGGCGTGCCTGTCGTCCTTCTCAAGGAAGCCAGCGCTGCAAAGGACGCCTTCATCGAACTGGCGGGGAATGTCAGCGCGGCGGTTGGGGAAAAGAAGTAGAAACGCCTCCGGCGGTCAAGGGGCCATGGCCCCTTGGAACCCCGTATAGGTGAGACGCCGTTTTTGCCCTTATTCTGTGCCGCCCGGAGCGCGGACCCCACACAACACCTGGAAACGGATCACAAAAATAGAAGGGTTTCCAAAGGGACAATGTCTCTTTGGCCGCCGGATGCCCGCCTTCCTCTTTTCCGCTAAAACGGGAACAGCAGCGGCAGCACCGGCACCATGACGATGCCCATGAGGATTTGCAGGGGCAGGCCGATTTTGACGTAATCGAAGAAAGTGTAGCGTCCGGCGGACATGACCAGGGCGTTGGAGGGGGTGGAGAAGGGGCTGGCGAAACACATGCAGGAAGCCGTGGCCACGGCGAAGATGAAAGGCAGGGCGCTGAAGTTGAGGTCGAGGGCGATTTGAATGGCCACGGGCGCGACGAGGAGCGCGACCGGGGTGGCGCTGATGAAAATGTTGAGGAGCGAGGTGACGCCGTAGACCAGGGCCAGGGCCACGTGCGGGCCGTAGGCGGCGCCAAGGGCGGTCATGCGGGTGGAGACAATGCCGATCAGGCCGCTTTTTTCCATGGCAATGGCCATGGGCAGCATGCAGGCGATCATGACCAGGGTGTCCCAATTGATGGCGGAGTAAGCTTCTTCGACGTTGCGGAAGCACCCGCCGGCGATCAGGACCATGGCGGCGAGCATGACGGAAACCACGGTGGGCAGAAGGTTCAGGGCCATGCTGAAAATCATGAGCAGGATAACGATGGCCACCAGCGGTATTTTTTCGCGCCGGCTGGCGCTGCCGAGTTGCTCTTGCGGCCGGCCGACCACAACCCAGTGCTTGGAGTATTCGTCCAGGCGGGCGAGGTTTTCCCAGGTGCCTTGGACGAGGAGCGCGTCGCCGGACTGGATGGTCTGATCCTTGACGTTTTCCAGGATGTACTGGTCGCCGCGCTGAATGCCGAGCAGGCTGACGCCGAATTGTTCGCGCAGGTTGGTTTCCGCCACAGTGCGGTTCACCAGGCGCGAGGAGGACATAAGCACCAGCTCGCAAATGCCGATGGCGTCAAAGCGGTACCGGCCGCCAGCGCATTGCGGGTCGTCCGGGCTGCGCAGTTTGAGGCGATAGGCGTCGGCCATAGCCATGGCGCTTTTCAGGGAAGTGACGACATGCAGGACGTCGCCGGCCTGGATGACGGTATGCGGGCCGGGGACAATCTGCTGGGCGCGCGGGGAGCCGAAGGGGCGGGAGTTTCTTTTGCGAAGTATTTCCTGGATGATCACTCCGTATTTTCCGGTCAGGTTCAGGCTGATCAGGTTTTGCCCGGCCATAGGGGACTGCTCCGGCACGGTGATTTCATAGGTATTCTGGGACAACTGGTATTTGTCGGCCAGATCTTTCAGGGTAGCGCCCTTGTCCTTGCGTTCCCCTTTTTCGTTCTTGCGCCGGGCCAGAAAAAACGAGGTCACAGGCGCCAGGACGAACAAGCCAAAAACCATGCTGACAATGCCCACCGGCAGGAAAGAGAAGAGGGTGAGAGTGGGGAAGCCGGCCTTCACGTAAACGTCGTTGACCACCATGTTGCCAGGGTTGCCGATCAGGGTGAGCATGCCGCCGATGGCGCTCATAAAGGCCAGCGGCATGAGGAAGCGGCTTGGGCTGACGTTGATGGCCATGGACAGGCTGACCACCACCGGCATCATGATGGCCACGGTCCCGGTATTGCTGACCAGGGAGCCGATGGCGGCGGTGATCAGCATAATCAGCATGAACAGGAGGTGCTGGTTGTCCCCGGCCAGCTTCAGGATTTTTCCGCTGATAGCGTTGGCCAGTCCGGAGCGCACGATAGCGCCGCCAATGATGAAAACTCCGGCGATAGTGATAATGATGGAATTGGAAAATCCGGAAAGGGCTTCCTGCGGAGTAAGCACGCCGAAAAGCATTAAGGCGAGCAGGGCGCATACGGCCACCATGTCCGAGCGAAATTTGCCCAGGGTGAAAAACACCACGGTCAGGGCAAGAACTATCAGCGTCACGGCAATGGACCAGATGTCGACGGCGGGCATGGCGAATCAGTGCGCGTGGCGCGAGTTTGATGGTACGGGTGCGATTGAACGGACGCCGCACAGGGCGACCGTGCGCAATAAAGTAATAGTTTTCAATAGATCCGGCAAGGGCTTTGTAGTTTTTTCCGGAGCGCGCGGACCTATCGGCCGGCAGCGCCTTCCTGGAGCAGCGCCAGTCCGTGCAGCAGGCCGAAACAGCCAGCCAGCATCATATCACCAGCTGGAGCGATGAATTGGCCTTGACCCTGGAGCAGGGCGCGTTTCGGGCCGAGAATGAAGGTCGGCTTGAAGCTTTCGGCCTCGGGCGGAATGGAGGCGGCAAAGGCCGAGCCGTGGCCGCCCTTGGCGCGAACCTGCTCGTCCGGCAGCCAGCCGAGGCGGAATTCGTCCAGATCCGTCAGCAGAGTTTCGCGCGTCAACAGGCCGGTATGGTGCTCATAGACGCCATAAACGCTCTGCCGAAAAATCAGGAAGGCGATGGTATGACTGTTGCCGACATTGACCACGGTAATACCCTGGCGATCGGACCGGACGGCCACTTCCGGGGCGCAGAGCGCGCCGAGCATGGCGGCTGCGCCGGTATCCGCCACATAGCCGCGACCGGTGGCCGCGTGCAGGGTGCGCAGGCGGGTGAACACGGCTGGCGGGTCGGCATACAGCAGCTGAGCGGGGTCGCCGTTCCCCAGGAATTGCCGCCAAACCTGGAAACGACATTCCCGATTGGAAGCTGTGGGATGATGGCCGTGATCCTGGGCCGCCGCGACGACCAAGACGGGTTGAGGCAGGCCGGACGCGTCCAGGAGGCAGTGCCAGAAGCCGGGCTCATAGTCGGCCAGGCGCAAGGGCGCGTGATCGGCCGGACGAACTTCCGTGATGGCGATGCCCATAGCTTTCACGTTATCGAGGTTATCACTTAAAGCGCGCGCTGCTTCCGGGTGGGCGGCCAGGGGCAGGCCGCTTTTCAGATGCTCGGACACCGCGCCGCCAATGCCGCCGCCCATGTTTTCGCCATACAGCCAAATAGCGCGCTTTTGCGCGGTCAGGGCGCGGATTTGCTTTGCGATGGCGCGACTTGGCGCGGGCAGAACCATGCGCGGCCAGTTTTCCGGGTTGCTGCCCGGCAGGGCCAGCAGCACGTCCTGCGTGCCGCTGCCGATATCCAGACAGAGAATGGGGCCGGTGACGTTGTTAGGGAAAAAGTTGTCCATAGTGGCTCCTCAAGCCCGCTCCCAGGGGCCGCTCGATACGGAATTTTTTTAAGGAGTAGCAGAGGCGGGCGGGCGGGGCAAGCGGCGGATCACTGACTGGCCGGGGCAGAGTAATAAACGCTTGCCAAGCGGCAGGGGGCGATATATACCGATTTCCCTGTGCCGTGGTGGTGGAACTGGCAGACACGCTATCTTGAGGGGGTAGTGCGCTAGCGCGTGAGGGTTCGAGTCCCTCC
The DNA here is from genome assembly GCA_031554295.1 of Desulfovibrionaceae bacterium. GTDB lineage: Bacteria > Desulfobacterota > Desulfovibrionia > Desulfovibrionales > Desulfovibrionaceae > JAVBVM01. The sequence continues at coordinate 8,202 of JAVBVM010000111.1, read as the reverse complement.
CACGGCACCATTGAAAGATCGATCCGAATCCTTGGTCGTGATGAATTTGGGGTTCGGATTTATTTTTTCTCGCCGCAAGCGTAAAAGAAAACCGCCATGTCCCAACGGATGGCGGTTTTCACTTTTTTACGCGATGCGTGGACGGTTCGTATTCGAGCGATTGGACGCGCTGCGCATTACTAAGAGAAAGGTCATGTCGGCTTATTTTGTCATTTTTACTGATACTGGATCGCAGGACAATCGGGAATGTTATAATTAATATATTAAATTGAACTTTTGATCATCTCTTATAAAGTACATTCTATAATTTTGAAAATTACATACGATATGTAATGAATTTATGCAAAATAGTATAATTTTTATTTAATTTAATTCAAATAAATAAATTAATACTGGACCTTCATCCAAGGAGTATGGAGCCATTGAAAGCTTGCGAGTAAATTCCGCGTCGTGCCGTACGCTGATTGTGGAGGGGCGGGGAATAGCGCAGCCCTTTATCCGCTTCCTCAACGTGCCAGAGAAAAAGGCCGTACCCTTTATGGGGGCCGCGGTTTTTTTATAGCCCTTCGCCAACCGATTTACGCCGACATTAAACCGTTCCTCAGGCATAAACGCTGTGCCTTTTTTCCGCGATCCCGCGGATCTAAATTCTTTATTTGTCTACGAAAATGCTATACTTTATTTTGTATATTTTGCTAAAATAATAGAGCGGGAGGTCATTTAGAGTTATAAAAATACATTTGGTGACCAACCTCCCAGATAATAAGGAGAATTATATGCAGCAGGAACGGACGTCCAGAATTCCGCTAATCCCCCAAGCCCAGGCCACCCTGCCGGAACTGACCATAAGGGGCATTATCCTCGGGGCGTTGATCACCCTGGTCTTCACCGCCTCGAACGTCTATCTGGGGCTCAAAGTCGGGCTGACCTTTTCCTCTTCCATTCCGGCGGCGGTCATTTCCATGGCCGTGCTCAGCTTTTTCGCCCGGGCCAATATTCTGGAAAACAACATGGTGCAGACCCAGGCATCGGCGGCGGGAACGCTTTCCTCGGTCATTTTCGTGCTGCCCGCTATTTTGATGATTTCCTATTGGAACGCCTTCAACTTCTGGGAAACCATGCTGATCTGCCTGGCCGGCGGCTGTTTGGGGGTGGTGTTTTCCATTCCGTTGCGCCGGGTGATGGTGGTGAAAAGCCACCTGCCGTATCCCGAGGGCGTGGCCGCCGCGGAAATTCTTCTGGCCGGGCATAGCGCCGATGACAAGCGCGAAGGTGGGGCCAAGGATATTCTGTTCGGCGGCATCCTTGCGGCGATTGTCAGCTTTTGCACCGCCGGCCTGCGCCTTTTGTCGGATAAGGCCAGTTTCTGGTTCAGCTCCGGCCAGGCCATTTTCCAGATTCCCCTGGGCTTTTCCCTGGCTCTGGTCAGCGCCGGCTATCTGATGGGCCTGACCGCCGGCCTGGCCATGCTGATTGGGGCGGTGCTGACCTGGGCCGGCTTTGTCCCCTGGCTGACCGCCCACCTGGCTCCTTCCGACGGAAATATCGCGGATATCGCCATGAACGTCTGGTCCACCAAAGCTCGCTTTATTGGGGCAGGCACTTTGGCCGTGGGCGCCATCTGGACCCTGTTCACGCTGCTCAGGCCCATGGTCGAAGGTATTCGTCTATCTTTTCAGGCCATCCGGGGCAACGGCCACGGCGCGGTTGTGGACCGAACGGACCTGGACATGTCCATGCGTTCGCTCCTCTGGCTGGTAGCCGGCCTGGCGGTGGTCATGGTTTTCACTTTTTATTCCTTTGTCAGCGCGGCGCCCATCTCGCCGCTGCTGGCCTGGGGGTTGGTGTTGTTCGCGGTTCTGGCCGCCTTTCTGATCGGCTTTTTCATCGCGGCGGCCTGTGGTTATATGGCCGGGCTAATCGGCTCTTCCAACAGCCCGATTTCCGGGATCGGGATCATCGCCATCATCATCACCTCCACGCTGCTGGTCTTTCTTGATTCGGGCATGCAGATATTCATCACCCCGGAAGGCAAGAAATTCGGCATGGCCTTGGCCATTTTCATCACCACTGCGGTAGTAAGCGTGGCGGCCATCTCCAACGACAACCTGCAGGATCTGAAAACCGGCCTGCTGGTCGGGGCTACTCCGAAAAACCAGCAGATTGCCCTGTTGATCGGCTGCGTGGTTGGTTCGGCAGTCATCGCCCCGACCTTGGGGCTCTTATACGAGGCTTACGGCTTTGCCGGCGCGCCGCTGCCTCGACCTGAAATGAACCCGGCGGACGTGCTCTCGGCCCCGCAGGCCACCCTGATGATGACCGTGACCCAGGGCATTTTCGGGCACAACCTGGACTGGAGCATGCTGGCCGTCGGCGTGCTGGTTGGGGCCGTTGTCATTGCCGTGGACACGGTGCTGGGCAAAACGGGCGGCAAGGTGCGCATCCCGGCCCTGGCCGTTGGGCTGGGCATTTACTTGCCGCCCAGTATCACGGCCGCGATTGTCATCGGCTCGCTCTTAAGCTTCGCCGTGAACCGGAGCCTGCGAGCCAAAGACGCGCGCCAGGGCACGCTTCGGGCGGAAAGTAACAAGCGCGGGGTGCTCATCACCTCCGGCTTCATTGTGGGCGAGAGCCTGATGGGTGTGGTGTTGGCCATTCTGATTCTGGTGAGCCTCTCCATGGGATACGGCGACGCGCCTTTCAGCCTGGACGGCGCCCTGAACGGCCTGCTGAACGGCGACTTTGCCGCCTTGCGACAGGCGGTGAGCATTGCGGTGTTCATCATTGTGTGCGTGGTGTTTTACCGAAAGTCCACATAGGATACGAAAATTCGAACAAAAAAACGGGGCCTTACGCAAGGGCCCCGTTTTTTTTGTTCGTTCAAAACCGCTCTGCTTGGCTAGACGGTCCGGGGTTGTCGCTTCTTTCTCCCATGCAAAAGGAAATAGAGCGGCAAACAGAGGAGGGTGATGGCGGCTGTGCAGAAAAACAGGCCCCGGTAGCCGAACTTCGGCGCCAGCAGGCCGAGCAGATAGGGTCCGAAGCCGATACCGAAATCAAGAAAAATATAAAAGGTGGAAGAGGCGTGCCCAAAACGGTGGAGCGGCACCAGCTTCATGGCCACGGCCTGCGAGGTGGACTGAAAATTGCCGAAACCCGCGCCGATCAGCGCGCCGGCCAGCAACAGGCTGATCGACGAGTCCATTTGGCTGAGCAGTAACAAGCCTAGGGCCATGAGCGCCAGGGTGGGGTAGAGCACCACGTGCTCGCCCCTACTATCGAAAACCTTCCCGGTTAGCGGGCGAGTGAGCAAGACCACGACCGCGTAAACCAGGAAAAACAGGCTGGCCGGATCATTCTGGCCCGTTTCTTTGGCTAGAAACGGCATGAATGCCTGAACATTGGCGTAACACAGGGCGGTGAGCAGCACGATGACGCTGATCGGAACCACCCGGTGATCAATGTACGATTTCAAATCAAAGGCCGGGGATTTTTCCGTCTCTGGCGCCCGTGACTTGGCGCTTGCCGGCATGGTCACGGCGAAGGCGGCGAACAGGCTGATCAGCCCGAAGACCAGGCAGATTAGAAACAGCGCGGTGAAGCTCACGCGCTGCATGAGGAGGATGCCGCAAAACGGTCCGAAAGCCAGGGCCAGAATAGTGCTCAGGCTGAAATAGCTGATGCCCAGGCCCAGCTGGCGCGCCGGCACGATCAAGGCAATCACCGCGCCGGTCACCGTGCCGATCACGCCCGTGCCCACGCCGCTGAGCAAGCGGATGGCGATGAACAGCGGCAGTGAAAAAGCCGTATGGTAGAGGGCGATGCTTGCGATATAAATTGCTATGCCGGCGAACAGCACGGCGCGCAGTCCAATGGCGTCGACAACGCGGCCGATCGCGAAGCGGCCGGCCAGCGACCCCAACACCATGCAGCCCGCCGCCAACCCGGCGATGCTCGGCGAGGCGTTGAAGCGCTCAATGGCATAAGGGCCGCTGATCACGAACAGCAGGTAATAGGCCATCATGACCAGCAGGTTGATCAACGATACTGCGATGAAATTCCGGCTGAAAATGGCCCTGGCCCCATCAGGCGCGGGCGTAACAGATGATTGAAGCGAGGAGGACATAGGTCTTTTCCTGGAGGAGCTGAGCCAATCGAACGATGCGTTTTTTTCCTACGCCCATGAGTAGGGTTTTTCAAGTGAACGGTTCGCAAAAAGCGCTTGCAAAAAAACTCATTCAGGATACATTGTTCATATATATAAACTCAATTGCCCGGACAGGGGTAGACTATGAATGAAACTATCCTAAAAAAACTGAAAATTCTCGCGGAATCCGCCAAGTACGACGTATCCTGCTCCTCCAGCGGCACCACGCGCGGCAATACGCCGGGCGGCATCGGCAACGCCTCGGGCTGGGGCATCTGCCATTCCTTTTCCGCTGACGGCCGCTGCATTTCGCTGCTGAAAATCCTGCATACCAATTATTGTCAGTATGACTGCGCCTATTGCGTGAACCGCCGCGGCAACGACATCCCGCGCACCGCCTTTAGTGTGCGCGAACTGGTGGATTTGACCATCGAGTTCTACCGTCGCAACTACATCGAGGGGCTGTTTCTCAGCTCCGGCGTGGTGCGCGGCCCGGATTACACCATGGAGCGCATGCTTCAGGTGATCAAGGATTTGCGCACTCGACACCGTTTCAACGGTTATATCCACATGAAGGCCATCCCTGGCGCGAGCAGCGAACTGGTGCGTCAGGCCGGCCTGTACGCCGATCGTTTGAGCGTGAACATTGAAATTCCCTCCGAGGCGGGCTTGAAATTTCTGGCCCCGGAAAAGGATCACCCGAGCGTCTATCTGCCCATGCGCGACATTCAGCGGGGCATTGCCGAAAACCGCGAGGACCGCGCCCGCTTTCGGTCCAGCCCGCGTTTCGCTCCGGCTGGACAGAGCACCCAAATGATCATCGGGGCCAGCGCCGAACGCGACAAGGATATTCTTCAGCTCTCGGCCCGCCTGTATTCCGGACCGCAGTTGAAGCGCGTTTACTATTCCGGCTTCATCCCGGTGAACAGCTATGACAGTCGTCTGCCCGCGCTGCCCCAGGCCCCGCTGGTACGTGAAAATCGCCTGTATCAAGCCGACTGGCTGATGCGCTTTTATCGTTTTGAGGCGCACGAAATCGCTAATGACGAGCACCCGGACCTGGACCTGGAAATCGATCCAAAGCTCGCCTGGGCCCTGCGCTATCCCAGCCTCTTTCCCCTGGACCCGAACAGGGCGGATCTGGCGGAAATTCTGCGTGTGCCCGGCATTGGCGTGCAGTCGGCCGAACGCATTGTGGCGGCCCGCCGTCATGCCCGCCTTACGGCTGATCACCTGAAAAAAATCGGCGTGGTCATGAGCCGGGCGCAATACTTTCTCACCACCCGCCCGGCCAATACCGCCACCATTGACCAGGCCGGGCCGGAGCGCGTCCGGGCCACGCTTACCGGCAAAAGTCCCAAACCCGGCTTGGCCCGGCAGCTGTCTCTTTTCGAGTAGGAGCGGCCGCCTGTGAACCTCTTCGTCTATGACGGCACCTTGGACGGCCTTTACAGCGCCCTGTTCGACGCCTACACAGGCAAAGTTTTTCCAGACGCCCTGTTGAAAAATGGAGATATCCCGCCTCTGGCCGATTATATTGCGCATAAGGTGGAGACCACCACGGAGAAGTCCGAGCGCGTGCTCAACGGCCTCAAACGCCGCCTTTCAAAGGAAGGGCTCAATGACGTGCTTTTGGCCTGGCTTTCCGAGGCGGAAGGACATGATACTCTTCTCTGTCGCTATTTGCGCAAGGTCTTTGATTCCCCCCGCCTGTTCGAACGCAATTACGCCGACCCGGACGCCTTGCGCGTGCGTGATCTGGCCAAGAAAACCGCCTGCGAGAGCCATAAACTCCTCGGCTTTGCCCGTTTCCAGAAGACCCGAGAAAACCTCTATTTTTCCGCCATCGCCCCGCGGCACAACGTTTTGCCCCTGCTGCTCCCCCATTTTGCCGACCGCTTCAGCGGCCATCCGTGGGTACTCTACGACGCCCGGCGCAACTACGGCTTCCTCCATAACTGTGACGGCTTCCGCGAGATCTTTCTTGATCCGGCGTTGATCCAAAACGGCCGCCTGTCCAAACGCCTGCTCGCCGAGGATGAACTCGTCTTTCAGGCGCTCTGGAAAGGTTACTGCCAGGCCATTGCCATCAAAGAGCGCGCCAATCCCAAGTTGCAGGCGAACTGGATGCCCCGGCGTTATTGGAAATATCTGACGGAACAACAGTGACGCTTGCCGGCGGTTTCCCGCTCACTCCTCGTCAGCCCAGGCGATCGGGCAGTCGGCCTCAAAGCCGGGCAGGGAGATGGAGGCATGGTGCAAAAACAGGCGAGCCCCCTCGGGGGCGGAACCATAGAGCGGATCCCCCACAATGGGATGAGCGGTAGAGGCAAGATGGGCGCGTATCTGGTGGCGACGTCCTTTTTTGATGACGCAACGCACCAGGGTGAGCGGCGGGAGAAGCGGCTGACTGGTGAACGGGGCAAGGGATGCCGGCTCGACGGCTCGCAGGGGCTCAACAAACGTGTGACGCAGCGGGTCCGGATCGGGGCGATCGAGCAATTTGCTCCGACTGGTGCGGGCGGTGTCAAGCTCGGTTGTAATGAGGATTGCGTCGCTGGAAAGAAATTCGCCATGCACAATGGCGTAATAGACCTTGCGGGCCTTGCCCGAGTTTTCCGCCTGACGGAACAGGCGGGCCGCTTCCGGGGAGGCGCCGGCCAGGACGATGCCGGAGGTGGCTTTGTCCAGGCGATTAAGCGAAGTCCATTCTCCGGGATACGCGGCGAGCAGGCCGGGCAAGCCGGCTTCCAGGCTTGCTTCCTTCCCGCCGTGCAAGCTGACGCTGTGCAGGCCGGCCGGTTTTTCCAGGGCGGCCAGGCCATCGCGCACGATGATGACGCGGGCGGCTGAAAAGAGTGGGCCGAGAGCGACCGACGGCGGGAGGATACGAATTTGATCCCCGGCCTGGAGCAAGGCTCTGGGTGAGATGGGGCGATCATTGCGGGTAATGGTCCGTTCACGTGTAAGTCGCTGAGCGGCGCGGACGCTTAAAAAAGGAAAAAGCGCGCGCAGAGCCGCGTCCAGGCGTTTGCCGGCCTGTTCCGGCGGGACCATGGCTTGGAAAATGGCCTGGAAAGAATCGTCCTGCATTGAGGGAAAACTGGAGTTCCGTGAAAGGTTAGGCTTGGCCGTTCAGTTCAGCAGAGGCGCAACTTTCGGCGTTCAGCGGAAGCGCGATGAAAAAGGCGGTTTCCTGGTCCAGTTTGCTTTCCATCCAAATACGCCCCCTATGGGCCGCCACGAACTGCGCGGCCAGGAAAAGCCCCAGGCTGGAGCCGTTGGATTTGGCGCCGGCGCGCGCGGCATGGGGAAATTTGAATATATGGGGACGATCTTCGGGAGGAATGCCGTTGCCCTGGTTGGTAACCGCGAGCACGGCCTCGTTTTCCGTTTTGCCGACCCGGATGATCACATCCTTGCCCGAAGGGGTGGCCTTAATGGCGTTGGTGATCAGCTTATCAATGACCTGAGCCATGCGCGTCCGATCCAGCGGGCAGGTGACTTCCGTCAGAATGCGCCGAATGCGTAACGACTTGCCCCAGGCGGTTTGCGTTGCCAAGGCCAGGCGTTCGGCTACCAGAAGATCCAGTCGCTCTGGCTGCATATTCCATTGCAAGGTGCCCCTGTCAAGCGAATCCAGGTCAATGAAATCATTGAGCAGCTTAAGGGCGTCCGAAGCGCCTCGGTAGATGGCGCTTACCGTCGAACGCTGTTCCGCGCCGCCGGAGGCGGGCAGGGAATCCAGCAGCGTTTGGGCGGAATCCCGCGCGTGGTTCATGTATTTGCGCAGATCGTCCGCCATGGCCATATTCGCGCGGTTTTTCTGCTCATTCCTGGCGCTCAGGCCACGGATATAATCGATAATGCCGGCGTGATTCGTGCAAGTAGCTTGTAATTCGGCACGGGCGAAGGGTAGGGGGAGGCAGACGTCCGCGCCGCTGTCAAGGAGCTCCGGCGCGTATTGGGCAATATTTTTGCCTACAAGGCACACGACGCTTAACGCCGTCTTGGGGCGATGGGCGCGCACGGCGGCCAGTACATCCAATAGCGGC
>JAVBVM010000091.1:0-17720 GCA_031554295.1 Desulfovibrionaceae bacterium | reverse complement strand
GTTTGCACCCCGCCCGGGCCAGAGGTTAAAACTCATAGCGCACGCCCGCGTAAAACTGGCGGCCCATGGAGTAGTGAGGATAGTCGGTGCTGGGACTGTAGCCGGTGTCGACGTAGTTCTTCCGGTCAGTCAGGTTGGTCGCTTCCAGAATAACGGTCAGAGTATTGCCCTTATAGCGCAGGGCATCAATTTCCAAGGCCAGGTCCAGATTGAAGAGGTCGGAATAATTTCTGGTTTCATACTCGACGGCTTCCAGGCCGTCGGGAGCGACAAAACTGCCGACTTCCTCAAGTCCCCTGCCGCCGACCTCATAGCGCAGGACGGCCATCAGCCGGATGCGATCTTCCCAAAGCGCGGCACGGTGAGTATAGGCGAACACCCACGGGCTGCCGTAGTTGTCCGCGGGCATGTCTTTGCGCTGAACCAGGGAGCCGTCCAGCATGGCCCAGGTGGGCGAGGAGTCGAAAAAGCCGCTGCCGGAAATGATATTGTCATCATATGCGGCGTCGCGATCGGGCGAACTGGTGCGGGTCATTGAGCGAGTGGCGGAAAAGCCGCCGGTGTGCACTCCCCCCCAGCCGAAATCAAAGGTCTTTTCCACGGCAAAGGTGAGGCCCCAATACTGGCCATACCCGTCGTTGGTGTAGTTGGTTTCAAAAGTGTTAAAATCCCAACTGGCGTTAATGCTCTTTTCATAGTCGCGGCGCACGGCGTCGAAGCTGAAGAGAGCGCCCCACTGGTTCAAGCTCACGCCCGCGGCATATTCATCCGAGTAGGGGGTGTCCAGGTCGCCCATCTTGTCGTTGGTATTTTCGCCGGGCACCAGCAGCGACCAGGGCGCCGTGGACGACGTGCGGCGATAGCGGTCCGCTCCGGGCATGGTGTTGAGCGCGTTGCCCACCACAAAGCCGGTATTGTAGTACCGGTTGTAGCCGCCGTAGATGTTCAGGGTGTCATCGCCAAAATAGTCGAGGTTGGCGAACAGGCGCGGCGCGATGTTGATATTTTTGGAAACATCTTCGTAAGAAAGCCGCAGGCCGGGGCGCAGCGTGAAGCGACCGATGTCGATGGTGTCTTCAAGAAACAGATCAAACGTGGTCACGTTGGTTGACCGCGAATAAGGGCTGACCTCACTTTTCATTGCAGTGTACTGCTCGCCCGCGATTACGCCGTTTGACTTGGCGCCCACGGCCGTGGGGTCAATAACCGCTGCGCTGTAGCTTGTGTAGCCGTCGCTGTCCGAGCTGTAGTCGTAATAATAGAGTTCAAGGCCGGTTTTGAAGGCGTGCCGGAACCATTCCGAGCCAAAAGATTCAAAGGCCATCACACTTTTCCAGCCCCAAGTGGCCTGTTCTTGCTCTATGTTCCCCATGGCCCCTTCATTGGAGTAGGTTCCGGTACCCCAGTCGGCATAGCCGGTGGGCACGCGGCGCCACTGGAACGCATCATGCGCCGCCCCGGAACGCGAGACCTCACTGAGCTGCCAGGTCAGCGAGTTGCTCCAGGCGCCGATGGCGAAATCGTTTTCGGTTTCCAACATAAAGTTGTAGCCGCCGCCGTCAAAGTCAAAGTCGCAGTCCTTCACCGTAGGGTTGAACAGGTGCATGGTGTAGGGCGCATACATGGCCGTAAAGGCCACCTCAGTGCCCGGCAGATCAATGGTGTTCAGGCGCAGCATGAAGTTTTCGTTCAGGCGATGCTGGGTGTTTTTTTCAAAATCGCCTTCAAAGGTGCTGTACAGCGGAATGGATGACTGTCGACGCGTGTAGCCCATCAACAGGCCCACCGTTGCAAAAACCGGCCCTTCGACGGTGGCTTCCGCCGTATAGCGATCAAATTTCGGCTGGCGTTCCGGGCTGGTCGAGGTGGTGCTGTTGCTCTGGCTGGCGTCGTAATACTGATGCGCCCACTCATCGCGCGTGTACATAAAGCTGGCCGAAGCATGCCAACCGTCGACGCGCGGGTCGCGCAGGCGCGCGTCCACCACGCCGCCGGAAAAGCCCCCGTATTCGGCGGAAATGTTTTCGGAATGAATGGCGATGCTTTCCAGCAACTCGGGGGAAACAAAGAATGCCTGCGGGTCGCCACCGGAAACTGTGCCGTGCCCCGTGGTGGGCTTGAAGCCCGACGGATTGATGTTGTTGTTGTTGTTCAAGCCGTTGATGGTATAGCTGCTTTCATACGGCGCGGAACCCTTGATGGAGATTTTGGGCGGGCTCAGTTCGCCGCCAAGGCTGGAATCGCGCGAATTCATGTCGAACTGCACGGAAGAGTCGCCGCGCAGCATATCCGTCACCGTATCGGTTGGCGAAGGCATCATGCGGATCACGTCGCGCTCGATAGTGGCTGTGCCCGGCTCGTCGCCCTTGGCTAGAACTTCATAGGGATCAAGCTGATATACGGGGCTGTCGGCTGCTTGCTCCTGGTTGGCCGGGTCAGGCCGCACGCCTTCCTGCGCCAGGCCCGTTCCGGGCAGGGCGAGGCACAGGCCAAGCAGCGCGGGGAGCAACACCCGCGCGAACCTTCTGACGCCCGGGGGAGGCATGCCAATGAATCCTGTTTGCATAAGAACCTTCCTTCTTTCTGCGGATTAGAGATGGTGTCTGCTACAGTTCAGGAGGATGCCCGGCGCGAAGAAAGACATGCAGCGGCCCCTAATCGGTCTCAAGCGCATACGATTCTCCAGATATGGATATTGAAATTCATTATCATAATTTATAGAGACCATCAACCCTGGCCAAATTGCCAGACAATTGCCGCCGTGACGCCGTCCGCGGCCCGCTAGCCCCGCGATCGCGGCGGCGCCTTCGCTCCACCGCCTAAGGACGTCAACGGCCCGAAACATATCACGGCGACCAGACCTGGCAGTCCTGTAAGCGCTATGCAAATCAGCCCAACGGGATCCTGCCGGCGAGAACGAATATGCATAATCGCCGCATAGACAAGCAGGCAACAGGCTATGCCCGCAACGGCCCACAGAGGGGCTGCCGCCGGGCGAACCAGGAATTGCACGGATCCGGTGGCGGCGGTGTATTGCACAAGGGCGAACGGCGCAAGAAAAGACTGGCGTTTGCGCGTTGTCTCGGCTTCCTGCCGGATGCGCTCCGGGTACGGCTCCGCATAGTCATGCAGCGGGCTGAAGTCGCGGCGTACGGCCGCAAGCCGCACCGGTTCCCGCATGTCTTCCTGGCGGTCGGCCAGGCTGGTGGACACCAGGGAATAAAAGGCCGGATTGACCATCACGCTCACCGAGTGGCTGGTCGCCTCGTAGTCCAGGGGCAGCCGTTGCAGGCCGCCCGCGTACATGTTCAGATACAGGGCTGTTTTTGTGGCCACCAGGCCGTAGTACAGGCGCTGGCTGTGCTCTTCCACCTGCAGGAAAACGGCCGGCTCTTCAAGGCGAACGCCGGTGGCCCGACAAACGGGCCGCCCCTGTACCAGCTTGAGCTGAAAAAGGGCGTTGGTCGCGTCCGTCAAAAAGGCGCCCTCGTCAAATGCCTTGAGGGTGCTCGGGTTATTGGCGAAGCAGGTGATGGGGAAAACCACGCCCGCCTCGGCCAAAGCCTCGTTAAAGGCAGCGGTTTTTTCGACCAGTTCCGCGCCGGTGGCGCAATCAAGAAACACCAGGCGGTCAGGCCGCAGAACCAGCATGTCCGAGGGCCTGGAAAGCTCGGGGATGTCCGGTTCGGATTCCAGCAGGGCGTGCAAGGGCAGCGGGGCCGGGTATATGTCGCGCGGGGCCAGGCTGTTGAACTGCATCTGTTCCCCGGCCTCTTTGGCGCTGATCAAACGGCCCTCAAACTCCAGAGGGAAGCCGCCGCTTTCTTCGGCGTCATGGATGTATAACAGCGGCAGCAGCAGGCGCGCATCCTTCATTTTGTAGGACACGCCTTTTTCCGAACGGAAGCGGAGCGAATCGGCCCCGTATTCCATCATCAGAAACTGGTTCAGTTCGGCGCAGTAATAACCCCGCAGGGTGTAGCTCTCCGACTGGCTACCCCGCATGTGGAGGTAGGGGATGAACCAGGACAAGATGACGATGCCAAGCAGCACCGCGCCCAGACGTGGGGGGAAGCTTCTCACGGTTTGCCCTCCTTGACACGCAGGGCGGCCGCCTCAAAGGCCACGGGCCAGGGGAGGCAGATCAGAATGTAGTATGGCAGGCTTGTCTGCATGCCGGCAAAGCCGGCCTGGGCCGAAAGCAGATAAAGATAGCCCACGCCAACAAAAACGACGGCCAGCTTGCGTGGCCAGGAAGGCTCGGCAATGGCTGCGGCCGCTGTAAAATAGGCCACCAGGCTGGAAAGAATCCAGGGCAGCATGGTGTCGCACATGGCCTTTTTCAACTCGGGCGGCAAGTGGATTTCCGAAACGACCAGCCACAGACCCAGATAGCCGAGCGCCCCCAACGCCAGGCAGGACAGCAGGCCGACAAAGGCCATGGCGTGCAGGCTCAGCCGGTGCGATACCGGCATGTGGAACAGCAGCCGCAGCCGCCGCCCCGTGCATTCAGGCAGATATTGCAGACAGGCCAGCAGTAAACCCGAAGCCACGAATACCCATTCCAGCCGTTCGAACAGCACCACCTGTTTATAGACCAATGCCTGCCACAAGGAAGCCGGGCCGTGCGCGGCGATATATCCGGCAAAGCTCATCCGGATCTCAAGCAGTATCGCCGCCAGCAAGAGCAGCGGCAGCCAACCGAGGAAGCGCAGCTTGATCCATTCCTTCCCCAGGCTGGCTTTGAGGCGGGTGGAAAGCGGAGTTTGCCGCATAAATCAGTACCGTCCTGTCAGGCCGATAAAGGCGTCTTCAAAGGTCATGGACACAGGGGCAAGGCCAACAAGCTGGGCTTCCCCCACCCCGCATCCGCGCAGCCAGTCCGTTGTTTCCCGCGCTCCGGCATAGCCGAACAGGCTCACGCCGGTGCGGGTGCTTTCAATGTTCACCACCGGCCCTCCGGCTGCCAGGGCGGCTGTTTGCTCCGTTCTGGGCAAATCATACCGTCGGAAGGCATCCATGAATGCCTGTTTGCCGCTTTTCACCAAAACCGTGCCGTGGTGGAGGATGATCAATTCGTCCAGAAACTCGTCCAGTTCCTGCACCACATGCGAGGTCAGCAGCACGGTGGTGGCGTGCTCGTCCACATACTCGCGCAGGAATTCAAGGAACAGCCTGCGGTACCCCACATCCAGGCCCATGGAATAGTCGTCCAGAATCATCAGATCCGGTTGTTGGGCCAGAATCAGGCCCAAGACGATCTGCGAGCGCTGGCCGCAGGAAAGGCGGGAAACACGGCGCGAATGCGGCACGTCCAGCCGATTCACCAGATCGTAGTAAAGATCCCGGTTCCAGGCCGGGTAAAAAGCCGCATAGTAGCGTTCAATGGCGGCAATGCTCATGAAGTCGTACTGGACAAAGCCTTCGTGCAGCAGACCGATGCGCGCCCGCACGGCCGGCGCGATGGAGTGGCTTGGGCAGCCAAGCACGGAGCATTTACCCGAATCAGGCCGGAGAAAGCCCATCAGGATATTGATGGCCGTGCTCTTGCCCGCGCCGTTCTTGCCCAGCAGGCCGACAATGCCTCCGCTTTCCACGGAGAAGCTCAAACCGTGCAGGACTTCCTTTTTCCCGTAAGAGTGGCGCAGTTCCGCGCATTGCACTAGCGCGTCCACGTCATTGAACCTTTGCCTTGGTGGCGATGACCAGTTCGGCGCGCTGCCCGCGCCCGAAGATCGCCTGAATTTGCGCATTGACGCCCGCCACGCTGACTTTTTCAAGGAACTTGTCGTGCTGATAAAACCAGGCGAGGTACGGTAAGCCGCGCTCCACTTCCGTATCCAGCAGATTGTGCAGGGTGTCGGTTTCCCTGAGCGAGGTGCGCCAAGCGGTCAGGTTGGGCAACTTCAGACGGTTGAGCTCTTCCCCGGCAACGCCGTTTTTCAGCAGTTCCGCCACCACGCGTTCCACCGCGCTGGTAACCGCGGCAACGTGCTCTCTGCTCGAGGCGACGTCCACAATGAACAGGCCAAACCCGCCGTCATCCATCAAATAGCGGTAATAGGCCCCGGGGCCGTATGCCACGCCCAAGTGCTCGCGCACCTCCTGCCGCAGCCGGTCTGAGACGATGGAGGCCAGCATGCGCCGGGTGGTCAGCAATTCCCGATCGCGCTCGTCCACAAAATCGCAACGCCAAGCCAGCCGGCTCACCGCCTTGTCCACCTCGTCAGGCACGTCTATGCGCTGTTCGGCGGCGGCAGGGAATTCCGGAGCCCGGTTCCGGGCCGGCAGCTTGGACCCGACCGCGGGTTCGCCGCCGAACAGGCGAGCGATGTGAGCGGCGGCCAGCTTGGGATCAAAGTCGCCGCTGACGATCAGGCGTAGCGGGCCGCCCTGGCGGCTTGCCGCCACGAAAGCGACAATGTCCTCAAGGGATATTTCCTTGGCCTGCGTCGCTTCCAGCGCTGAAAACCGCAGCGACCGGCCGAAGAAATAATTGCGGCCGTCCGCCATATCAACGCCATCCACAGTGGAAAAGCGCTGTTGTTCCTGAAAAATGAGGGATTGCACCGCTTTTTCGCGGGCGCTGGCCTGCGGAGTGGGATCTTTGTACTGCGTCCAGACGGCGAGGAGCAGGGTCGCAAGATCGTCCGTGGTGGATGATCCGGAAATTTCCGAGGCCTGGGGATAATAGCCTTCGCCCACGCTCAATCCCCGGCCCGCGAACAGACGCTCCGTATCAACACTGTTCAGGCGCCCCAGGCCGCTCAAACGCATGACCGTCGACGACAGGCGCATAAGGGGGAATTGCTCGTCGGCCAAGGCGCGGGTGCCGCTGCCGAACAGCAGGGAAACCGATACCTGATCTTTTTCAAAAGTGGTCGGCAGCAAGTAGAGTTCCACGCCGTTGGGCAAGCGGGCCTCGTAGATGGTCGGGGCCTCCGGCGCGGCGCGACGTTCGCGGAGCGAGGGAACAAGGCCCGTATCGGCCGGCAGCTCCAGATAAGGAAACACGGCCGCTTCACCGGTGCCATATGCCTGTACCGGCCGTTGGTGGATTTCCGCCCAGGCCGCGCGGATGTCATCTTCGCCGTTTTCCAGGCGGGCGTTGCCGCTGACGGAAATGAAGTGCTGTTCCGGACCAAAGGCCGCAGAAAATTCGGCGTGCACGCCTGCCGGCGTGACGCGACCGGCGAATTCCTCAAAAAGTTCCAGGTCGTATTCAGGCGAGGTGTAGACCCGATCCGCATTGGCGGTAGCGACGAACGCATCGGCCAGATCTTCACTGGGCATGCTTTCATAATTGCGCACCGCCCGTTCCAGCGACTGACGGTAGAACAGCACCGCCCGCTCCACCTCCTGCTCGCTGAAGCCGTGTTCCACGGCCCGGCGCATCTCCTCATCCAGCGCGGCCAGCGCCTGCCGCCAGGTATCCGCTCCGGTCACGGCGAACAGCGTGGCCGAAGGCGGAAGGATGCTCGTGTATAAATCAAAGAAGCTGCGGGCGTTGCTCCACAGGGCGGGTTCTTGTTCGCCGCGCTCTTTAAGCCGTTGCATCAGGCAGTAGTTGGCCAAGGCAGCGTTCAGGGAATGTTCCTGAAGGGAGCGCGAGTCCGGATAATGCGCGCGTTCGTGCAAGACGGAAAGCCTGACCACGGTATTGCTGATGGGGCGCGGCTGGTACAGCAGCAGTTCGTCCGCAATGCGCGGCTGCCCCCAGGAAGGCACCACGGGGGCCGGCCCATCAGCCTGCATGTCGGCAAAGCCTTGCTCAATCAGGGGGATGACGTCGGCGGGCGCCACATCGCCCGCCACCACCAGGATCATGCGTTCCGGATGATACCATTCGTGGTAAAAGGCCGCCAGGGCCTCGCTGGTAGCGCCCCGGATGGTCTTCTCCGTACCGATGGTTTCGTTCGCAAAGCGGGTATCGGCATAAAGCAGCTCCCACACCTGGCGCATGGCAAGCACGTTTTCACTTTCCCGGCTGGTCTTTTCCGCCAGAATCACGCCGATTTCGTCCTGCACCTCCACGGAATCCATCAACTGGCCGTCAGCAAAGTCGCGCAGGATGGAAGGCCGGTGGAAACCGCATTGGCGTCGGTGCTGGCCAGGTTGAGTTTGTACACCGTTTCGTCCAAGGTGGTATGTGCGTTGCTGTCGCCGCCAAAGCTCATACCGTTCTGCTGGAAAAAAGGAATCAGCGACTGCGGCGGGAAACGTCGCGTGCCATTAAAGGCCATGTGCTCGACAAAATGCGCGAAACCGAGTTCTTGGTCTTCCTCCATCAGCGAGCCGGCCTGCACGTCAAGGTATAAGCTGGCGCGCCCTTCCGGCTTGGCGTGCGGAATCACCGCATACCGCATGCCATTGTCCAGGCGGCCAAAATGCACCCGGCTGTCGGGCGCAAGGTCGGAATACTCGTGCGCCCAATGGCCGTTATACCACGGCACTTCGGCCACAGCCGCCGGGCGGCCGCAGCCCGCCAGAAAAAGACAGAGTATCAAACAAAAAAAGCGCGGGCCTATAAATGTCTGGTGGAGTAAATGTCGCATGCCGGCTCCAGTGCGTAGAGGCCAATGTCCACAAGATGTGAAAAGGGTTCCGATAATTGATTTTGATTCTAATAATCAAAATCTATTTTCTTGACAAGTCTTTTCTTCGCACACTATTTCTGGCCGCGCGGTGAGTTATACGTGTAGCAACGGCAAGAATATGGAGGCCGGGGAGGTGCTGATCAGGAACTGGTAGGAGATGGCCATAAAAAAGGAGGAAAAAACCTCCTTTTTTCATCTCAATGCTTGCCCCGCGCAGAGAGCAAAATAGGCATCAAAAATTTGTGGCGATTTACGGAAGTCAGCCGCCGCAAGAATGTACCGCGCAAGATCTCGCCAATGAATTGGCGCGAAGAGCCTTGCAACGGCCGGATATTGAAACGCTGAAAAAGGAAGTTTCTGACAGTTGGCTGCCGGTGCATCCTATAGACGGGAAATCTTAGGGTCCGGGTATTATTGGCTGAACAGAGCGCATTTCGAGATTTATATGATATCTGATATCCACTTACAGCAGCAAGGTTTTGCGCAGGATGATTGGACAATTCGCCGGCTTTATACTAACAATATGTAACGGTTGCTAACATGTTCTGTTTTATGGGGATTGGAGGCTCGGGGGGAAGAACTTTCCACCGGGATCGCTTTTTTTGCGGCGACTCCGAATGTTCTGGACAGACACACGGCGCTTGTTTTAGCGGTATAGGTACGAATTTTGACTCGCCTCGCAGCTTCGCGACTATGACGCCATGCATCTTTCCACGGACGCGCGCTATGAATTCAGCGTGCTTGTGGCCTTTTAAGGAGTGCTATGCTGAAAACCGCTTCCCGCCGCGCCATGAACGCCGCCGCCCGCTACTTCAGCCCCCGGCTGCGCGAAGCCTTTACCGTGCTGCACGCCAGGCCCCTGACCGTGGTGGAAGCGCCCATGGGGTACGGCAAAACCGTGGCCGCGCGGGAATTTTTGCATAAAACCCGTGACCGCGTAGTCTGGACAGCCATTCTCGGCCCTTCGGCGGAAAGTTGCTGGAACACCTTCTGCCGCGAACTCGCGCGCGTTGCGCCCGAAGCCCTGGACGCGTCGGAAGCCTTGCAGCGCCTGGGGTTTCCGCATGACTCCGTGCGGGCTGACGCGGCCCGCGACCTGCTGGCGCGGGTGGACTTCGCCAAACCCACAATCCTGGCCTTTGACGACACGCACCTGTTGCCGGAGCGCGAGGGCGGCGTCTCCTTCGCCCGCTTTTGCGAACTGCTGGCCCAAAGCGGCATTCCGGGCCTGCGTCTTGTCTGCATCGCCCGCGACGCCTGGGCCGGGGAAGGGAGGGAATTGCTCGGTCTCAAGGGCTTCCTTGGCGTCATCGGACGGGAGGCTTTTGCTCTCGCTCCGGAAGAAATACGCGAATACTATGCCCGTTGCGGTTTTTCCGTCAGCGAAAAGGACGCCCGCGCACTGCACGCCGCCACCGGCGGCTGGATCAGCGCCCTGTACCTGTGCCTTCTGCATTACGGCAAAGGCGGCGCGTTCAGCTTCAGCCCTCAATCCGGCTCCGGGCCGGAAGCCTCTTTCGGGCCGGTCATGCGCTCCCTGGTGGAAAAAGAAGTCTATGCGCCGCTTTCCCCGGCGCTCAAAAAACTGCTTCTCGCCCTGGTTCCGCTGGAGCGGGCCACGGCCGAGCAGGCGGATTTTCTGTATGGCTCCGATACCAGGGGACTTCTGGCCGAACTGGTTCGCAAAAATTCCTTCGTGTACTTTGATCCGGAAAGCCGCGACGGCGCCGCAAACGGCGCGTATATTTCTCACGGCATGTTCCGGCAATGCGTCATGGACCGGTTCGCCCGCCTGCCGGAAGAGCGGCGACAGGCCGCGCATCGAAAGTGCGGCGACTGGTTCATGCGCGCGGGCGAAGTAGCCGCCGCCATGAAACACTACCACGCGGCCGGGGACTTTGAGCGCGCCTTGAGCGCCCTGGAAAGCGACATGGGGCGGCATCTTGTCACGGAAAAAGCGGGTTTTTTTACTGAAATGTTCAAGGACTGCCCGGAGGACGTTCTGGAACGCCACTTGGGCGCGGCTTTCAAATACGCCATTGCGGCTTTCAGCGCGGCGGATTTTCCGGCCTTTGGCGCGCAAATGGGCTGGTTGGCGAAAAAATGCGCTGCGTTGCCGCCGGGCAAGGAAACCGACGCCTGGCGCGGGGAACTGGAATTTCTGCGCTCCCTGGCCGCGTTTAACGACATTGCAGCCATGAGCTTCCATCACAGGCGGGCCAACGAACTGCTGGGCAAGCCCACGGGGCTGTTCGGGCAGGGGTCGCCCTGGACGCTGGGCTCTCCTTCCGTACTCTTCATGTTTCACCGCCAAAGCGGCAAGCTCGGCGACGAACTGCGGCAAATGCGCGAATGCCTGCCCCACTATTACGCTCTGGCCCGGCACCACGGCGCGGGCGGCGAACATTTGATGGAAGCCGAGGCCCATTACAACGCGGGGCGCTTCACCGAGGCGGAAATTTGCTGCCACCGGGCCGAGGCTATGGCGGCGGAACACAAGCAGCTTGCCAACGTACTCTGCGCCTTGTTTTTGCGGATGCGTCTCGCTCTTGTCGGCGGGGCGAACGGCGCGCCGGGCGTTTCATCCGATTTTGACAAGGCGCGCGGGCTTATCGCGGCCATGCGAGGGCTGATCGGCAAAAGCCGCGACTATTTTTTGCTGCACACCGTGGATTTGTGCGAAGGTTGGCTCTATGCCGCCCTGGGGCAAAGGGAGGACATCCCCGCCTGGCTGTGTTCAGAGCTTGCTGAAGGCAGCCGCCTGTACGCCTTTGCCAGGGGCTGGTACTACCTCGTGCATGGCCGCGCCCTGCTGCTGGCCGGGGAACACGCCAGGGTGATCGGGCTGTTCGGCTATCTGCTGGAAGCGGGCCTGTTCCGCAATCACCTGCTGTTTTCCCTGTACGGGCGCATCTACCTGGCGGCGGCGCACCAGGCCATGGGCAATGGCGCCCCGGCGGCCGACGCCCTGAAGTCCGCCCTGGACGACGCGTTGCCGGATGCGCTGTACATGCCCTTTGCGGAAAATTCCGATCTGTTGGGAAATATGCTTGACCGTATGGCGGAAAAAGCCGCCAAGGCTTACCCGCAGGCGCTTGCAACCATCCGTGTCCTGGCCGCCGGGCTGCACGCGGGTAAGACGGAAGCTCTGCGGGAACTCTCAAGCGCTTCGCCGCCTTTCGACATGACCGCGCGTGAATATGAAACGGCCCGTCTGGCCGCGCAAGGGCTTTCTAACCAGGAAATCGCGGAAACGCTTAATGTCAGCCTGAATACGGTCAAAACCCACCTGAAAACCGCCTACCGCAAAACCGGCGCATCTTCGCGCCCGGCCCTGAAGAGATTGTTGCGATAATCCAAAAAAATTGCTGAGACACGAAAAATCACCCGCGCCGGGTGAGGCGTGCATAAAAAAACGACGCTATGGTCATTTCAAGCGTCGTTTTTTTGTGACCTTTTTCGTTGTTCCGTACGAGCGGCAAACGAGGCGGGAGGGTATGGCCGAAAACCGGAAATGCGCGCCGGTCCGCAAGGAACACGGCTTTCCCTTCGACATGACCCGGCGGGAATACGAAACGGCATGCCTTGCCGCCGATGGTCTGCATAACCAGGAAATAGCGGGTCATTTCAGCCTGAGCGTCAACACCATCAAACACATTTGAAAAAAGCCCACCGGAAGATCGGTGTGTCATCCCGGCCAGGGCTGCGGAAAATTTTGAAAGAATGAGGGGATAACAGCCGCACATGGCTTGAAAGTGCTTCTTATTGCCCTTTTCATCAACACGAGAGGAGTTATGGCGGGAAAAGACAGTATTAAATCGGAAATCCGAAGTTGGCAGGATGAAACAGCCGGAACCAGCAAAATTCAGGGGCTCAATTTTGAAGGAGACAGGGAATGGCTCAATTGCGAGGTCAGCGCCACAGGCCTGAAAAGTAGTCAGAGTGTTGATCTGACTGTGAACGTTGGCGGAGAAACAAAGGCCACAGAAACTTTCACGCTCCGCCGGAATGAAACGAAAACTATTTCCACCGCCGTCAAAGCCAGAACTTCCATCTCTGTGGGCGGAGCTTTGAGAAATTCGGGTGTGCTTGGGGCCGGCGCGCGGGTCACGGCGACATGCACGTATGAACCGGGCGCTGTCCTGCGGAAAAAATCCAGCCATTGGCAGGATGAAACCGGAGGCACCAGCTGCATTGAGGGGCTTTGGCTTGATGGCGACCACAAGTGGACCGGTTGCGAAATCATTGCAGAAGGCCTCCAAGCTAGAGGCACGGGCTGCATGCTGACTTTGATCGTCAACGGGGAGCTACGTCATGGAGCCGTTCCCAACTGGATGGAGTTGAACGGAACCGAGAGCAAGGTTTTTAACTATCCCGTGGGTGAGAAAGTTCCGCTCCTGGTGGCCGGATACATTACAAACCATAAACTGACCGGCGGCGGAGCAAAAATCACATTGACAGGCTTCTACGAAGAGGGGGAGTGACGCCATGAGCAATAACGAACCCATATCCAGTACGTTGAAAAAAAATCTTTGGCAGGCTTCGCAATTGACTTTCGCCATAGGAAAGGACGGCAAACTGCCGCCGGATTACACCTCGCGTGTTGATTATAAGGAAGCTGGTTTCACTGGTGAGGTATTCCCCTTCTTGTCTTTTGACAATACGACCACATGCGATGCTTTTAAAATCCATGCCGGGCTGCTTGGGGTCGCCAAGGTCGGCAGCCCGGCGACAGAGTCCCTTGTCTTCGCCTTTCGCGGCACGGATGGGGGTTTTGACTGGTTGAACAATCTGCTGGCAGTCCCAGTGCCTTATCCTCCTTACGGCAGCGTCCATAAGGGCTTTCTCGACGCGGTGGAAAGCATTGACGGCAGAATGCGTGATAAAGCCGCCGAGATCCTGAAAGGCAAAGAACTTCCCATCCATATCACCGGCCACAGCAAGGGCGGGGCCATGGCCACGCTTATGGCCACCAAAGTCACGGGGCTGGATCCGCACCCGACTGTGGTCACTTTTGGCGCGCCGCGCGTGGGGGATAAAGCGTTCAAAACCAACTACCGCTTTACGCATTACCGCTACGAGGCTCTTTTGGATTTGGTGCCGCATCTGCCTTTTTCAGAGCAGGAAATGACGCTGTTGCCACGGTTAAGCTCCATTTACGAAATGGCGCAAGACCTTGTCTGGCCTCTCGATCTGCTGTTTCTCTTTCTGAAATCAGCGGCGTACCAATCCGTGGGAACATACGTTTGCATTCCTACGGCGCACGACAAATACGCGCGCCAGCCCGGCCATGAAAACAACTCCTCGGGTGAAAGCCTGAATTCGTTTTGCGCGGTGGAGCAAGCGTTGCGCGAAGGCAAGAGCGGCCTTGTCTTCGAAATACATTGCAGCGACTACAGATGACCATACAGAGAATGCTTGGCCCATCAAACACCATAACAACATTATAAACACAGTATGCGAGAAAATACGATGAAATATTCCTTTACCGCAATTTTCTGCCTGTTGGTATGCGGCCTCCTCGCCTTCTCTTCCGTCCCGGCCTGGGCCGCCTCATTTGTGGTTTAGGGTGGTGGGGGGGGTGGGGGGGGGGGGGGCGGGAAAATTGTTGGGTCTCTTGCCGGCGTAAGTTCTGGGGGAGACGGTGGCCTTGGCGGCGATGGTGTTCAGGGTTATGCGGGCGGCGATGGTGGTCCAGGTGCACCATCGTTTACCGACCCCTGCGCCGGCGGAGGGGGCGGGGGTACCACCGGGGCCGGAGGAAATGGACAGAACGACGGCTCAGGCGGCTTGCCCGGCCCGGGCGGTAACGCCACCGCCGGGCAAGGCAGTGGTGGGGGTGGGGGCGGTGCCGGCGGCGATGGTTCCGATGGGATCGACCAAAACAACACCCTTCCCTCAACAGTCGCCGACAGTATTACCGTCATCGCCGGCAATGGCGGCAACGGCGGGCAAAACTTTATAGGCGGGTGGGGCGCGGGCGGTGACGGCGGCGCGGGCGGCGCGGCCGGCTTAACTTTGAGCGGCGCTACTGTCACCTCCACTGGACCGGTGCTGGTGCAAAGCGGCGCGGACGGCCTTGCAGGCGACGGCCTTGGGCCTGCCAACGGCGCGGGCGGCGCGGGCGGCGCGGCGAGCCTGACGGTGAACACCCTCACCGCACCATCCGTCACAGCCTGGAAACGGGACGGCACGCTCAGTGTCAACATCAGCACCCTGGATGTGACCGGCAGCGATACCGCTCTGACCGCCACAGGCACCGCCACGGCGGACTTTCAGATTACCTCGGCCAACCTTTCCGGCGGGCATCTCATGTCCATCAACAACAGCGCCGGCGACATGACCATCGGCAATCTGAACATCGCGGCGGGGCAAAGCGGCAGGCTCTTTGTGGCCGACGGCGCGCGGCAGTCCATCACCAACCTGAACGCGGCGGGCGCGGATCTCACCTTTGTGCTGCCCGCCGGCGTGGTTGCCGACCAGACCATCGTGAAGGTGAACACCGCCGACATCTCCGGGACCACCATCGGCGTGGATGACGGCAACGGCAGAATCAGCATGACCGGCGGGCAGAGCGTGAAGCTCATCGCGGCTTCCGCCGGCATCATCGGGCAGGCGGCCAACCTGACCGTGCAGACGGCCAACGGCGATATCTTCGACCTTCAGGTCAGCGGTAACGACCTGCTGCTCATCCTGCAACAGATCTCCCCCAACACCCCGGCTTACGAGCGCCTGAAAGCCTATGCCGAAGGCCGCACGGCCACGCTCGCTTTCGTGAACCAGGGCGCGGACCTTGTTCTGAACCAGGGCATGGGTTCCGCTCTTGGCGCTACCAGCGGGACGGGTTTCAAGTTCGCGCCCTTCGCCGCCGGCTCCGGCGGTTGGAGCCGCTACAACACCGGCTCGCACGTTGACGTTTCCGGCGCTTCCATGCTGGCGGGCCTTGCAGTCGGCAACGACGCCGGGCCGGGCCGCATCACTGCGGGGGCGTTCTTCGAAGGCGGCTGGGGCAATTACAACAGTTACAACAGCTTCTCCAATTACTCCTCCGTCGAAGGCGACGGCGACACCGACTACTACGGCGGCGGCATCATGGGCCGTTACGACCTGAAGCGGGGCGCGCTGTCCGGCCTGTATTTCGACGCGTCCGCCCGTATGGGCCGGTCCAGCGCGGACTTTGGCAGCTCCGACATCAAGTACAACGGCAGCAAGGCGGATTTTGACACCGCCGCCATGTACTGGGGCGCGCACGCGGGCCTGGGCTACCAGTGGAGCTTTACGGAAAAGGCCATGCTGGACGTGAGCGGCAAGTTCATCTGGACCCGCCAGGACGGCGACACCGTGAACGTACAGGGGGACAAGGTGGATTTCGACTCTGCCGATTCTCTGCGCACCCGCCTGGGCGGGCGTTTCAACTACGCGGTGTGCGACTATGCCACGCCTTACGTCGGCGCGTACTGGGAACATGAGTTCGACGGCAAGCAGCGCAGCTCTGTTAACGGCGTGGACATCGGCTCCCCGGACCTCAAGGGCGATACGGGCGTGGGCGAACTGGGCCTGACCATCAAGCCGGTGAAGAACTCCGGCTTTTCCATGGACCTTGGCGTGCAGGGATACACCGGCGTGCGCGAAGGGGTTTCCGGCAGTTTGCAGTTGAAGCTGGAATTCTGATACCCGCGAAAATAGCGCAATAAACAGACGCCCCGGCCATAAAAAGCCGGGGCGTCCGCGTTATGAAATGTGCTGCCGTGTAGCCATGTCGGAAAAAAGCTTGCCAACCCGGAACTCGGCATCATCAAAGAGCGAATCTTCCAGTGCCTTTTTATCCGCATCAAGTTTGTCTTCGCCCTGTTGTGGGGGTGGCAACCATTTTTGAATCAATCACCAATGAAATCACCAATAGCGCCTCAAAATCCCCCTCTGAAGGCCAAGAAAAAGGGCCTACTGCCTTGCAGTAAGCCCTTGATTTCTATGGCGGAGAGGAAGAGATTCGAACTCTTGGCAGGGTTTTAGCCTGCACACGATTTCCAATCGTGCTCCTTCGGCCAACTCGGACACCTCTCCGTGGAAGTGGCTTTGTAGCAGATGATGTTGGGCATTGCAAGCATTTGCCTCATTTGAAAAACAGAAAAAACGTTTCTCCCCGCGGCCGGGAAAGCCTATTCCGGTCGTGGGGCGCTTGTGTTTAGCGAGCTTCTGAACTCATACCGTCTCGTTATCCCCCAGCGAGGTTCCCATGGAAATTTTTGGCTCGACCTGGGCGGCCACACGCTCCACGGAACTTTCCAAATCCGGCATAAGATCCATCACCGCCTGGGGATCGCGCGCGGTGGCCGCCCGCGCGATATAGCGCGCCATTCCTTCCACAACGCGCCATCCCTGCAATTCGGCCTGGGCGGTAATCTGGGCGGCGGCCCGCTCCAGATCGTCAAAATAGCCCGCCTCAAAGGCGTGTCGGCATTTCTTGATGTAGCTGCGAACCAGTTCCAGGGCCTCGCGGGGGGCGGGCGGTTCGGGCATGACCGGCACTGCCGGAAAAGCAGCGTCCACGGCAGGAAAGCTGCCTGGCACCTTGACCTCTGGGGACGCTTCCGACGCCGGCGCCTGGGGCGCTTCCGCCTCTTTCGCGGGCGATTTTTTTGCGCCGGAGCGGGGAGTCATCACAATCCTGGCAATCTGCCCGCTTCTTTTGGGTCGCTCCAGATGCGCTTCCGCTGGTACGGCCGTTGCCGGCGGCTCCGTTGGGGTGGGCCGAACCGGCCGGGTTGACTCAGACGGTTGTTTTTCGGGCGAATCCGTCCGCTTTTGCGGCATCTGGACATGGGGGTGGGGCAGACGCGCCGGCGCCTTCTCTTCCCGCGCCGGCGTGGAGGTAGCGGGTTGCTTCGGCGCCGCAACAGGCGGCATGGCAGAAGCCGCAACGGAAGCCGCGGGTTGAGTCGCCGCTGGGGCCGCGGTGGCGTCCGTCTCGCCCAGAAGTCCGGCCAGGCTGGGCTCATCTAAAAGGCCGTACAGGCCGGAATTCGTTTCCTTGGGAACAGGGTTTTTTCGTGAGGAAGAAGCCATGGATTGCGTGCCGCCGGATTTTATCGGCGACATGGGCGCTGTCGCCTCTGGGGAAAC
>JAVBVM010000050.1:0-8391 GCA_031554295.1 Desulfovibrionaceae bacterium | reverse complement strand
GGGGCATTGTGGCCCAGCCACGCTGGGACGGCCCGGCGGATATTCTGGCCATGGGCCGGCCGCGCCTGTTCGCCGGCGTCGCGCCGGGGAATGTCGATTCCATGCTGGCCCACTATACCGCCTTCCGGAAAAAACGCTCGGACGACGCCTATACGCCCGGCGGCCGGGCCGGCAAGCGTCCCAACCGCGCGGGCATTGTTTACGCCAACCTCGCGCGGCGGGCTTTCCCCGGTCTGCCGGTGATTCTCGGCGGCATTGAGGCTTCCCTGCGCCGCGTTACCCATTATGATTTTTGGTCCGACTCCCTGCGTCGTTCCATCCTGCTGGACGCCAAAGCGGACTTGCTGGTCTACGGCATGGGCGAGGCCGCCCTGGTCGAGGCCGCGCAACGCCTGGCCGCCGGCCAGCATCTTCGGGGCATTCGCGGCACGGCCTTTGCCGCGGATATTTCGCTCCTGCCGGAGTTGGTCCGGGAAAGCGGCGGCCCGGCCCGGGCCGTGATCCTGCCCTCGCACGCGGCGCATCTGGAAAATCCGGACTGTCTGATGGCCGCCACCCTCCAGATGGAGCGCCACGTGCACCAGGGCGACCTGTGGGCCGCGCAGCCGCTGGAAGAGGGCGTCCCGGTTTCGGACGGCGCGGACCTCGCGCCCTGGCCGCACGCCGGGCGGGCCGTGTTGCTGGCGCCGCCTTCGTCCGCCCTGAGCGGCGCGGAACTGGACGCGCTGTATGACCTGCCGTTCGCGCGCGTCGCGCATCCTTCCTATAGAGAAGCCATCCCGGCCGAGGAGATGATCCGGGGCAGCGTCACCACGCACCGAGGCTGCGGGGGCGGCTGTTCGTTCTGCTCCCTGGCCCTGCACCAGGGCCGGCGCATTGCCTCGCGCGGGAAAAAATCCATCCTGGCCGAAGTGGAAGCCTTGGCCGCCATGCCGGCCGTGAAAGGCGCAATTTCAGACCTGGGCGGCCCAAGCGCCAACATGTGGAACGCCCGTTGCGCGGGCGACGCGCTCTGCGGCCGGACAAGCTGCATGCACCCGGCCATCTGCGTCCATTTCAAGGCCGACCAGGCCGCCTGCGCCGCCCTGCTGCGCGAGGCCGCCAAACGCCCGGGCGTGCGCCATGTGCGCGTGGCCAGCGGCGTGCGCTTTGATCTGGCGCTACGCGATTCAGACGCCCTGAGCGCCTATGCCCGGGAATTCACCGGCGGGCAGTTGAAGATCGCGCCCGAGCACATCTGCGATCCGGTGCTGCGTCTGATGCGCAAGCCCGGCCGCGCCGTGTTCGAGGAATTTCTCCAAGCCTTTTACCGGCTGAGTGGGGAGGCGGGAAAGGAACAATACGTGGTGCCCTACTTAATCAGCGCCTTTCCCGGCTGCGCCGACGAGCACATGCGCGAGCTTGCCGCCTGGCTGAAGGCCCGCAACTGGTCGCCGAAACAGGTCCAATGTTTTATTCCCACACCGGGCACGGTGGCCACGGCCATGTACCATACCGGGAAAAGCCCGGACGGGAGGCCCATCCATGTGGCCCGCACCGATGCCGAGCGCCTGCGCCAACATGCCGCTCTGGCCGGACGCTGGGGAAATGCCGCCGAGGCGAAAAACCGTTCTTCGTCCACCCCCAAAAAGCGGGTCCGCCATGAGCACGCCTGATCTGGAGAATCGCCTGGATCGCCTGGAAGAGACCATCTTTTTCCAGGAAAAAACCATTGTCGAACTTTCGGACGCCCTTTGCGCCCAACAGGCGTTCCTTGATGCGCTCGAGCGCCGCCTGGCCGAAGCGGAAGCGCGTGTGCTCGGACTTACCAGAATATTGCTTGAAAATAGTCCCTCTGGCGGACGCGAGCCCGAATTGCCGCCGCACTATTTGTAAATAAGCTTTTTCAGAGTATTTTGCCTGCCTGTCTGTCTGTGCCGCCTTTGGCCCCAGATAACCTTCCAATGCCAATGGGGAAATGGTATGAGTATTATTGGTAGAATCCGCTCGGACGGGGTCAGAGTCAAAACCAAAATGCTGGCCGCCTTCATTTTCGCGGTGGTTTTATCCATCGCCGGCGTCACTTTTGTCGTGTCCATCCAGATCAACAAGTCCTTCATCAAGAACTTCGAGGTGAGTTCCACCGCCCAGTTGACCCGCATGAACGACTTCGTTTCCACCTTTCTCGGCTCGGCCCGCAACATGACCGAGTATCTGGCCACAAACCAGCTTCTTCAGGAAGCGCCGGGAAGGCTCACCACCTATATGGATCGCAAAGAGGAATTCCGGACCAGGACCGCTGAACTGCCCGAATTCGAGCAGCGGATCATCGCGGAATTCGCCAAGGTGCAGAAGGCTTTTCCCGCCTACGAGGTCATTTATATGGCCGACAATGCCGGCGGCTTTGTCCAGTATCCTGACGACACCCTGTCGGCGGGCTATAATCCGGCCAAGCGGCCCTGGTATCTCCAGACGTCGGCATCGCCGGGCGCGGTGGTCACCGAAGCCTATCTGTCCGTCAACAACGAGGCCGTGTGCACCGTTGCCGCGCCCGTGCGCGACGCCCAAAATCGCGTCCGGGGCGTGGTGGCCTTTGACATCAACCTGAAGACCCTCACCAATATTACCGACAATGTGCACATCGGCCAGACCGGCTTTGTACTGCTGATTGACCACCTGGGCACGGTGCTCACCGATCCGCAGCCCGCGCTTTTCAAAAATGATCCGGCCCGCAAGGGCACGCCCATTCTTTTCAAAAACGTGGACGATCTGGCCGCGGACGCCGCCAACCCGCAGACGGCCCTGCGTGAGCTGCGCGCCAGGAAAAGCGGCATCGCCGAAGTGACCCTGGACGGCCGCGAGCGTCTGGCCGCCGTCTACACCACGCCGGAAGGCTGGTCCCTGATCATGATGATCGACAAGGCCGAGGTTTTCGCCGACGCCATGAACGTTACCCTGAGCATTCTCTGGGTGGGCGTCGGCATTCTGGTGATTATGCTGATTATCGCCTGGCTGGTGGCGCGTTCCATCGCCAACCCGATCAATACCCTGGTGGACGCCTCCCGCGCCGTGGCCGGCGGAGACTTGAAGGCCATCCCGGAGGACGTGAGCTTCAAGGGCGAACTGCGCGTTTTGCACACGAGCCTGAAGGCCATGGTGGCTAAGTTGGCCGAGCTTGTGGACATGTCTCAGGCGAAAATCCTTGAGGCGGAAAACGCCCTGCGGCAGTCCGAAGAGTCCCTGGCCCAAGCCGAACAGGCCAAAGCCCAGGCCGAGGTGGCCCGCCGCGAAGGCGTGCTGCAAACCGCGCGGGATCTGACCGGCGTTGTCGATCAGCTCACCGTCGCCGCCGGGCAGCTGGCCGGACAGGTGGAACACACCGACCAGGCCACCCGCGCCCAGCGCGGCCGCATGGCGGAAACCGCCACGGCTATCGCCCAGATGAATACAGCCGTCGGCGACGTGGCCGCCAGCGCGGCTGGAGCCGCCGCCACGGCGGATGACGCCCGCGTCGAAGCCAAGGATGGCCGGAGCCTGGTCAACGAGGTGTTATCGTACATCTCCACCATTGAATCCAATACCTCCGGCCTAGCCGCCACCATCGACAATCTGGGCGTCCAGGCCCGCGATATCGGCCAGGTTATGGACATGATCCGCGACATCGCCGATCAGACCAACCTGCTGGCTCTGAACGCGGCCATTGAGGCGGCCCGGGCCGGGGAACACGGCCGGGGCTTCGCTGTGGTCGCCGACGAGGTGCGCAAGTTGGCGGAAAAGACCATGCAGTCCACCCAGAACGTGGGCACGGCCGTCAGGAACATCCAGTCCGGCATGGAGACCAGTACCCGCGCCATGAGCGAAGTGGCCGGCGTGGTCGAGCGGTCCACGCGAATCGCCGGCAGGGCCGGGGAAGCCCTGACCCGCATCGATCAGTTGGTTGAGCGCACCTCGGACCAGGTGCGGGCCATTGCCGCGGCCAGTGAGGAGCAGTCCGCCACGGCCGATGAAATCAACAACAATACCGGCGAGGCCAACCATATCGCCGAAGAAGTGGCTGAAGCCTCCGCCCAGTCCAGCGAGACCGTGCGGAAACTCTCCGTCCTGGCGCGGCAGTTGCAAGACATCGTGCGCAATCTGCAAAAAGGATAGGCGGTGTTGTGGAAAACGATTGATGGCTCCGCATCAGCCATGTTTCAATCACTCGACTTTCTTGGCGACCGCCGCGAAGAAGTCTGTGGGGTCAGCCTGTAGGGCTTCGCAAGTACAGAATACCGTGTTTACGGCGGGCTTCCTGTTGCCCTGATTAGCTATTAATTCATATTGTACAAATGGTTAGCGATAACGTCAGTCGCTTCCTATAACACAGCCAACAAAAACCCGGCGGGATGACCCGCCGGGTTTTTCCTTTTTCCGTGAGTTCGCGCTTACAGTCCGAAATTGGTCCGGGCCATGTAGAAGATAGCCCGGCCGATCACTTCCCCGCCCAGGGCGACGATCAGGGCGAGAATGGCCCAGGGGATGCGGTCGATGCTCCCGCGCCGGATGAGCAGAACCACGCCGAGGAAGATCACGCCGATGAAGCTTACGGCAAAGCGCACTCCGACCCAGGACAGCGAGATATCGGTCTGAGCGATAAGCGAGCCTTGAAGGACCGCCAGAGCGCACTGCAGGCCGAAACCGACAAAGGCCACAATTACGGCCTTGGCCAGCAGACCGGGCGCGCCCTCGCCGCCGCACGCGCCGACGATCAGGGCGCAGCACAGACCGCCCAAGGTCAAGGCAGTGGCCAGGAAGGAGGCGGTGGTGACCCAGGAATTCCAGGCCACGGCCGTGGGCATGATGTAGACAAAGCCCATGACCGCGATAAAGGCCAGGCCGACGACGGCGGCCAGAGCCCGGAACGGCAGGCGCGGCTTGATGGCGGCCAGCAGCGCCGAGGCGCCGAACAGGCCGGTGAAGAGAATTTCCCGGCTAAGCCAGGAGTGGAAGAGGTTGTTCAGGGTAAACATGGCGTGCTGCGGTGTTCCCAAATGGAAGAGCGAGAGGATGGCCGCGCCAATCATCAAGAGTACGGCGATGCCGTAAGGGCAGCGGGGGAAACGCTTATTGGGCGCGAACAGCGAGGCCACGGCAAGGCCGATGGCGGTTTGCGCCGTCAGCGTATAAGCGACGAGGCTCCACTCGGTATGCGGTATGGCTATGGCGATTGGCATGGCTAGATCTCCTCAGGGTTGCTGATGGCCCCGCCCTTGCTGTTGATCGGCCGCGAGCGCCGGTTGGGCGTGCAGACGAAGCGCGGCGCGGTAATGCCGCGGACGGGCAGGGGAGCGACGTGCTCCTCGTCGCCGTACTTGGCCTTCAGGTCGTCGTATTCGCCGAAATCCAGGGCGCGGGCCGGACAGGCGGCCACGCAGGCCGGGGTCTTGCCTTGGGAGGTGTAGTCGCGGCAGTAGTCGCACTTGGTCATGTGCCTGGCTTCCGGGTCATACTGCGGCGCGCCGTACGGACAGTGCCACTCGCAGTAGCGGCAACCCACGCAGCGGTTGACGTTCACGGAGACGACGCCGTCCTCGCCCACGTTCATGGCTCCGGTCGGGCAGCCGCGCACGCAGACCGGATCGTCGCAGTGGTTGCAGGCCATGGAGATGTAATAGGAGTAGACGTTCTGCTCATAGGCATTGCCGCGCGGAATCCAGTCGCCGCCGGTGTATTCAATGATCCGGCGCCAGCGGATGTCCGTGCCGTGGTCGTGCTTGTCCTTGCAGGCGATGGCGCAGGCCTTGCAGCCCATGCAGTGATCCGCGTTGAAGTAGAATGCTGGTTTTTTCATAGTGGTATCCCTCGTTAGGCCAGTTGCACTTCAACCAGGTTCGTGTGTTGTGGGTTGCCCTTGGCCAGCGCCGTGGGGTGCAGGGCGGTAAGCGCGTTCACGCAGCCGTTGGTGTCCTCTCCTTTGTCGTTGGGCGCGTACCAGGCCCCTTCGGGCAGGGAGACGCAGCCGGGCATGATGCGCGGCGTGACTTTGGCCGGCACCAGCGAAACGCCGCGATCGTTGAATACGCGTACCTTGTCGCCGTGCTTGATCTTGCGCGCGCCGGCGTCAATCGGGTTGATCCACAGCTCCTGCGGCGAAAGCTCTTTCAGCCAGGGACAGTTGCCGTAGGTGGAGTGGGTGCGCTGCTTGTAGTGATGGCCGATCAGCTGGAGCGGATACTTGGCCAGCAGCGGATCCGAACGGTCCTCCCAGGTGGTCTGGAACTCGGGCAGGGCGGTGATTTTGTCGCCGGGCGGCAACTTCCAATCCTTGGCGATGTTCCACAGGCGCTCCGAGAAAATCTCGATCTTGCCCGACGGGGTATCCAGCGGGTTGGCGTGCGGATCTTCGCGGAATTCCTTGTACATTATGGCCGGGCCGTCCGGATTCTTCTTCTTGTACATGCCGACCCTGAAGGCGTCCTCCAGCGTGGGCGGCAAATCCGGCAGGTTTTTGCGCGACTCGGCGTAGAGGTATTGCAACCACTGGTCATGCGTGCGGCCTTCGGTGAATTCCTGTTCCAGGTCCAGGCGCTTGGCCACGCCGGCGCAGATGTCGTAAATGCCCCGGCTCTCGCCATGCGGCTCCACGCACTTCTGGTCAAAGATCACGTAGCCCATGTCGCTGTCCGCGTCGTGCGCCCAGTCGTTCTCCTCCAGGTTCAGGGCGCAGGGCAGCACAATGTCGGCATAGCGCACGGAGGGGGCGAGGGTGGTGTCAATGCTCACGATCATTTCGCACTTGGCGGTGTCTTCCAAAATCTTGGACATCTGGTTGGCGCCGGCATGCTGGTTGATCAGGCAGTTGCTGGCGTAGTTCCAGATGAACTTGATCGGCGCGATCAGCCTGTCGCGGCCGACAACGCCGTGGGTGTCGGCGGTCATCACCGTGTAGTCCTGGATGGCCTCGTACCAATTGAAGCAGGAGACGGTGGTGGCCACCGGGTTGGTCAGAGTGGGAAAATCCACCATGGGCAGGCCGTAGCCGCCGTTTTCCCGCGCCCCGGTGTTGCCGCCCCGAATGCCCACGTTGCCGGTCAGGATCGGCAGCATGGCGATGGCGCGCGAGGTGTTTTCACCATTGGCGTGGCGCTGCGGCCCCCAGCCCTGGGCAACGTAGCAGGGTTTGGCCTGGGCGATTTCGCGCGCCAACTGGACGATGCGTTCCACCGGAATGCCGGTGACGTCCGAGGCCCAGCCCGGCGTTTTGGCAACGCCGTCCGGCCCTTTGCCCAGAATGTAGGATTTATAGGATGAGCCGCCCGGAATGCCGGCAGGCAGGGTATCCTCGTCATAGCCCACGCAGTAGCGGGCCAGGAAGTCCTTGTCGACCAGATCTTCGATAATCATCACGTAGGCCAGGCCGGACACCAGGGCGGCGTCCGCGCCCGGGCGGATGGGAATCCACTCGTCGGCGGCCGTGATCACGGTGTCGGAGTAGCGCGGGTCAATGACGATGATGCGGGTGTCGGCCGTGTCGCGGGCGTAGCGCAGGGTTTTGGTCTTGCTGCCGCTCATGCGCGTTTCGGCCGGATTATTGCCGAAAAACACGGCCAGCCGGCTGTTCACGATGTCCGACAGGCCGTTGCCGTCCACCCAGCTTCCGCCGTAGGTATAGGGGAGGCCGATGGTAATCTGGCAGGTGGAGTAGTCGGAATAGTGGTTCAAATAGCCGCCGTAACAGTTCATCAGCCGGGCCACGGGCGTGGCGGCCGGCGGCCAGCTTTTGCCCATGGTGCTGCCCAGGGCGCCGGTGCCGTAGTTCAGGTAAATGGCTTCGTTGCCGTATTTTTCCTTGATACGCTTCAATTCGGAGGCCACGGTATCCAGGGCTTCGTCCCAGGAAATGCGCTCGAACTTTCCTTCCCCGCGCTTGCCCACGCGTTTCATGGGATATTCCAGACGCTCCGGGGCGTACATGCGCTGGCGCATGGAGCGGCCGCGCGGGCAGGCGCGCAACTGATGTTGGCCGTATTCGTCGGTGCCGGTCTGGTCCGGTTCAATGCGCACCACCTTGCCGTCCTGCACATGCACGTGCAGGGCGCAACGGCTGCCGCAGTTGACGTTGCATGAATTCCAGAATATCTGGACGGGCTTTTCAGGCGCCGGAGTTTCAGCGGCCCAGGCGACCTGATCGGAAGCCAGCCGGGGAAGCACGCTTGCCCCGGCCGCCGCCGCCCCGACCTTCAAAAAGTCACGGCGCCTGAGCGGCTTCAATATAGGATTCGCCGCACGATTTCTGTCTTTGCGCATATATCCTCCTCAGTGCAAGCTGATGAAAATCTTTTATAAATCCATCCGTTCCGGAAAAATGTCCCGTTAAAAATTTTACATGACATATGTGGCTATGTCCAAAGCTATTTAGCATATGAATATACG
>JAVBVM010000136.1:0-20405 GCA_031554295.1 Desulfovibrionaceae bacterium | reverse complement strand
AGAAAGCAGGAAATTTTATCGGGATAGTTGACTTGCTCGCGGCGCCTCCTTACTATGCGAACACTGCTGTTTCCGGAAATTTTAGCCAAGAGTCGCGTCATGGCCCTGAATCTGCTGGATATCATCCCGCTGGAGGACTTGCAGGAACTGCAGGACACCCTGGCCAAGGTCGCCAACGTGGGCGCCGTGGTGGTGGATCTGGAAGGTAAGCACATTACCCGGCCCAGCCGCTTTTCCCGTTTTTGCGCCATGATGCGCGGCAATGAGCTCACCCTGCCCAACTGCCGGACCTCGGCCATGGAAATCGGCTCCATCGCGCGCGCGGAAAAGCGCGCCGCCCAGAAACCGTGCATGAATCTCGGCCTGTCCGACGCCTCCGCCCCGATTGTCCTGAACGGCGAGCACGTGGCCAGCTGGATGATCGGCCAGTGCGTGACCCGCCACCTGCCCGACGACGAGGTGCGCGCCTTTGCCCGCGCCAACGGCTTCAATGAGGACGAGGTGCTCACGGCCTACAACGAAATCAAGGTCATCACCCCGGAAGCCTTCAACGACGCTATCAAGCTTCTGTCGCTCTTCACCGCCAACCTTTCCCAGGTCTGCTACAAAAACTATCAGATCCAGCAGGCGGATATGGAGAAGGCGCGGATCATCTCCATGCTCGACACCATCCTCTCCAGCATTGAGGCCGGCATCTACGTCTGCGACCCGCAAAGCGGCGAACTGGTCTACGCCAACCACTACCTGACCAGCCTGCTCGGCCGGGGGGAACTGGCCGGCAGAACCTGCGCCGAGGCCCTGGCCGGCCTGGCCGGCGGTTATTCGCTATGCGGCGGCCCGGATCTCTGCGACGAAGAGGGCAAACCCCGGCGCACCCCGCACCGCTGGGAGTTCCATCACGCCGAAAGCGGCCGCGACTTCATGGCGCACGACCTGCTGATCACCTGGCACGACGGCCGCCTGCTCCAGCTCTCCCTGCACATCGACATCACCGAGCGCAAGGCCCTGCTGGCCGCCGAAGCCGCCAACGCCGCCAAGCGCGACTTTCTGGCCCAGATGAGCCACGAACTGCGCACGCCCATGACCGGCGTGCTCGGCCTCACCCACCTGGCCCTGAAGGCCGACCCGCCCCAGCGCCAGCGCGAATACCTCCAGAAAATAGAAACCTCGGCCACGCTGCTTCTGGGCGTGATCAACGACGTGCTCGACTTTTCCAAAATCGAAGCCGGCAAGCTCGAACTTTCCGAACAGCCCTTCAGCCTGCGCGACCTCCTGCGTTCCGTGCGCGACATGGTGCAGCCGCGTATCCAGAGCAAGGGGCTGCAACTGCGCCTGACCATTGATCAGAACATCCCGGACCAGCTTTATGGCGACTCCTTGCGCTTCTCCCAGGTGCTCATGAACCTGCTCGGCAATGCCGTAAAGTTCACCCACCAGGGATTTATCCAAATCCGTATGGATCTGGCCGAAGAAACTCCCCACGGCGTCCGCCTGCGCTGCCGGGTCACGGACACCGGCATCGGCATGACCCCGGAACAGGCCGCCAAGCTCTTCTCGCCCTTCACCCAGGCCAACCGCAACATCAGCGGCCAGTACGGCGGCACCGGCCTCGGCCTCTCCATCAGCAAAAAACTGGTCGAACTCATGGGCGGCACCATTGCCGTGGCCAGCCAGGCTGGCCGCGGCAGCACCTTCACCTTCGACCTGCCTCTGGATCTGGCCGCCAACCACGCGCCCGCCGCCAACGGCGCACTCCCCGCCAGCCTCACCGAGGAAGACATCCGCCACGCCCTTCAGGGCAAGAAAATCCTCCTGGCCGAAGACAACGAAATCAACCAGGAAATCGCCCTTGAGCTCCTGCGCGGCTTCGGCGCCGAAGTCGATCTGGCCGTCGACGGCCAGCAGGCCGTCAACGCCGCCGTCCAAACCGCCTACGATCTCATCCTCATGGATATCCAAATGCCGATCATGGACGGCTACGAAGCCACCCGCCAGATCCGCGCCGCCACGCCTCCCAACCTCGCCCCCATCATCGCCATGACCGCCAACGCCATGAAAGAGGATCGAGACCGCTGCCTGGCCGCCGGCATGAACGGCTATATCGCCAAGCCGATCGATCTGGCGGAACTGAAACAGGTGCTGGCCGCGAATATTTAAAGGCACGCCTCCGGCGGCCAAGCCGACCCATGCCCTTGGAACCTCGTATAAGTGGGGCGTTTTTTTATTGCTTATTTTACGTCTTACGTCGAGAGGGAACACTCGTTTCCACGCGGCTCCGGCATGACCCGAGGTCGGGCGGCTTTGGGTTTCCGACTCGTCAGGGCGGAATAACCCGAGGGTCCGCCACGCCTTCCGGAAACGCCGCGTTGAAGGCGATGAACCGCTAACGCTCCATGCAACGCTCCCTTCCTCCATCGTCATCCCGGCGGACGCCGGGCTCCATGCCTTTCGCCTTTCCCGCGCCGCGGCTCAAGCCGCCAAAAGCAAAAGCCGCCCGGTGTGTGGCACTCAGGACGGCGTGGAAACGGGGGGGCCTCTTGAAGGGCGGCGGCGGAGCCTGAATACAAAGCGAGGGCTTCGCGTAAAATAAAAACCTCCGGCCACGCGGTTCTTTCGCGGCCGGAGGCGGTGTTTCGGG
The DNA here is from genome assembly GCA_031554295.1 of Desulfovibrionaceae bacterium. Taxonomy (GTDB): domain Bacteria; phylum Desulfobacterota; class Desulfovibrionia; order Desulfovibrionales; family Desulfovibrionaceae; genus JAVBVM01. The sequence continues at coordinate 17,767 of JAVBVM010000136.1, read as the reverse complement.
CGATCCGGCCCATCCGCGAAAGAAACGCGTGGCCGGCTATGCGGAGTTCCAGGGGGCCATGGCCCCTTGGCCGCCGGAAGGCGTATTTTTTCTTCTCTTACGCCGCGTCGTACCCGGCCTGGATGGCTTCGGTGTTTTTGGCGATCAGGTGTTGGTAGTGGCTGCTGATGACCTGGGGCAGGCTGGCGATGGCGTCTTCGAGGGGCAGCACCCGCGAGGCTTTGAGATAGGCGCCGAAGGCCACCATGTTGGCCATTTTGACGTTGCCGAGCTGTTCGGCGATGTCGTTGGCGGCGATAGCCACGGTGCGCACGCGGGGGGAGGCCAGCGCGGGGTCGACCAGGGTGGAGTTGATCACTTGCAGGCCGTTGTCTTTGAGGGCCGGCTGGAATTTTTCCAGCGAGGGCTGGTTCATGATGATGGTGGAGAGCGGCCGCTGGATGATCGGGGTGCCGATATCCTGGTCGGAGAGCACCACGGTGCAGTTGGCGGTGCCGCCGCGCATTTCCGGGCCGTAGACCGGCAGATAGGTGACGTTCAGGCCGGCATGCATGCCCGCGTAGGCGAGCAGGTTGCCGATGAGCAGGACGCCCTGGCCGCCGAAGCCGGCCATGATCACGTCGTGATAAAGGGCCATTACTCGCCTCCTTGGGGAGCGGCGCAGTCTTTGTACACGCCGAGCGGGAAGTAGGGGATGAGCTCGGTGGCGATGCGCTTGTTGGCGGCCACGGCATCCATGCGCCAGTTGGTCGGGCAGGCGGAGAGCAGTTCGACGAAGCCGAACCCCTGGCCGTTGATCTGCACGTCAAAGGCGCGGTGCATGGCCTTTTTGGCGGCCCGGATATTCTTCACAGAGTCCAGGGACATGCGGGCGGAATAGGCCACGCCGCCAAGGGAGCCGATGATTTCGGCCATGCGGATGGGCTGGCCTTCGTTGTCCGGGTCGCGGCCCAGGGGGCAGGTGGTGGTTTTCTGGCCGACCAGGGTGGTGGGGGCCATCTGGCCGCCGGTCATGCCGTAAACGGTGTTGTTGACGAAGATCACGGTGATGTGTTCGCCCCGGTTGGCGGCATGCATGAGTTCAGCCATGCCGATGGAGGCCAGGTCGCCGTCGCCCTGGTAGGTGAAGACCACGGAATCGGGGCGGGCGCGGCGCACGCCGGTGGCGGCCGCCGGGCCGCGTCCGTGCGGGGCCTCGATGGTGTCCACGTCGATGTAATTATAGATGAAGACCGAGCAGCCGATGGAACTGACGCAGATGGAGCGTTCCACCAGCTTCTTTTCCGTGAGCACTTCGGCCAGCAGCCGGTGGGCCACGCCGTGGTGGCAGCCGGGGCAGTAGTGGGTGATGCGGTCGTGCAGCACCCGGGGCACGTCAAAAACGGCCGTTTCTCCGGGCTGTGCCGTGTAGAGGTTGCTTGAGGCTTGCGACATATGCACTCCTGCTGTCAATCGCCGCTTTTCAGGGCGCTGAGAATCGAGGGAATAAAGGCTTCGGCGCTGGGCAGGTCGCCGGGCATGTAGCCGAAGAAGGCCGAATCCGCGTGGCGGCGGATGGCCAGGCGCACGTCCTGCACCATCTGGCCGGAATTCTGCTCAATGGTCAGGAAACGCTTGCCGCGTTTGGCCAGATCTACCAGCAGGGCGTCCGGGAAGGGGAAGAGCGTCTGCGGCCGCACCAGGCCCACCTTGTGGCCTTCGGCGCGCAGGTCGCGCACGCAGGACTTGCAGATGCGGCCGATGGTGCCATAGGCCACCACGATCAATTCGGCATCGTCCACCATCACGGTTTCGGCTCGGGCCAGGGGGGCCATGTCCGAGTATTTTTTCTGAAGGCGGCGGTTCTGGCCGGCCAGAGCGCCGTCTTCCAGGAAGAGCGACTTCAGCAGGCGCGGCGGCCGCCCTTTGGCGCCCTGCATGCACCAGGAACCGGCCTCGTCCGGCGAAACGGCCGGGGGCGTCCAGGTCAGCACCGGCTCTTTGGTCTGGCCGACAATGGCATCGCCCAGAATCATCACCGGATTGCGCCACGTATAGGCCAGATCAAACGCCTCAATGGCCATGTCGTAGCATTCCTGGCCGGTGGCCGGGGCCAGCACGATCAGGTGGTAGTCGCCGTGCCCGCCGCCCTTTACGGCCTGGAAATAGTCGCCTTGCGAGGGGCCGATGTCGCCCAGGCCCGGGCCGCCCCGGTTCATGTTCACCACCACGCCGGGCAGCTCGCTGCCCGCCAGGTAGGACAGGGTCTCGGACATCAGCGAAATGCCGGGGCTGGAGGACGAGGTGAAGGAGCGCACGCCGGCGCTGGCTGCGCCCAGCAGCATGTTGGCCGAGGCCACTTCGCTTTCGGCCTGCACGAACTGTCCGCCGCGCTTGGGCAGCTCGGCCGACAGCAACTCCGGAATGTCGTTCTGCGGCGTGATCGGATAACCGAAATAGCAACGACAACCAGCGGCCAGCGCGCCGTAGGCGATGGCCTCGTTGCCCTTGATGAATTTTCTTTCGTCGCTCATTTGTCGCTCCCTTGCGATTTCTCCGGCCTGAACACCCGAATGGCCGTGTCAGGACAGATTAAAGCGCATGAAGCGCAGCCCGTACACTTTTCCATGTCCGCTTCGGGCACCTCGGCCACTTTATAGCCCTGCGCGTTGATGCGGTTGGATGGAACAATAATGCCCTTGGGGCAGACCGTGCCGCACAGGAGACAACCCTTGCAGCGCTCAAAAACAATAGCCATGCGTGCCATACAGACCTTCTCTCATAAAAAATATGACAAACCTCTATAATATACACTTTGATCATACAGGGCAAGTACAAATGAGGGGGCCGAAGCCCCCGTCCTCCCGGCCCCTCACGCTCCGCTATTTCCGGTGCGCCGGGGGGCCTCAGCCTATCCCGCCCGTGATCCAGGCGGCTCCATGGCTTTGGGCTTTATATTTTCGGGCTGTTCGGTCTGAATCCCGCCTTATTATGCGCTGTGCCCGCGCGACGGCTCGCCCTCGGGAGGGGGCCGCATTGCATGGCGGGGCGGCGGGCGAGGAATAAAAAAACGTTCCCCTGTCCGAGGTTTCCAAAGGGCCGTTGGCCTTTGTCCACCGGAAGCATGTTTTACACGACCTTCGCTTTCAGCCGCCGGAACAGGCTGCGGGCCAGGGTGGCGGGGCGGAAGCTGACGGGGCTGAGGTCATCGGGGACTTCGAAGGCGGAGAGGTCGAACTCGTGCGGTTGGGCCAGGGGGTAGGCGAGGTTGGTTGGATCGGCGGCGGGCAGGCGGCGGCGGTCGGCTTCGGCCCAGAGGGGAATGTCGGCGGGGGTGAGGCGGAGCATGGCGTAGAGGGCGGTGTCCAGGGCGATGGGGTCGCCGGCGGCGGCGAGTAGGCCGAGGGGCAGGGGATCGCCCTGCATGGGGCCGGTGCGGTGCATGGCGGAGATGGCGTCGAGCAGGGTGACGCGCGCGGGCAGGGCCAGAGCGATGTCGAGCAGCATGCTTTCGAAGGCGGTGCCGCGATCGCCGTGGCGGGCGTGGGCCAGGGCTTTGCGGAAGCTGCCCACGCAACCGAAGAGGTTCTTGACGCCGGCGGTGATGCGCAGCTGTTTGTGCGCTTTCAGGCGCGGCAGGTTGATCAGGGCGTCGGCTTCCAGGGCGGCTTTGGCGATGGCGATGTGGCCGCCCTGGCGCAGGGGCAGGCGCAGGGAGGCGTCGAACGCCTGGATGGGTATGGGCCTGGCCAGGGAGGATACGGCCTGGGTGATGCCCACGGCGCGGCAAACGGCTTCGGCCGAACCGAAACCGGGCGAGTCGGCCAGGCTGGGAGCGCAGCCGTGATCATGCAGCCATGCGGCTACGGCGGCCACCAGGGCGGGCTCGGAGCAGGCCAGGGCCGGGCGGGCGGTCAGGAGATTGGGCTTGAGGAGGATGCGATCGCCGGGTTTCGGAGTATAGCCGCAGGCGGTGAAGGCGGCGTCCACGGCGTCGGCCAGGCGGGCGGGCGCGTAGTCGGGGCAGCGGAGCAGGGCGATGGGAAAGCTGGCGGACATTTTTTGCAATCCTGGGTGGTTTGTGATCTTGGATATTGACGGGGCAAAAGAATATGTTACAAAAACCGAGCACGTTATAAAACATGCGCGGGATGCCTGGCATTTATATTATTCTGGCATATCCTCGGCAGTGGCGCAAGAGAACGCCGGGTTCGCGCTTTTTACTATTGAGGAGAGGCTTGGCGCGTTTTCGTGGACGCGGGCCATTTATTTACAACTGCTCAGAATGGAGTCTGTGATGGTTTACAAACACTGGATGAAGGCGTTTTTGCTTTTGTTTGCGCTGGCGCTGGCCATTGCCCCGGTTTCGGCCCTGGCCCAGGGCGGCGATGTGGCGGAGGAAGAAGAGGAAGAGTTTGAGCTGCCCCCCGGCGCCAAGTGGCTTGAAGGTCCAGGCGTGGGAAAAATCGGCAGTTTGGCGGAAATTCAGGTGCCCGAAGGCTATGTGTTCACGGATGGTCCCGGCACCCAGTATATGATGAAGCTGATGGAAAACATGCTCAGCGAGCGGGAACTGGGCATGATCGCGCCGCGCAACTTCGACTGGTTCATCACCTTTGAGTATGATGACAGCGGCCACGTCAAGGACGACGAAAAGATCAACGCCACCCAGCTCATGAAGGACATGAAGGAAGGCAACCGGTACGAGAACGAAGAGCGCAAGAAGGTGGGCTGGCCCGCCCTGAACGTGATCGGCTGGTATAAAGAGCCGTTTTACAACCCCGCAACCAAAAACCTGGAATGGGGCATTGAGCTGGAAAGCGAAGGGTTCGTCTCGATCAACCAGAATATCCGCTTCCTCGGCCGTGAAGGGGTGATGGAAGTGACCGTGGTGGCCGGGCCGGAAGAGTTCGACCAGGTGTTGAAGCTGGCTGAAGGGCTGCTGAGTTCCTACCGCTTTGTGCAAGGTCAGACCTATGCGGAATATCGCAAGGGCGACCGGCTGGCCGAATACGGCCTGACCGCCCTGATCGGCGGCGGCGCGGTAGCGGTGGCGGCCAAGAGCGGCCTGCTCAAGCCGTTGCTGAAGTTCCTGGCCATTCCGGTAATCGCGGTGATCGGCTTTTTGGGCAGGATGTTTAGGGGTAAGAAGAAGCAGCAGTAAAGAGCGGCTTTATGCGATTGTGCGGCGGCGCGGAAATTCCGCGCCGCCGTTTTTTTTTATGCGATCAGACGGCGCACAGGCAGAACATTCCGGCGAAGAGCAGCAAGGGCGTGAGCCACAGGCTCACCTTATGGCGCAGGGGAGTGGCCGAGCGGCGGACGGCAAACCACAGACCGGCGGCGATCAGGCAGAGCAGCACGCCGGCGGCTATCCACAGGACATACGGCGGCAGGCCCGCCTCCCGCGGGGCGGCGGAGCCGGGAAAGTCCGCCACGGTCAGTATGGCGGCTATCCCGCCGAGAACGGCGGCGATCAGGGCGCTCAGGCTGGCGGTTTTGGCGCAGGCGCGCAGGGCGAAGGCGTAATAGTCGCGGCCAAAGTCATCCTTGGCCCGCCGGCCGAGAACGCGCAACTGGGCCAGGCCAATGCCGGCCGCCGGGGCCAGCAGGACCAGCCAGGCCCAGACCAGCCAGGCGGCAACGGACCGGGCCGCCAGGCCGGCAATCGCCTGCGGCAGAAGCGGGGCGGCGGGCCGGGCGGGATCGAGCAGCAACGCGTCCGACAGGGGGGTCAGGCCGAGCAGCAGCAGAAGCAGGTTGGCCAAAACGCCGAGACAGACGGCGAACAGCGTGCCGCCCAGGCTTTTTCGCGTGGCCGCGTGCACGGCCAGGCCAAAAAACAGCAGGGAAACCAGGGCCAGCCCGCCCAGAACAAGGCCGGGCTGAAGTGACGGGGCGATGTCCGGGGCCGCGGGGTCGGGCGCGCCGACGGTCAGGGCCGGCAGCAGCCACAGCCAGGCGATGGAGAGCAGGCGGAGAATTTCCAGGGCCACAGCCCAAGGCGCGATTTGGCGGATCAGGCGCAACGGCATGGCCGAGCGGCTGGCCACGTGCCGGGTCAGTTGATTGGCCGCGAAAAAAGTCAGCCCGGCCGGGGCGGTCCAGAGAAAAAGGAAGAAGGCCGCGCTCAGGGCGGGGAACCAGACGGAAAAAGCGGTCGCAGTGGGCATAGGCGGTATCTTAGGGGTTGCGGTATTGTAGAAAAACGGAAACGCCGCTATGGTACTTGCAGCCTGCTGCTTTTGCAAGCATCGCCAAAAAAGAGGCGATTTGGTTTGGCATCGGACGAGAAAGGCGGTATCCGGTCTTTGCCGCGCGCATCGAAACACGTGCGCGTGATCCGGGATGCGCCTGACGCGCGGCCGCGCCGAAACGGACCATCGTCCGACGTCGGCTGGCGGCGGAAAGCTGTCTTCAAGGGGGCGAATCATGCGCGTTGCGCAACAATGGAAACTCTCACTCTGCGCGGCATTGTGCCTGTCGGTGGCCGCGCTTCTGCCCGGCTGCGGAGGCTCCGAGCCCCCGCAGCCCGATCCCGCGCAGTCCCGGCGTCAGGCCGAGCAACTGGCGCAGGCGCTCCAGGAAAAAGAGGATTTGCAGATGCGCCTGGCGCGCATGGAGCAGCGCCTGTCCAACCTGGAACAGGATCAGAGCGATATGAGGGCCGCGCAAACGCAGCCCCCGACCCTGACTCCGCCGGATCCGGGCACGCAGGGGCAGCCGTCCCCAATGCCGCTGCAGAGCCCGCCGCAACCGGGAATGACCCCCCAGCCGGGCGGGCTGACGCAGGTGCCGCTGGTGCCTGAAACGCCGGCCCCCGCCCTTGCTCCGGCCGCCCCGAAGCCTTCCGCGCCCGCCGCCTCCCGCCCGGCCGGCCGGGCTCCGGCCGTGCCGCCTGACTATCAGCGCGCCCTGTCGCTGCTGGTGGATCAGGAAAAACCGGCGGAGGCGCGCACCGCTTTCAGCGTCTTCCTTACTGACAACCCCGACGGGCCGTTCACGCCGAACGCCCTGTACTGGGTGGGCGAAACCTATTACGCGGAAAAGAAATACGCCGACGCCATCCTGCTGTTCAAAGACGTGGCGGCGCGCTTCCCCAAGCATGACAAAGCTCCGGACGCGCTTTACAAGGCCAGTCTCGCCTACCGGCAACTGGGGGATACGGAAAACGCCGTCTTCCTGGAAAAGCTGCTGCGGGAGGATTATCCGAACTCCCGCGCGGCCGGGCTTCTCAAGCAGCGCGGCGGATAAGCTCTCATGCGCGGGGAAGGGGGCGCGCCTCAAGCGAACGGCCAGGGAGAAGGCGCAAGCGGCAAGGCGGCGCATCAAGCGCCGGATTTCGCCGGCCTGGATGAGGCGGGAAAAAAGGAACTTTGGGCCACGCTTGCCCTGCGCCATACCGAGGGCCTGGGCGGCCGCCGCATCGCGCGGCTCTTGCGGGAGTTCGGCAGCGCCTATGAGGCGGTGCGGGCGGCAAGCGGGCCTGGCTCATGGGGCCGGGCGGAAGTGCCGGCCTCCATCGCCGCCAGCGTGGCGGCCGGGAACTGGCGCGAAAACGCCCGCCAGGAATGGGACCGGCTGCGCGGGGCCGGCTGCGGCCTGCTGCTCTGGACAGACCCCGCCTATCCCGAAGCCCTTCGCCGGCTGGTGGACGCGCCGCCTCTTCTTTATTGCCGGGGGGACATCTCGCTGCTGCGCTCTCCGGCCGTGGCCGTGGTCGGCTCGCGCCTGTGCACCAATCAGGGGTTGCTGGCCGCCCGGCAGATCAGCCACGATCTTTCCCGGCACGGGGTAACCGTCATTTCCGGCCTGGCCAAGGGCATTGATCGCAGCGCCCACTTGGGCGCATTGCGGGGCATTGGTTCTTCCATCGCGGTGCTGGGGGCGGGCATTGACATCCCCTACCCGCCGAAAAGCGCGGACGCCCGCGCCGGTCTGGAGGCGTCGGGTCTGATTCTTTCCGAGTACGGGCCGGGCGTGCAGCCGCAGCCAGGCTATTTCCCGGTGCGCAACCGGCTGATCAGCGGCCTGGCCCTGGCCGTGGTGGTGGTTGAGGCCGCCAGCCGCAGCGGCAGCCTGATCACCGCCCGCCTGGCCCTGGAGCAGGGGCGCGACGTGTACGCCGTGCCCGGCCCGGCGCTGGAGCCGTCTTCTTTCGGCTGCCATGAGCTGGTGCGCCAGGGGGCGCGGCCGGTGTTCAGCGCGCGGGATGTGCTGGAGAATCTGGCCCGGGAACTGGCCGCCTATGTTTTGCCTGAAAGTCCGCAGCCAGCCGAAGATATCTCGGTTGCCGAGCCGGCCGAAGGGCCCCTGGAAGTTCCGGCAAAGGAAAAAACGGCGATCGGGCCCTTGCCCCGCGGAGCTTCGCGCCGAAAAAAGATGGAGCAGGGCAAGCCCGGGCCCCAGGTCCTGGCGGCGGCCGCCCCTGCGGCCCGTATCCCCTTGCCGGCGGAACTGGCGCCGGGAGCGGAGCGCGTTCTGAACTTTTTGCGGGCCGAGCCCGGGGCGCATCTTGATGAGATTTGCCGCCGCTGCGGCCTTGACGCTCCGGCCGCCAGCCGTCATATGATTTGCATGGAGCTGGCCGGACTTGTTTACCAATTGCCCGGTTTGCGTTATAAGGCCGGATAGTTTTTGTCTTTTTGGGTGGGGGAAGATGGAAAAAATTCCTTTACGTTTGGCGCAGGCGGGGATGATCCTCGCGCAGCCGGTCATAAACGCCGCTGGCACCGCATTGGTCGGTGAGGGCGTGGTCCTGAGCGACGCCTTGGTCGAACGTCTGACGCAGGCGGGCATTTCGGTCATCGCCGTCAAAAGCGGTCCGAAAAAGGGGCCGGGCACGGCGGATCGCGTTCTGGGCCGCTTGGAACACCTATTTCGGAAGCAAAGTGCCGAGCCGTTCATGGCCGCCTTAAAGTCCATGCTCCATGACTATTTCGAGCGGAAGTCGGCGGAAGGGAAAATCGGAAGCCAATCTGACGAACCCACGACCTGAAAAATACGATCTGACGAACCCGAGCCGGCTGAATCTATGACCAACGATCTGAAAACCGCGTATAAAAACAGCATTCTCGCGGCGAAAAATCTTCCCACGTTGCCCACCACGCTGCTTGAGGTGAACAGCCTGCTGGAAAACCCCAACGTGTCCCTGGCTGTGGTGGCCGAGGCGATCAATCGCGACCAGGTGCTGGCGGCTAAAATTTTGAAAATGATCAACTCGCCGATTTACGGCTTCCCCGGCCGCATCGCCTCAGTGCAGCACGCCCTGGTGCTGCTCGGCTACAACGTGATTCGAGGGGTGATCATCTCCACCAGCATTCTCGAGGACCTGGACCGCGCCATGCGCGGCCTGTGGAAGCACAGCCTGGCCTGCTCCGTGGCCTGCACCCAGATCGCCCGCTTCCTGGACCTGAAGGATCCCGAGGAATATCTGGCGGCCGGGCTGCTGCACGACTTGGGCAAGGTGATCGTCAGCATCCAGTTGCCGGCCGCCGCCAAAGAGGCCCAGTGGATAGCGGCGCGCGAGGAAATCAGCTATAGTGAGGCCGAAAGCCGGGTGCTGGGCTTCACGCACGAGCGGGTCAACGCCTGGGTGGCGGATCAGTGGCACCTGCCTCTGCCGTTGCGCGAATCGATGGTCCACCACCATCGTCCGATGAGCGCCCAGCATTATCCGGAAATGGCCTGCGTGACGCATCTGGGAAATTTTTTCGCGCGCCTGTATGAGGTGGGCTTTGGCGGCGACGATCTGGTGCCGCAGGTTTCGCCGCAGGCTTTCAAACTGCTGGGCTTGAACCGGCGCGTGCTGGAATCGTTGCTGGATCTGGTCGGCGAGAAGCTGGAAGAGTTGAACATGGAGTAGGGCCGTCAGGGGATCTTAGGGCATTTACGTTGATATGTTCGCCTGACGGCGTTCGGCGTTCGCCTGCAACCATTTCACAGCAGGGATTTAGAGGCGAATCCGTGCGGAGCGGATGAATTTTTTCAAAGGTAATCCGCTTTAGACTCAGGGAGAGGTGCGGTGGGAAGGCTTATCGCGGAATACGCCGGGCAGTTGCCGATCCGGGCCTTTATCGTCAGCCAGGATAAAGCCTTGTTTGAGGCTGTTCAGGCTCTGTGGCCGCCGGACGAGATAGCGTGGCAGCCTTTCGGGGAGATGGAAAGCGCCCTGCCGGCCTTGTTCAACGACCCGCCGGAACTGGTACTTATAGACACGCGCGCCTCCTTTATCAGCGAAGGGGCCGACTGCGCGGCTGGAATCCGCGCCATTAAGGGCGACAGCGCCTACAGCAGCGTGACCATTGTCCTCTGCCTGGGAAAGGGCTCCGACCTTTCCGCCATGGACGAACTGATGCTGGAAGTGGATGACTTCATCTTTTTTCCGGATCTGCCCGATATTTACAAGCTTTCGTTCATTCTGGCCTTTTCGCGCTCGCGCCGCTCGCTGGACGTCAACCCGCTGTCGCATCTGCCGGGCAATACCTCGATTATTCGTTACATCCAGGGGCTGATTGATCGCAAGGTGGACTTCGCCCTGGCCTATGCCGACCTGGATCACTTCAAAGCCTTCAACGACAAATACGGTTTTTCGCGCGGCGACGAGGTGCTGCACTTCACCGCGCGCATGATCAGCGGCTCGGTGCGGGCCAGCGGGGCAAGCTTCTCCTTTGTCGGGCATATTGGCGGGGATGACTTTGTTTTCGTCCTGCCCACTGACCTGATGGAAGAGGCCACCCAGCGCATGATCGCCTCCTTTGACTCCATCGCCCCGAGCTTTTACGATACCGAGGATCGCAAACGCGGCAGCATCCTGACCACGGACCGGCAGGGCCGGCCACAACTGTTCCCGGTTTTGTCCCTGTCCATCGCCGTCATCTTCAACCGTGACGGCTGCCTGCGCCACTTCGGCGAAGCGGCGGAGCGCGCCAGCCAGCTTAAGCACCTGGCCAAGAAGGAACCCGGGAGCATCTGCAAGTTCGACCGTCGCCTGTGCGAGCCTGAAGACGAGAGCCCGGCTATGCCGAAGGGCGGCGGCCATGCCCCCCAAGCCTGACAACCTGTCCGAACGCTTTTTGCAATATCTTTCGCTGGTCCGGGGGTATTCGCCGGCCACAGCCGCCGCCTAGGGCCGCGATCTGGCGGGTTTCGCCGCTTTCGCGGCGGAATCGCCGGACGGTAAGCCTGAATGGACGCGCCTGACGACGCGCCACGTGCGCCGGTACCTGGCCGAATTGCACCGGCAGGGAGCGGCGAAATCTTCCGTGGCGCGCAAGCTGTCCACCTTGCGCGCCTTTTTTAGGTATCTGCTGAAAGAAGGGCTGTGCGAGGCCGACCCGACCAGCGGCGTGCGCAATCCCAGGCAGGAGAAGCGCCACCCCAAGCTGTTGAACGTGGACCAGGCATTTGCCCTGCTCGACGCGCCCAAATCAACGGAAGCCAAGGCCGGCGCGCGGGATGCGGCCTCGGAAACGGCCGCCCGGCTGCGCGATCTGGCTCTGGCGGAACTGCTGTACGGCTCCGGCCTGCGCGTTTCGGAGGCCCTGAGCCTGGACGTGCTGGACGTGGACCCGGCCGGCGGCTTTGCGCGCGTCATGGGCAAGGGCGGCAAGGAACGCATGGCGCCCTTGAGCGACACCTCGCGCGCGGCTTTGCTCAAGTGGCTGGCGGCCCGGCGCGTCCTGGCGCGGCCGGGCGAACGGGCCCTGTTCGCGGGCAATCGGGGCGAACGCCTGAACCGCCGGCAGGCGGCGCGGATTATCGAGTCCCTGTGCCAGGCGGCCGGACTGCCGCAGGCGGTTTCACCGCATGCTCTGCGCCATTCCTTCGCCACGCACCTGCTGGAAGCCGGGGCCGACCTGCGCAGCGTGCAGGAATTGCTGGGCCACGCCCGTCTGGCCACCACCCAGCGCTACACGCACTTGTCGCTCGCCCAGGTGGTCCAGGTCTATGATAAGGCGCATCCGGGAAGCGCGGCTTCACGAAACAGCGCGCCGGAGCCGCCGAAGGGCGGGAAATAGTGCGCAATTTTTCCTTTTCTCGCGCCACTCGCTTTTCCCCGCGCGTTCAGCTATAGAAAGAACGATAGACACGGGTTTTTACCCGGAGGCTTTATGCACGCACCTGGGCAACCCACTTTGATGACCGCGGCGCAGGCAGGCGCGCGGTCCCTGCGCTGCCTGGTGGTGGATGACGAACCCATCGCGCGGACCATGCTGCGCGGCCTGCTGGAAAATCTGGGTCACACGGTGTACGAGGCTTCCGACGGCGCCGCCGCCCTTGCCTCCAGCGTGGCGGTGCGGCCGGATCTGGTCTTTTTGGATCTCGGCCTGCCGGACATGGGCGGTGAGCAGGTGCTGGAGCGGTTGCTCGCCGCCCAGCCGGACCTTGTGGTCATCGTGGTGTCCGGCAAAAGCGATCTGAGCGCGCCTATTTCCGCCTTCCGCAAAGGCGCCTGCGACTATATCCAGAAAGGCGCCCTGAGCGCCGACTCCCTCCGCCTGACCATGCGCCACTGCCTGGAACGGCATGAGTTGGAGTGCAGCCTGGCCGCGGCCGAAGACCGACACCGGCGGCTTATCGAAAACGTGCCGCTGGTGATCTTCACTCTGAACGAACAACTGGAACTGACCTTTGTCAGCCGCGCCAGCGCCCAGGTGCTGGGCCTGCCGCCCGAGCGCATTCTGGCCGAGCCGGGCTGGTTCCTGGACGGTGTGCACAGCGACGATCGCGTCGCCGTGCGGGAGAAACTGGCCGGGGCCTTTGCCGTCGGAACTGCCGAGCCGGTTGTCTGCGAGTTCCGTTTTCTGGGCAAGGATGCCGCGCCGCTCTACCTGCAACTGCGGGGGTCCGTCTCCGGGGCGGTCGGCGCGGCGCCGCAAATGGAAGGCGCGCTTCTCGATTTGTCCGAGCGGGTGTTTCTGGAACGGGTGCTGGTGCAGCGGGAAAAGCTGAGCACCCTGGCCGCCCTGGTGGATGAAATCGCTCACGAGTTCCGCAACCCGGTGTTCGCGCTGGCCGGCTTTGCCCGCGCCCTGCAGCGCAAATACCCGGAAGCGCAGGAAGCCGGGGTGATTCTGGAAGAGGCCCGCCGCCTGGAGACCATGATCGGCCGAGTGCAGGAATACCTGCTGCCGGTGGAGGTCAAATGGGCCAACTGTCAGCTGGACGAGGTGGTGGGCTTTGCCGCGAACATCATGCGCCACGCCCTGGCGCGGCGCGAGATCGGGCTTGAGCTGCACATGGAAAAGCTGCCGGCTATTGAGTCGGACATCAATATTTTGACCCAAATCGTGGTCGGCATGTTCACGCTGGCCGAGGAATGGGGCAAGCCCGGCAGCATCGTGCAGGCGCACTGCCGCAACCTGGTCAAGGGCCTGCTGCTGAATGTGGTGTTGGAAGCGCCGGACGTGACCATGAACGAACCGGAACTGCCGCTTATCCCCTTTGCCGGGGGCGGCAAGGCGCAGCCCCTGGTGCTCAGCTACAAGCTGGCCCGGGCCTTGGGCTGCCTGCTGTCCCTGCGGGCCGAGCGCGGCAAGTTGATCATCACTCTGCTCATGCCTCTGGCCGCGCAGAAACTCGACCCGCAGGACGTTGACAAAAAAACGCGGACGCAGGCCGGGGCCTATTAGGAAACTCCAAAAATCGGACCGTCGCGCCACGCCGTGTCTTTTCCGTTTGCCCCGGACGGGCGTGGGGAGAGGCCGCGCGCCTGCCATGCCTGCGGCAAAAGGGTGCCCGCGCCGGTTGATTCCAGGCGCGCGAGCGAGTAAGCTGACGGCGGATTTTTGCAAACTTCACTTTGGATAAGGAAATTCTATGCTCAACAAGGTCCGCCTGTTCACCCCCGGCCCCACGCCGTTGCCTGAGCGCGTGCGCCTGGCCATGGCCGCTGACTCCATCCACCATCGCAAACCGGAATTCAAGGCCATTCTGGCCAATACGCAGGAAAAGCTCAAAACCCTGTTCGGCACCGAGCAGCCTGTGCTGCCTTTGGCCTGTTCCGGGTCCGGCGCCATGACGGCGGCGGCGCACAATCTTTTTGCCCCGGGCGAGCATGTCATTGTCGTGGAAGCCGGCAAATTCGGCGAGCGCTGGGGCCGCATAGCGGAAGATCGCGGCCTGATCGTCCACACCATCAAACTGGAGTGGGGGCGGGCCGTGCGTGCCGCCGACCTGGAGGCCGCGCTGGAGCGCTGCCCGCAAGCCACCGGCGTATTGGCGCAGCTTTCCGAAACCTCAACCGGGGTGCTGCACCCGCTGCGCGAACTGGCCCAGGCGGCGCGCCGCAAAAACGTCCTGCTGGTGGCGGACGGCATTTCGGCGGTCGGCATCTCCCCCTGCCCCATGGACGAATGGGATGTGGACTGCCTGCTCACCGGATCGCAGAAGGGGCTGCTGCTGCCGCCCGGGCTCTCACTGCTGGCCTTTTCGGCCCGGGCCTGGGAAAAGGCGGCCAAGATCAAGCCGGCCTGCTACTATTTTGATCTGCAGGCCGAACGCAAGGGCATTTTGAAAAATGAAACGCACTTCACGCCCGCCATCAACCTGATCATCGGCCTGAACGAAAGCCTGGAGATGTTTTTCGAGGCGGGCATCGAGGCCGTGTTCCGCAAACAGTGGGCTTTGACGCAAATGACCCGCAAGGGTTTGTCCTGCCTGGGCCTTGAACTGCTCGCCAAAGAGCATTACGCCTGGGGCCTGACCTGTCTGACCCTGCCGGTGGGGCTGAACGCCTCCCGCGTGATTGAGGCAGCGTCGACGCGGCACGGGGCGGTGTTTGCCGGCGGGCAGGATCACATGAAAGACAGCATGGTGCGCATCGCGCACATGGGCTGGACCGACTGGGCCGATATGCTGGCCGCCTTGCACGCGCTGGCGGAATCAATCCACGCCTGCGGCGGCTACCTGGCCAGAAGCCCGTATTTGGAAGAGGCGATGACCGCCTACCAGGCGGCTCTTTCCCTGGCGCCGGGCGTGGAACCGTAAGCGCGCAAACGCTTGGCTGGGGCAAAGGCGGCCAGCCGCGCGACGCCCGGAACCTGAACTGTTTCGCATTGCAGCAGGAGCGGATATGTCTGACGAAGAAAAAAAAGTTGTGGAAAACGAGGAAAGCGAGGCGGACAAGAAAGCTTCCCCCCAAGCGAATATGATGCCTGACGTGAATTTTTCCACGTTCGTGCTGTCGCTGGCC
Organism: Desulfovibrionaceae bacterium; assembly: GCA_031554295.1. GTDB lineage: Bacteria > Desulfobacterota > Desulfovibrionia > Desulfovibrionales > Desulfovibrionaceae > JAVBVM01. The sequence goes on along the minus strand of JAVBVM010000136.1, from coordinate 2,592 downwards.
TCATCAGCCCTGATGTGCCTTGGCGAGGTGCCGGACCCGGAAAGCGGCGGCACAAAGGAAAACCTTCCACTGGCCAGGCACACCATCGACATTCTCAGCATGCTGGATGACAAGATCAAAAACGGCCTGGATGCGGACGAGGCGCGCCTGCTGGAAGGCGTGCTCTATGAAGTGCGCATGAAGTACGTGATGAAAAATAAATAGAAGCTTGCCCGTACCTACATGGCGCGCACGTACTCGTCGAATGAGGATTCGGGCGCGGCGCGGCTTGCCCAGAAAGCCGAGGCCCACACGGAAAGGGCCGCGGCCTGCATGTCATCAAGCTTTTTCAGCTTGGCTTCAAGCGTGGTGCGGCTGGCCGCGAACTGGGTGTGGATGAGGCGCAGTTCACAGGCGTCGGTCACGCGCATCAGCAGAAACGGGGCGCGGGTGTGCTCGGGCAAAAGACGGGTGTCCTTGTGGGCAAGCATGATGGTCTTGAGCTCGGGGTCGGAAAACATGGCCCGACAGGCGGCCTGCGCCCGGGCGAAGCTTTCCGCGGCCCAGGGAAGAATGAATTCCGCTCCCGCGCCTTTTGTGCGGAAACTGGACCTCAGCCATTGCTCATGCTCGGCCGAAATTCTCGCGGCAACTTGCGGCATGGGTGCTCCGGAAAAAAATGGTTTCCACGCGTGTTACATTGAATTACATTAATTTGTAAAGCGTTTTTCGATACAGCGAAGGCGCTCCTGCGATCGCGGGCACGGCCTAGGGGCGTGTTCCCTAAGCCCTGATCATGTATAAAAAAGTTCTTAATCGTGGAAGAATTGAAATACTTCTGGCATAGACTGAGCCGAAAAACAAGCGGGCAAAAGTAAAAAAGATAAAAACAAGCCCCCTTCCGTGGAAGGGGGCTTGTAGTTTGTTCCGCGCTAAGCGGCCAGGTTCCCCTGTCCCGATACCGTCTTAGCCAAGGAGCTGCAGAGCCATCTGCGGCAGCGAGTTAGCCTGCGAAAGCATGGCCACCGCGGCCTGCGTCAGAATCTGCTGGCGGGTGAATTCGGTCATTTCAGACGCCACGTCGACGTCGGAAATCCGGGATTCAGCGGCCTGAAGGTTTTCAGCCTGAATCTGCAGGTTGCTGATGGTGTTTTCCAGGCGGTTCTGCATGGCGCCCAGGTTGGCGCGGATGTTGTCCTTCGAGATAATGGCCTTGTTCAGGTTATCCACGGCGTTCTGGGCCGCGGCCTGCGTGGAGACCGTGAAGGCGCCGGCCGTGGAGGCGGCGGAGTTGCCCACGCCCAGAGCGGAAGCGGTAGCGCAGTTGATCTTGATGTAGTAATAGTCTTCCGAGCTGTCGTTGCCGGTGCCGAAGTGGACCTTCAGCTTGCCGGTGGACTTCAGCTTGGTGCCGTCGTGAGTGTCGGACGACAGAGCGCCGTTCAGCAGATAGATGCCGTTGAAGTCCGTGGCGTTGGCGATTCGGGTGATTTCCGAAGCCATGGCCTGATATTCCGATTCAATGATCAGGCGCTGGTCGGAGTTATAGGTGCCGGTGGCAGCCTGTTCAGCCAGTTCCTTCATGCGGATCAGCTTTTCGTCGATAACGCCCAGAGCGCCGTCAGCCGTCTGGATCATCGAGATAGCGTCGTTGGCGTTGCGGATACCCTGGTTCAGAGTCGAGATTTCCGCGCGCATCAATTCGCGAATGGCCAAGCCGGCCGCGTCGTCAGCCGCCGAGTTCACGCGCAGGCCGGAAGACAGGCGCTGCACAGAGGTTGAGAGTTTGTTGTAAGACGACCCGAGATTGCGGGCCGCATTCATTGCCATCAAGTTGTGATTGATAACCAGTGACATAATATTCCTCCATGAATATCGCGTCGGTCAGGTGGCGCACAGTGCGGACCACATCCTTGCGATCCATTCCCACCCAGTTGCAAGCCTTTTCGGCATTCGTTGGTAAAACTATAGGGGGATGATGAATTTTTTTTATTTTCCTTTTAAAATCCGGATCGTTCGTTCAACGCCAGCACCGGACGGTCTGCCGCCGGGTTTGGGCATGCTGAAAAAAACAGCCATCCCCCTTTCCGTAGCCTCGCGGGAGCGCGGCTCAAGGGGGCGCTCTGTCACATACGCAGCCGGCCATAAGTGAATTCTCCTTGCATATTAAATGGTGCGGCGTGCTCGCGCCGTGGCCAGCCGCGCGGGACACCGCGCGCGTGCGCAAAGCCTGGGGCGTGGACGCCAGGAATATTCACTGGATTATGCAAAGGTTGTGCCGGGAAAAAAGTGCCGTCCAGAAGTTCGGCTCTCCGGAAAAAACGCCGTGTCCCCCTTTTATTTCCGGTAATAATTGAAACCGGAGACAAACCGGCTTTTTTCGGGTATACTTGAAACATCGCGACGGGGCGGGTCCGCCCCGCGTTTCGGCCTCTCCGGCCGCGTTCGCATCCCCGCTTATTCCCCGCTTATTCCCCGCATGTTTCCGGGCTGAAAACAGCCCCTTCACCCACCCTGTTCCGGAGGTTTTCTCTGATGTCGTCCAATGATTACGCGCATTTCTCCCCGCACGCCGTCCGCCCGCCGGCGGGCTTCACCCCGCGCCGCGCCGGC
>JAVBVM010000113.1:0-4940 GCA_031554295.1 Desulfovibrionaceae bacterium | reverse complement strand
TTATATAATATTGAGCAGAAAGACGCTTCAAAATAGCAAAGCGGTGAAGCACTGAATGCTTTGAATCGCAACTCTCTCTTTGAGTTTTACATTTACGATTATTCTAATCGTGATATAGTAAAACAAATACATCAAATGGAGAGAGGCGATGGAATCAAAACACAAAGTCACATCAGATAATTTTGCTTCGTACCAATTTTATTTCATCAACGAATCGCCAATAGACATTACTCCATTAAACAAGATGGAGATAAAGAACGTATTGGGCTTGGATTTGAATGCCGGGTTCGATTTGGTAATCATCGACGTATGGGAAAAAGAGTTCATTCCGGCCATTGACCCATATCAAGCGGACCTCTCCACAGAGGAAGCGAGATTCAACCTGTACTCCTACATCAAGGAGCACATAACCGATAAGGCAGTCGAGGACGAAGGCAATATATATTCCGTGTACGATGCCAACGGCTCGTTCCTGTTTGTCGTGGACTACTCTTGGTTTGACGAAGGGGAAGGGCTTGAAGATGAAGCCTTTTTATGAGCAATAAAAAGGCCCCCGCTTAAAAACGAGGGCCACATTGATGCTATCAAGCGTAAATGTGATTAACGCCAACGGTCATTTACTACAAACCATGTCTCGTCAGGGGTGATGCCACGACTAGTAGCAAGCTGATAATCAAGCATAATGCTCTGTACCGTGTACTGGGCAGCTTCTTCAATGGTGGTTCCAAAATTTCGGCTTGACCGATACTCTGAAGCATTTTCAGGCGCATGGATATAGTGGCTCTGCTCACCAAAATATTTACCAACACGAGGATTATGCCATACCCGTATGGTAATCATTGGCGATTGCTCTCCGGGGTAGAAACGCAGGGTGGAGCAAAGAACCTCAGGGTCCACGACATCATAACCAGAAAAAACCGTTTCCAAGTCAATATTGCTTTCCATAGAAAAACCTCCCTATGGATATGAAAGTGACCCGGAAATGATTTACCCCTCGCCAAGTGTCCGCTCCAGCCGGTTAAAGCAGCTCAACTGTTTAATTAAGCATCCAAGGTTGAGCTGGCAATAGCCTGCCCGATTTTTTATGCCACCGCCCATTGTACCCTATAGGCAACCCGCCCCGATTTGCTACCGAACCCCGCTACCGACCAACGAAAAACGGGCCATGACCATCATCACGACCCGTTATCCCTGAAAAATGGCGCGCCAGGTAGGAATCGAACCCACGGCCCGCAGCTTAGAAGGCTGCTGCTCTATCCAACTGAGCTACTGGCGCATTTTGAAGAAAATTATATGGTTATGCTCTGAACCCTTTTATCCGCTTGTGGGTCGGAAATGGCTGCCATTCATTTGCTTAGAAGGCTGCTGCTCTATCCGGCTGAGCTACTGGCGCATTTTGAAGAAAATTATATGGTTATGCTCTAAATCCTTTTATTCGCTTTGAGGGTCGTAATCTGCTGCCCACCGCTTTGTTAGAAGGCACGGGCTCTATCCAACTGAGCTACTGGCGCGTGGGCGACGGCTTCAGGCCCCGCGCGACTTGTGTACCGTGTGCCCGGAGAAAGCGCAAGCGCCGCGTCGGCGTTTGCTTTTTCGCCCGGCTGTCCCGTCTCCCGAACCATCCTCCCTTTTCCCTCCTCTCCTTCCGCCGGCCGTCGCCCCCTTTCCATTTGACAGCCTGGGGGCGCTTCCCGTACAAGAAACCTGTCCAAAAGAAATGGGCGGTTAGCTCAATTGGGAGAGCATCGGCCTTACAAGCCGGGGGTCGGGGGTTCAAGCCCCTCACCGCCCACCATTTCAAAAGACGCCAGGCGCGGCAATGTCCGGAAGGGCTTGCCGCGCCTGGCGTCTTTTGCGCCTCTCCGTCTCCGGAGGGCCGTCCGGCCGCCCGCGATGCCCCCTTCCTTCGCCTCCTCGCGGAATTCCGATTGACCACGGATCTTTCATTATCGTATAAGATCGCGAAGCCATTTCAACGCCCAGTTTTCCGGCAGGAGGGAATTTTTGACCGCCACCTGAACCATTGTGGGGAGGAGTTACATGCGTCGGAGCAATATTGTTTCCCTGATAGTGTGCCTTATCCTGGTTTTAGGTTTAACCGCGAACGCGGTCGCGGCTGATGCGCCGCAGAAAAAAATCGTCATGCGCATCGGCACCATCACCACAGGTCCGCCGCAGCCCCAGGGCATGGCGGCGGAAGAGTTCAAACGCATTGTCGAGTCAAAAGTCGGCGATCGTCTGGATGTCCAGGTTTTCCACGCCCTGCAACTGGGCACCATCGCGCAGCACCTGCAGGGCATGCAGAACGGCAGCATCCACGGCATTTTCTTCCCCAACGGCTTCTACGGTCCCATTGTGCCGGAAATCATGGTCATGGACCTGGCCTTCTTCTTCCCGGACGCCGAATGGGTCTACAAAATGTTCAACAAGGGCTACATAGAGCCGCTGTATAAAGCCATGGAGGCCAAGGGCCTGCTTCTGTTCGCCGTGCCCCCGGCCCCGGACCGCGAAATTTTCCTGACCCCGAGAATCACCTCCCTGAGCGAGTTCCAGGGCAAGCGCATCCGCACCTTCTCCAGCCCGATCTGCCAGCAGACCATCGGGGCCATGGGCTTCACCCCGGTGAACATCGACAGCGGCGAGGTGCCCGTGGCCATCCAGCAGGGCACCATTGACGGCATTGAGGTCGACATCAGCTTCTGGTACAGCCAGAAGCTGTTCAAGTCGCAGTATTCGCTGGACTTCTACAAGGGTTCCATCAGCCATACGGCCACCATCAGCAAGCGCTGGTACGACACCCTGCCCGCCGATATCCAGCAGGCCATCCGCGAGGCGTGCGTGGAAATGGCCCCGATTGTCCACGATTACATGAACAACGTTCTGCTCAAGGACATCGCCAAGGACCCGAACGCCAAGCTGGAACGCCTGAGCCTGAGCGACGCGGACATCAAGGAAATCCGCAACCGCGTCATGACCGTGCATGAGGTCTACAAGAACATGAGCCCCACCTGCCTGGCGACCTATAATTATTACAAAGACCTGCTTGAGAAGTACCCGAACGGCGACGCGCCGCCGCTGAAGAAGTAGCCGGCCGGCCATCAGGAACGGGAGGGGGCTTTCCCCCTCCCGTTGTTTCCGCCCGCGGGCATATCCGTTGAAAATGGCCGTATTCCTCGTGGAGCGGGCAAAAACCATAGACCGCCAAAATGTGTCAATCTCCGTATATTGGCAGGATTTTTTGGCAAAAGGAGCGCATTCCTCATGAAAAAAATCGCCATGGAAGAAGCCTTTGCTGTTCCCGGCGTTGAGAAAATCACCCCGCAGCTGCTGAAGCTGCCGGAGTTCCGGCTGAACGAAAAAAAGCTCTATGACCTCACGGACATGCGCATCGCCGCCATGGACGCGGGCGAGATTGAGATTTCGGTGCTGGCGACGACCTCGCCGAGCCTGCAAGGCATGGTGGACCCCGGCCTGCAAGTGGAAACCGCCAGGAAGTGGAACGATCATCTGGCAAACGGCATCTCCAAGCACACCAACCGCCTGCGCGGCTTCGCCTGCCTGCCCATGCGCCACCCCGATGAGGCCATCAAGGAACTGCAACGGGCGGTGAAGGATCTCGGCCTGGTGGGCGCGCTGGTCAACGGTTACGACGATGCCGGCGGCAACGCGCCCATCTACTATGACCAGCCGGAATACCTGGATTTCTGGAAAGCCGTTGAGGCCCTCGACGTGCCCTTCTACCTCCATCCCCGGCCGGCGCCGCAGTCGCGCGATACGACCTACAAGCCGTACCCGGAACTGTACGCCGCCGCCTGGGGCTTCCACGTCGAAACGGCCGAGCACGTCCTGCGCATGATCATGAGCGGACTCTTCGACAAGGTGCCGAACCTGAAGATCCTGCTCGGGCATTTGGGCGAAATTCTGCCTTTCTGGTGCTGGCGGGCGGACCACCGCATCCAGCGCGAAGGCTGGGACGCCATCGCGGCCAAAGACGGCCGGCCGAGAAAGCTGACCGTTTCGGAATACGTCCGGCGCAACATCTACGTCACCAACAGCGGCATGTTCTACACCCCGGGCCTGACCCACGTGCTGGACGTGATGCCCCTCGACCACGTCATGTACTCGGTGGACTACCCGTACGAAGACCCGGCCGAAGCCGACGCCTGGTTCAAGACCCTGCCGTACGACCAGAAGGTGCTCCAGGCTTTCGCCTATGACAACGCCAAAAAGTTGCTGAAGCTCTAGGGGGCTGTCCCTCAATACGTCTTTTGGCCGATGTCCGCGCCAGGCGGGCCTTTTTGCTCCGGTCGCGCGCCGTGAAAGCGCGCTTCCTCCGCGAAAAGGCCCGCTTTTCTCGCCCTTTGGAACAAAATCCGCTTTCAGGGCGGATACTTGGGGAAGTGGCGTTTTTTCCCGCGATGTCGCGGCCGCCCGCATGAGGGGCGGCCCTTTTGCCCCGGTCGCGCTCCCCCGGCGCGCGCTCCTTCCGCAAAAGGGCGACTCTTCCTTTGCCTCGCGAAAAAATGCGCCCTTCCTCAGCGGCTCGCCGGGAAAGGCGGCAAATACGCGGTTTCCCGCCGCCAGGCGGGAAAAGCGATTAGGCCCCCCCAAATTTGGCGGCGTCCGGCGTGGGGCCCGGGCGGGCCAATGCCCGGCGCGGCAAGCATAATTGAAACCGGAGACAAACCGGCTTTTTTCGGGTATACTTGAAACATCGCGACGGGGCGGGTCCGCCCCGCGTTTCGGCCTCTCCGGCCGCGTTCGCATCCCCGCTTATTCCCCGCTTATTCCCCGCTTAGTCCCCGCATGTTTCCGGGCTGAAAACAGCCCCTTCACCCACCCTGTTCCGGAGGTTTTCTCTGATGTCGTCCAATGATTACGCGCATTTCTCCCCGCACGCCGTCCGCCCGCCGGCGGGCTTCACCCCGCGCCGCGCCGGC
>JAVBVM010000129.1:0-4857 GCA_031554295.1 Desulfovibrionaceae bacterium | reverse complement strand
CGGAGCGGGCTTCCCGACCGGGCCGGCCACGTCCGGCCGGGAAGCGTCGCGGAACGGCCGGAAAAAAACCGCCCTTCTATATACGTTATTTTCTTTATACTTGCGGCCTTAGAAAAAACCGGAGAGCATTAAAGCAACTTTAACAGGAGAAATGGTATGCGCAAGACTATCCTATTGTTGGGGTTGGCTCTGGGAGTCCTGCTGGCCGGCCACGCGCAGGCGGGGACCATCACGGATTATACGGCCGAGCTGGTCGATACGGGCTCCGGCCAGGTGAAGCAGGTCTTCTTCGTCACCGAGCGGAAAATCCGCACGGACATACTGGGCGCCCAGGGCCTGGTCGAGGGCATTGTCATCATGCGCCGGGATCTGGGCAAGCTGTTCATGCTCCAGCCGGCGGACAGAACCTATATTGAAATGCCGCTGGACAAGGACGTGAAAAGCCTGAAGGATCTGGAAAACCGGGCGGTATTGGGCATGATGCCCGAGGTCAGGCGCCAGAAGCTGGGCAGCGAGACCGTGAACGGCTACAATACCGAAAAATTCAACGTGATCACCAGCGCGACCATTGCGAACACCACCACGATCACCGAGCATTACGAATGGCTGGCCCCGGAATTTGACATCCCGCTGCGCATGCAAACCCCCGGCGACGAGGCCGCGCTGGAGTTGCGCAACATCAGGGTCGGCGCTCCGCCCGCCGAGGCTTTCGAAATGCCGGCGGGATACCAGCCCATGTTCCGGAATGATTGAAAAAGGGCGAAGAACCGCAACGCCACGCCCAACGCGCCCCCCCCGTCGCCGTCCCCGCGTTGCGGTTCGCCGCCTTTCCCCGCGCGAAAAAAGGACCGCATGCCGTCCGCCGGGTTCCCGCTTTCCCGGAAGCGACGCAGGGGTGGGGCGCGTCGCGCATCCAGCCGTGGTTCATAACTCTTTTCAAAACGAACGGCGCGCCGTTCCCGGCCTTTTCCCTCCTTTGATCCCCGTCCCTGGCCTACGAAGCGCCCACCGCCGCCATTCCCCCCCCCGCCGCCGCCGACTGAAAAGCCGGGGCTCCGCCGGGGCCGAAAAAACAAAACCCCCTCTCCCTATTGACAGATTGGCCGGTTTCAACAAAAACAGGCGGAGTTCTCAACGATTTTACCCAGACCGGGGCGGATACCATGGATATTGATAAGCAAAGTCGGCTGATCGCGCGCGGCGCGATGGAGCTGATCGACGAGGCGGACCTGCGGAAAAAGCTCGGCCGGGGCGTCCCCCTGCGCATCAAGGTCGGTTTTGACCCCACAGCGCCGGACCTGCACCTGGGCCATACGGTGATCATCCAGAAAATGCGCCATTTTCAGGATTTGGGCCACCATGTGGTGTTTCTGATCGGCGATTTCACCGGCCGCATCGGCGACCCCTCCGGCCGCTCGGACACGCGCCCGCCGCTGACCGAGGAGCAGGTGATGGCCAATGCCGAAACCTACAAGCGGCAGGTCTTCAAAATCCTGGACCCGGAAAAGACCGAAGTGAATTTCAATTCGCGCTGGCTGGGGGCGTTCACGCCCACCGACTTCATCAAGCTGGCCTCGCGCTATACCGTGGCGCGCATGCTGGAACGCGACGATTTCCAGAACCGCTATAAAGACGGGCGGCCCATCGCCATCCACGAATTTTTCTACCCGCTGCTCCAGGGCTATGACTCCGTGCACCTGAAAACGGACGTGGAACTGGGCGGCACGGACCAGAAGTTCAATCTGCTGGTCGGCCGCAACCTGCAAGGCCAGTACGGGGTGGAGCCGCAGTGCGTGCTCACCATGCCGCTGCTGGAGGGGCTGGACGGGGTGAAGAAAATGTCCAAGTCGCTCGGCAACTACGTGGGCATCGACGAGCCGCCGGCCGCCATGTTCGGCAAGCTGATGTCCATTTCCGACGTCATGATGTGGCGCTACTACGAGCTGTTGTCGTCGCGCAGCCTGGAGGAAATCGCGGCCCTGAAGCGGAGCGTGGAGGAAGGCGAAACCCATCCGAAGCTGGCCAAGGAAGAACTGGCCCTGGAGATTGCCGCCCGCTACCACGATATGGACCAGGCCCGGCGGGCCCGCCAGGAATTCAACGCCGTGTTCGCGGGCGGCGGCGTGCCGGACGACGTAATCAGCCTGACCTGCGCGCACGGCGAAGCCAGCGCGCCGCCGGCCTTCCTGGAAGCCGCCGGCATCGCGGCCTCGCGCGGCGAGGCCAAACGCCTGATCAAACAGGGCGCCCTGAGCGTCAACAACGAGCGCTGCGACGACATGACCACGCCGCTCGCGCCCGGCGAATACCTGATCAAACTCGGCAAGAAGCGGTTCCTCAAACTCACGGTCGAATAACCCTCAGCAGGAGTCGGGCATGAAAATCGGCTGCCCCAAAGAAATCAAAGACCACGAAACCAGAGTGGGCCTTATCCCCAACGCCGTGCACGGCTATGTCGAAGCCGGGCACGAGGTGTTCGTGGAGCGGGGCGCGGGCCTCGGGGCCGGCGTGACGGACGAAGAATACAAAGCCGTTGGCGCGCGGATTCTGCCCACGGCCGAAGATATCTGGGCCACGGCCGACATGATCGTCAAGGTCAAGGAGCCCCTGCCCGCCGAATACCCGCTGCTGCGCGAAGGCCAGCTCGTCTACGCCTATTTCCACTTCGCGGCTGACGAAGCGCTCACCCGCGCCTGCCTGGACCGGAAAATCACCGCCCTGGCCTATGAAACCGTGCAGGAAGGCCGTTCCCTGCCCCTGCTCAAGCCCATGAGCGAGGTGGCCGGCCGCATGGCTCCCCTGATGGGCGCTTTTTACAGCGCCAAGCACCTGGGCGGCCGCGGCCTGCTGCCCATGGGCGTGCCCGGCGTGGCCCCGGCCGAAGTGCTGATCCTCGGCGGCGGCGCCGTGGGCGCCAACGCCGCCCGCGTGGCCGCCGGCCTGGGCGCGCGCGTCACCATCCTGGACATCAACCTGAGCCGCCTCGAATACCTGGGCGAAATCATGCCCCCCAACGTGCTGCCCCTGTTCAGCGACCCCGTGAACCTGGAGAACAGCCTGCGCGGCGCGGACATCATCATCGGCGCCGTGCTCATTCCCGGCGCGGTCGCCCCCAAGATGATCCGGCGCGAGCACCTCAGGCTGATGAAGCCCGGCACCGTGCTGGTGGACGTGGCCATCGACCAGGGCGGCTGCTTCGAAACCTCCCGGCCCACCAGCCACAGCAGCCCCACCTACGCCGTTGACGGCATTCTCCACTACTGCGTGGGCAACATGCCCGGCGCCTACTCCCGCACCTCCACCTACGCCCTGAACAACGCCACCATCGGCTACGGCCTCCAGCTCGCCAACAAAGGCGCGGAAAAAGCCTGCGCCGAAAGCCCGGCCCTCAAAGCCGGCCTCAACATGCACAAGGGCGCCATCACCTCCCAAGCCGTGGCCGAAGCCTTCAACATGCTGGATCGGTATACCCCGGCGGAGAGCTTTTTGAAGTAGGCAAAGACGCTTTCGGCGGCCGGGCGCGGGAAGCGGGCCATGGCCACGGGCATGCCGCCCCTGTGTCAGGGAAATCCCAGGCCCGCCGCCGGAAGGCGCCGGGAACCTTCCCGAAAAAAAGCCCCGAAGCGCGCTTCGGGGCTTTTGGCCTTCGCCGGGACTATTCCGCGTCAGAATATCAGCCGCAGAACAATCATCGCCACAAAAAACGCCAGGCCGACGCCGCCCAGGCAGACCCGCAATTCCAGGGACGAGGGCTTGTAGGGCGCGGCCGGTTCCCACTGGGAATACGGCGCGGGCAACACGGGCTGGGTTTGGAAGGCGCGCACCAGGTACGTCTTTTCCCAGATCAGAACCAGGATGACGGCAATGGCGGCCAGGGCCACCAGGAAGGCGACCTGCGCGTACACGCCGATCAGCAGCGCCACGGCGATGGCCACGTCGGCCAGCGCCTGCCGGTTTATCCAGCGGAAGGCCGGGGCGTTTTCCGGACGCTGTTTGGCGAACTGGCTGACCAGATGGGCCAGAGCCACAATCAGCGAAAGCGCCAGCAGCAGGGTGGACAGGCTGCCGAAGGCCAGCTTCCGCACAACCGCGGCCATGCCCCCGTCGGCATGCGCGCCCATGGTGATCAGCGTGACCAGGGTAAGCAGGGCCGCGCCGCCCCACAGGCCGCGCATGAAAATTTCCAGAGCCAGGAACGGCTGGTTCACCGGGCTTTTTTGCCGGGCCAGCAGCAACAGCACGTGCATCAGCAGGAACGCGCCGGAAACGACCAGGGCGAGCACGGACCAGGCCACGCCCGGCACGGCGCCGCACAGGCCGTAAATGACCGCCGCCAGGGCCAGCGCCCCGCACAGGGCGAAGGTGTAAAAGTCCCAGGTCATGGTGGAGCCGGTATTTTTCCCGAGCGCCAGCAGGACGCTGCGGAACGGCTTGCCCAGGTCCGAGGCGATCATGACGCCGCCGCCGGCCAGGCAGCCCAGGGCCACGGCGCCGGCCACCGGCGCCAGCACGTTCTGGCCGAGAAACAGGCCGGCCAGGCCGGCCAGGAAGAGCGCGCCGCCCGCGAGGGAACCCAGCGTCAGGAAGCCCTGAATATACAGGCCCCAGGAAAAACGGTCCGACAGGCCGGTGGAGCACAGGCCCGCGGAAAACTGCCGCTGAAGGGCGCGCGCGCCCACGAGCATGGCCGCAACGGCCAGGCACAGGACTATCCAAAACATACAGCCTCCCTATGCACAATCCAAAAACACCGCGAGGGCGTTGCCGGAGCCAAAATTTTCACGGCGCCCGCTCCGGCGGCGTGCCGGCGCTCTCGCCCGCCGGGGGCGGCGGGAGGGGCGGCGCGAAGCCGCCGGA
>JAVBVM010000075.1:0-7441 GCA_031554295.1 Desulfovibrionaceae bacterium | reverse complement strand
CGCTGTGGACTACGACCCCGGCGCGAGCGAAGTGAACCAGATCAACCGTATCAAGCTGATGATGTCGGTGGCGAAATAACAAAGGGGGCCGTGAGGCCCCCTTTTTAGTACTTTTTCTTTTCCGGCGGCAAAGCGATGATTTCCGCCGCCTTGCGTTTTGTTGGATGATTGATATTTTGTGGCATGCCAATGAACGCTCGTACCGCATCCAGTCCCGGAGAGCGTCCAGCAGGGTGTCCGTTTTTCGCCTGGATAATCATTTTTCAGCCAAACGCGCCATATCCCCCAGATATTCTTTGTGGCACTCCAGATAGAAGGACAACGGCCGCGAGAAATTGTGGCCGACCAGGCCCTCGACGAACAGGCCGCTCACTTCCCGCTCGCGCCTAAGCACCTGTTGCGCCTCAAGGAAAACGGCGCGCTCGTCCGTGGACATGGTGTTGACGAGCCGGCGCAGCACCTCGCGGGCGCGCGGTTGGTACATCCAGAAATAGAGCAGGTCCAGGGCGTTGATGATCAAAGTGCTTTCCAGCTCGCGCGCCCGGCTTTCAACCGCCTGCTCCATGGCCTTTTCCCGATCGTCGGGCGGATTGGCGATGGCGCTTTCCGGACCGCCCGGCAGGGAGGCGGCGAAGGGCTGCGGCCGGCGCAGCTTTTCCATGACGTCTTCCTCGGGGAAGAGCAATTCAAGACGGGCGATGCTGCTGAAGAGCTGCTTCAGCTTGCCATCGTAGTCCCAGCGGCGGTTGCGGATATTGTTGGCCCGGTCCGCGAAGCCCTCGATATAGGCGGCCACGGTGTCCGAGGCCATCTTCGAGACAATGGCCGCGCCCTGCTGCATGAGGGCCGGGGCCGAAACCACGCCGAGCAACAACAGGGCGTCAGTGAAGACTTCATTATAGAGCATGGCCAGGGGAATGGCGATGACGCTGCGCAGGGCATTGCCGATTACCGCTTCACGCGGCAGGCCCCGGTAGATGTTATGGCCGCATATGTAGATGGCGTTGGCCACGGCGATGATCGTGAACACGGTGAGCGGGCTGTCCTGCACGTTCAAGGAGCAGAGATCGTTCAGCAGCCATTTGCGGATGATCAACTCGAGCAGCAGCACGGAAATGCCCGTGTACATAAGTGAATCGCACAGACGGCTCCAACTGACATAATCGTTCCAACGCAGAAGCGGCGCCCCCTTGATGCCCCCGCCGCCCAGCACCGCCTGCAGGATGTTGCGTACCCCGGTAATGGCGAACCAGATCGGCGCGCCCAACCAGGCCAGCACCCACCAACTCTGCGTATGCTGGAACACGGTCATGGCAATGACAAAGCCGATGAACACCTTAAGAAAGTTGGCCAGGCTGGAGTTCAGGCAGTTGAATCCGGGCCAGGTTTCCTTCTCTTTGCGTGGAGAAGCGAAAAAGCGTGTGGTGAAGGGCACCACGCCGCCCATGGAGGCGATATTGCCGGCGCCGCTATGCACCAGGCGGATGGTTTCCGTGCGCGCCAGCCATTCGCGCTCGTGCCAGCGGCCGAATTGTCCGAGGCCGGGCAGGCGGCGGATAAGGCGCGATAACCCGGCCGGAATGGACGAATATTTGCGATCCATGTGCGATTCGCGCAGCACAATCTCCGCCCGCAGGGGCAGCATGGCCTGGAGTTCGTCCCCGCCCGGCCCGAAGGCCCGCTGCGCGCGTTGCGGCAGGCTCAAGGGATAGACCATGCCCATGCCGTGCGTGCCGCGCGCCGCCCGGCTGGTGGAGTCGCTGCCGATGCGTGATTGCAGCGGTCGCGTCTTGTAAAATCCTTGGAGCTTGGGGATGTTCAGCAGAATGTTCCGGAACTTCTCATGGCGATCTTCCGGCTCGCAGGAAGATGGAGAACCGTCCGGTGACGGACAATGGTTGTCGGCCGCGTCGCCATGTTCCGGTCGGGCGTATTCGAGCAGCAAGCCCCGGATGATGCGTTTCAGTTCCGGGGCGGAACCGTTGTTGATGGCCAGTTGCAACTCGTTGATCGCGGCCAGGTGCGGCGCTTTACTTTCGTGCCATTCTTTCAGGTTGAACAACTCAAGGTGGGTGATGCCGCCCTCGCAGTCCCAGAGCAACTCGAGCACATCCCCGGCCGAAAGCATGGCCAGGTTGAGCACGGTCATGAAATTGCGGCGCGTGCCGGCCAGAAGCTCGAGGAATTGCGGTACCCGGATGCGCATGAATTCCGGCAGGGACGGGTCGTCCGTCGGATTGTCCGAAGTACGCATGGGATCGGGTAAGTCAGGGTTGGCTTCGTAGCTGAGCCAGTTGTTCAGCAAAATATCCGCATCCAGCCGGTTCATGGCCTCAATGGCCTCATCAACGGCCTGGCGGCGTTCCGGCCCGGCGTCGGCGTATTCGGCCTGAAGCGCGGCGGCGCGCGCCTCCAGCCTCGGCAGCATGAGTTTGTAGACATATTCGCCTAAATGCAGCAACGAGGTTTGGCCGGCGCCGACGAAGTTCAGGAAATCCTCGGCCGTGGTCGCGGGCAGTTCCAGGCCGTAAGCCGCGCCAATGGCGGCGCGGTGCGTTTCGTTGTACCGTTCGAACAGCATGAGGATATGCTCTTGCCGGTACAGCGAGACCTTGCGCCCCTCGCGCATCAGGTGCTGGATGGGCAGGTCGTCGAGCAGGGTCAGCATGTGTTCGGTGTCGGTCATGTTTCCCGGAATGCAAATAAGCTCGACAAAACGGTCGCGGAAGCGCAGCTGGTACTCCACGCCGATGCGCACGGTCATGTCCATGATGCGCGCGGCCTCAAGCAGTTCGCGCGCGGCCGGCGGCTCAATATAATTGTAGTACACCACGGTGAGGGTGCGCAGGCCCTTGACCCAGGCATCCATGATCAGATGGGTGGGGTTTTTGCGCCCTTTGGTGTTGGCGTCGTGCACATGGTGGTCAAAAGCCAGCTGGTTCCATGCCTCGGGCATTTCCAGCAAATGGTAGCGTTTGAGCATTCGCCGCACGACGCGCGGCTTGCCCGTGGCCGCCATGCGGAAACTGTGCGCCAGCTCAAGCTGGCTGGTCCGGTCCTGCGGGCCGCTCATGCCGCGCACCAGTTCTTTCATGATCTGGATCAGCACCCGGCCGGTGTTGCGCCGGAAGCCGGTTTGCGCGCTGTAGAGCACCTCGTCGCGCAAAGCGGTCAGAGCGCTTAAGCGGTCCTGCACCTTGCCGGCCTCCAGGGAGTCAAGCAGATTTACGACCGCGTAGGCGATGCGGAATTCGCGCGAGACCGCCAGCACCTTGATGCCGTTAGGATGCAGGCTGGCGTCGAACAGGCGCTGGTACAGCGGGTTGGCGCTGTCCTTGGCCAGGAACGCGCCAATCATGTCCAGCAGTTCGTGGTCCTGACGATCAAAATAGAGTGACGACATAGGCTCCCAAGGCAAAATACGGAATCATCATTCGTCTACGCATAATGTTCGTCTGAGTCAAACATTTTGAAAGAAAGGATTTTTTTTGCGCTGGCATTACAAGGAACATGTGGGTATTTTGGGCCGAACGCCTCACTGGATATGTCCCCCATATAACCCGTCGTCTCGGCGGAAACAGGAGTCGTCCATGCCCCCAATAATAGATCAGGCAAAATGCACCGGGTGCGGCATTTGCGCGGATATCTGCAATTCGCACATATTCACGCACAAGCCCGGCAAAGGCGCGCCCGCGATCAAATTTCCCGACGAATGCTGGCATTGTAATTCCTGCGTGCTGGACTGCCCGTCCGGCGCGGTCACTCTGCGCATGCCCCTGCCGTATGGCTTGATGCATGTGAAGGCCCCGAGCCATAAGGCGGCCAAGGAGGTGAAGCGATGATCCCTGTAACCAAGATCATTGACGCCGACGTGGCGGTGGTGGGCGGTGGGCTGGGCGGCCCCATGGCGGCCATCGCGGCGGCCGAATCGGGCGCGAAAAGGGTTGTGCTGCTGGAAAAATGCAACGTGAAGCGTTCCGGCTCGGGCGCCACGGGCAATGACCACTTTACCTGCTATATCCCCGAGATCCACGGCGATGACATTGAGCCGGTGCTGGAACAGCTGCTCGGCAGCATTGTCGGCATGCACAAGGATCCGGCCCTGATGCGTCTGCATTTACAGGACAGCTTCGAGATCGTCAAAAAATGGGAAGCCTGGGGCATCAACATGCGCCCCACAGGCCAGTGGAACTTCCAAGGCCATGCCTTGCCTGGCAAGCCACGCGTCTTTCTGAAGTTTAATGGCCGCGAGCAGAAGGCCGTGCTGGCCGAACAGCTGAAAAAACACGGAGTTGCCGTGCTCAACCACCATCCGGTGGTGGAACTGGCCACGCACAACGGCCGCATTGCCGGTCTGCTGGCCATGAGCATGAAGAAGGAACGGCCGGAATTCGTGGTGGTGCGCGCGCCTAACGTGGTGCTGGCCACCGGCCTTACCCACCGCATTTATGCCAGCGCTCCCACGCCGGCCTATATGTTCAACACCGGGCACTGTCCGAACTGCGCCGGCGGTCAGGCCCTGGGCTGGCGCGTGGGCGCGAAGATGGTCAATATGGAAATCCCTTATACCCATGCCGGGCCGAAATATATGCAGCGCTGCGGCAAGGCCACCTGGATCGGCGTGTACCGTTACCCGGACGGTCGCCCGTTAGGACCGTTTGTTACCAAGTCCAACCTGGAGTACGGCGACGCCACTTCGGACATCTGGAACACGGCCTTCGCGGACGTGTTCAAAAAAGGCGAGGGGCCGGTGTATATCGACTGCACGGACGCCAGCGCCAAGGATCTGGCCTACATGAAAAAGGCCATGCTGGACGAGGGGCTGTCCGCCATGCTCGACTATATGGACTCGCACAAGATCGACGTGTCCAAGCACGCGGTGGAATTTATGCGTTATGAGCCGATTCTGCACGGCCGGGGCCTGGATGTGGATAAAGACGGAAAGACTTCCGTGTTTGGACTTTACGCGGCCGGGGATCTGGTGGGCAACGCCGGCTGCGGCATCGGCCTGGCCGCCTGGCTCGGCTGGCGGGCCGGCAAGGCCGCGGCGGCGGATACCCCGGCGCCTTCGGCCAAGGCGGAAAGCTTGCCGCGGCTGAAGGAAAAAATGGCGTTGCTGTCTTCGTTTATGGAGCGGACCGAAGGTCCGGAATGGAAAGAGGCCAACGTGGCTTTGCAGCAGATCATGGGCGACTTCGCCCCGGCCGGACCGCATGAGGTGCGTTCGGCCTCGCAACTGGGCGCGGGCATCGAATACCTGAATAACCTGCGTCAGGAAACCCTGGCAACTATGCGCGCCACCTGCTCGCATACCCTGATGCGCGCGGCCGAGGTGCTGGATCTGTTCGATTGCGCCGGCGCCATTCTGGCCGCCGCCCTGGAACGCAAAGAAACGCGTGCCGCGCACAAGCGCGCGGACTACCCCTTCACCAACCCGCTGCTCAATGACCAGATGCTCACCGTGCGCGTCAAGAACGGGAAAATCGTCGCGGAATGGCGGTCCAAGCTGATGAAGCTGGACGGCGTGCCCAAGGTTGCGAAAGCCGCCGCCAAAACGCCGGCCAAAGCCAAGGCGGGCGTGGCGGTCAAAGCGGCCGCAAAGCCGAAGCTGGCGGTAAAATCCAGGCCAGCCGCAAAGGCTGAACTGACTGCAAAGTCCAAGCCCGCTATCAAGGCCAAGTCGGCCGAAAGCAAATAGCGCTCTCGCGCGGCGTTGGAATCCAGCGCCAGGAGCTTCGTCCAAGTAGGCCGGAGAAGGTATTGCCTTCTCCGGCTTTCAGCTAACATGGCTCTGGCCTGCTTGGCGCTACCCTGATGGTCTGACAGCAAATATATTTGATATTCCTCTTCAAAAGCCGGTGAGGCAACTCGCTTCGGCTTTTTTATATTTGCGCCACCGCCGCTGTAAAGTCCTTCTTGACCGGATGGTGGCTTTGGGGCAAATTAAAAAGATTCGATTTTAGCATACGGGGATATGAGTATGATTTTTTCCATCGCTGAAGAAACATTGCCGCGTGAGGATTTAGAGAAACTTCAATTGCGCCGTTTACGGGACGTGTGCGAACGCGTGTACGCGCGCGTGCCGCATTACCGCCGCCGTTTTGAAGAGGCGGGCATCACGCCCGATCGGGTAAAAAGCCTGAAAGATCTGCGTTACCTGCCCTTCACGGAGAAACAGGACCTCCGCAACGGCTATCCCTTCGGCATGTTTGCCGTGCCGCGCGACACCGTGGTGCGCATCCACGCTTCCAGCGGCACTACCGGCACGGCCAGCGTGGTCGGCTATACGCAACGCGACATCCGGACCTGGTCCGAAGTCATGGCCCGCTCATTGGCGGCCGCCGGCGTAACGGCGCAAGATACCGTGCATAACGCTTACGGCTACGGACTGTTCACCGGCGGACTAGGCGCGCATTACGGGGCCGAGCGTCTGGGCGCTACCGTGGTGCCGGTTTCCGGAGGGGCCACCAAGCGCCAGGCTACCCTGATGCGCGACTTCGGGGCCACGGCCATCACCTGCACGCCGTCCTACGCCATGCATTTGTATGAGGCGGGGCTGGAGTCCGGCATTGACATCAAAAGCCTGCCGTTGCGCGTAGGCGTGTTCGGTGCTGAACCCTGGACGGATGAGATGCGCGCCGAGATCGAGCACAAGCTGGGCATCACGGCCACCAATATTTATGGCCTTTCGGAAATCATCGGCCCCGGCGTGGCCCAGGAATGCGCCGAAGCCAAATGCGGCATGCACATTTTTGAAGACCACTTCTTGCCGGAAATCATCGATTCGGTCACGGGCGAACCGCTGCCCCCGGGCGAACGAGGCGAACTGGTGATCACCACCCTGACCAAGGAAGCGGTACCGCTGATCCGCTACCGCACGCGCGACATTACCAGCATTGACTACACGCCCTGCGTGTGTGGCCGCACCTTCGCCCGCATCGGCCGCATCGCCGGCCGCAGCGACGATATGCTGATTATTCGCGGCGTGAATGTTTTCCCCACGCAGATCGAGGCCCTGTTGCTGGAAAGCGGCGGCCTGTCGCCGCACTACCAGATCGTGGTGGATCGCCTGGATAACCTGGATACCATCGAGGTGCAGGTCGAAGTTTCCGAGGAACTTTTTTCCGACGAGATCAAGAACCTCCAGTCACGCGAGGCGGCCATCCAGAAGTCCATCAAGGAATTCCTTGGCGTCAGCGCCAAAGTGCGCCTGGTCGAGCCGCGCAGCATCAACCGCTCCGAGGGCAAGGCCCTGCGCGTCATCGACAAGCGGCCTAAACAATAATACACATACAGCCTCCGGCGGGGGGGGGGGGGGGGGGGGCGCGGCCCCCCGCCCCCCAGCGGGGGCGGGCGGCGGGGGGTGGGTTGGGGTGGTGTTGGGGGAGGGGATGGCGGCGGGAGACGAGAAGATATATTATAAGGTAGAACAAGAGCAAAA
>JAVBVM010000013.1:0-6467 GCA_031554295.1 Desulfovibrionaceae bacterium | reverse complement strand
ACGTTCGGGCAGGAAATATTCACTTCCAGCCCGGCAATGCCTTCCTCGGCCGCCAGAATTTCCGCCAGACGGGCGAAATCCTCGGCCGAGGTGGCGTACAGATTGGCAATGATCGGCACCTCGCGCCAGGGCAGCTTGGGCAGCTTGTCCCGCAAAAAGGCATCCACGCCGTCATTTTGCAAACCAACCGCGTTGAGCATGCCGCAGGCGGTTTCGGCCAGGCGCGGCATGGGGTTGCCGGCGCGCGGGGCCAGGGAAAGACCCTTGACCACAATGGCGCCGAGCTGGGTCAGGTCGCCGTAGGGAGCGAACTCCAGGCCGCTGCCGAAGGTTCCCGACGCGGTCAGGATCGGATTTTTCAATGAAAGCCGCGGCCCCTCAGGCCGGCCAAGCACTACGCTGTGCATGCGCACCTTCCCGACAGCTGTTCACATATCATCGCGCAGATCAATCTGATCCGCCCAAAACACCGGGCCTTTCACGCAGGTTTGCACCCAGGATCCGGCATGTTCCGGCTCCGGCCATTTCTTGCTGGTCTTGCACACGCAACCCAGGCAAGCTCCCACGCCGCAGCCCATACGCGTTTCCAGGGAAAGCTGCGCCGGCACTCCATATTTTTTACTACATTCCTGCACCAGCCGCAGCAGGGGCACCGGGCCACAGGCCAGAACCAGCCCCTGGTTTTTGGCGAACTCGGCAATACGCTCTTCCACGTAAGCGATAAAGCGGACCCGGTCCTCCGGTCCCTGCTCAAGGTGGCTATCCGCCACGATCTTTTCGTTGATGCTGTCGAACGGATAGGACTCCAGCGGCAGCCGGTGCCCGAAGTCCATCCACAGGTTCCAGGGCTTGGGGTGGTTCTGCGTGTAGCCGATGAACGGGGCAATGCCCACGCCGCCGGCAATCATCAGGGTCGGCCGGTCCGGTTCGCACGCGAAGCCGTTGCCAAGCGGCCCCCACGCATCCAGCGTGTCGCCCGGCTTGAGCGAGGCCATGCGTGCCGTCCCCCGGCCCTGCACCTGGAAAAAGATCACCAGATCCTGCGGAGACAAGCGACAGATGCAGAACGGCCGCGCCCACAGCATGTCATCGGCCCAGGCGGTCGGCCGCACCATGATAAATTGCCCCGGCGTCCATTCCTTCCATGACGGCGCTTCCAGACGCAAGGCGTAACAGGCCGTGTTCTGGACCGCCGGTCCGAACGGCACCAAATCCAACACTTTGAGCGTGTCGCAGGCCACATTGCTTGACATCAAAGACGCCCCCGCTCTTTCCTCGGCAGATGTTTTTCTCTACTTCTCATAATCCGAGACCGCCAAAACCACAAGGGCGGTCGGAGGAAAAATCGCGCCTCCGGCGGCCGGGGGAGCAGCGCTCCTCCAACCGCCCACAGTGCCGGACGCGCGCGGCCTTTGCGAACTTGACGCCTCGTCCCGGCGCTGCTTTTCCCGCAAGGGACGCGTGGGAGCGGGAACAGCGCGCTTGTCAAGGTCTTGGGGCGCCAGGACTTTTGCCCTTTATGCCTTCCCCCCCGCTCCGCCTTTCCGGTTCAACGCGGAACCGTGAAAGACGGCGCTTCATCCGGCACAAAACGCCCCGCCCCAGTCCGGGGTCCAGGGGAGTATCCTCCTGACGGAAGCGCCCGAAGAGAGCGGCGCCCTCTCCGCCCGCCGGAGGCATCCTTCTATCCGTCCAGCTTTTCCGCCGCCGTTTCCACGGCGTCCTGCATGGCGCGGCGTTCGTCCTTGATTTTCCGCGCCAGGGCCGGATCGTTCAAGGCCAGGATCTGGGCGGCGAGCCAGGCGGCGTTGCGGGCGCCGGCCTTATCGAGGGCCACGGTGGCCACGGGGAAGCCGGGGGGCATTTGCACGGTGGCGAGCAGGGCGTCGAGCCCGGCCAGGGAGGAAGCGGTGATGGGAATGCCGATCACCGGCCGGATGGTGCGGGCGGCCACAGCCCCGGCCAGGTGGGCGGCCATGCCGGCCGCGCAGATATAGACCTGGCAGTTCCGGGCTTCGAGGTCGGCGATCAGGTGATCGGTGCGTTCGGGCGTGCGGTGGGCCGAGGTAATGGTGAAGAGGTAGGAAATGCCCAGACTTTTGAGCACCTCGGCGGCTGGGGAAACGATTTCCTTATCCGAGGCGGAGCCCATAAAAATGGCGACTTGGGGCATGACGGCTTCCTTTGCTGGATTGATTATTTGCGGGCAAGGCCCTTGGCGCCGATGTCCGTGCGGTAGTGCAGGGAATCCATGCGGATTTTTTGCACGGCGGCATAGGCCAGATCGCGGGCGGCGGCCAGGCCGTCGGCCAGGGCGGTGACGCAGAGCACGCGGCCGCCGCGTGAGACGGCCTTGTCGGCGCGCGCCTCGGTGCCGGCCTGGAAAACTTTGACAACGCCGTTGGGGCCGCTCAGGGCCTCGGCCTCGGCAATACCGTGGATTTCCATGCCCCTGGAATACGCGCCGGGGTAGCCTTGGGCGGTCAACACCACGCCCAGGGCGGCTCGGCTGGAAATGGGCAGGACGGCCTCGTGCAGGCGGCTTTCGCAGCAAGCCAGCATGATGGCGGCCAAATCGCCGTCCAGGCGCATCAGCAGAGGTTCGCATTCCGGGTCGCCAAAACGCACATTGTACTCAAGCACCATGGGGCCGTCGGCGGTCATCATCAGGCCGGCGTAGAGCACGCCGGAGAAGGGATTGCCCCGGTTTTTCAGTTCGCGCAGGATCGGGAGGATGGTGAGATCGATCAACTCCCGTTGCCGGCTTTCCGGGAGCAGCGGAGCCGGGCTATACGCGCCCATGCCGCCGGTGTTCGGGCCCTGGTCGTTGTCGAAAACGGCCTTGTGGTCCTGGGCCGAGGGCAGGGGAACCGCCGTTTCGCCGTCGCACAGGCAGAGGAAGGAGACTTCCTCACCGGACAGGGCGGCCTCGATCACCACGCGTTCGCCGGACGCGCCGAAGAGCTTGCGCTCCATGATGTCATCAATGGCCGCGATCGCCTCCGCTTCCGTGCGGGCGACCACCACGCCCTTGCCGGCGGCCAGGCCGTCGGCCTTGATCACCAGAGGCGTGCCGTGCCTGCGCACGTATTCCCGGGCTTCGATGGCGGATTCGAAAAGCTCGAAAGGCGCGGTGGGCACGCCGGACGCTTTCATGACGCTCTTGGCGAATGCCTTGCTCCCTTCAAGCTGGGCCGCGTAAGCGGCCGGGCCGAAACAGCGCACGCCCGCGCCGGCCAAAGCGTCTTTAATGCCCAGCACCAGGGGCAGCTCGGGGCCGGGAATGGCCATGTCGATCTTTTCATCGCGGCAGAAGGCCACCAAGGCCGGGATATCGTCTTCCGCAATGGGCACGTTGGTGCCTTCCAGGGCGGTGCCGCCGTTGCCCGGGGCAATGAACAGCCGTTCCACCAGCGGGCTTTGGCGCAATTTCCAGGCCAGGGCGTGTTCACGGCCGCCGGAGCCGATAAGCAGTATTCGCATGCCACCTCCATAGGGCGGGAACTTTGAAAATATCTGGATTATTTCCGACTCCCAAAAGGCGATGGCCGGACGGCCCAACATACGGCGCGGGCGTTCCCCTGGCAAGCTTTTTACGCTGCCCGGATCCGTTCGCGCCAGATCAATCGGCGCCGGTTCAGTGGGCGGCGAACGCCTCAGGGGCGGGCTCGGGAGCGGATTTCTCGCGCGACGAGGCGGCGCTTATCTGGCGCGCCCACAATTGCGCCTCGTTAAAGCCGCTGGCGGCCAGGGAGGGAGGAATGCGCAGAACCCGGAGCAGGGCCAGGGCTTCGTCCCAGACGCCTCGCTCCGCCCGCAGGACCAGTTCGAATGCCTGCCCGACCGGCGAGGAGCGGTCCTCCCCGGAAAGCACGCCCGCAATGGCCGGTTCCAACGGCAAGCTGGGCAGAATTTCCCGCATGGGGATGCCCAGCTGGGCGTCAAGGCAGGAAAGCAGACCGAGCAGGAACATGGCTTCGGGCGGCTGCGGACAGAAATCAACGCGCGCGCGCAGTTGCTCAAGGAAGCGCCCCCGGGCCACAGCCGTCTGCGCCAGCACCCGGCTGTACGCGCCGCTGCCCATATCCGCCATCAGCACGGTGGCCAGCCAGCGCTGCACAGTGTACTTGCCCAGCAGATGCACGGCCTGGCGCACGGAAGTGACGTTCTGGATCAGACTGAACCAGGAGGAATTGATGTAGCGGAGCAAACGATAGGTAAGCCCCGGATCAATGGTGATCAGGGAAATCAGGCTCTCGGTTTCCGGGTTGCCCAGCAGGTCGCGCATCAGGGTGAGGCGCGTCAGCTGGCCGGCGGCCAGCTTGCGGCCGGAAACCAGCTGCGGCTGGGCGAAGAAATAGCCCTGGAACAGCGTAAAGCCCAAATCCTTGCACATGCGCCGGGTGGGGGCGTCCTCCACCTTTTCCGCCAGCAGTCGGGCGGAAAAGCCTTGCAGGCTCTGGACCAATTCCTCCAGATCCTCGGGATGCATGCCCAGGACGTCAACTTTGACCACATCGGCGAATTCCAGGAGCGGCCGGGCGATGGCCTGGCCGATATAGTCGTCCACGGCCAACCGGTAGCCAGCCTGTTTCAGGCGGGCAAGCTCGGCCAGCAGCGCGGGGGAGGGCTCCACGTCCTCCAGAATTTCAAGCATGCTGCGATCCGGCGGCAATACCTGAGCGGTGCCGTTCAGCAGCAGGGTGGAGGGAAAATTGATCAGGAGCTTGTGCTGCGCCTCAACCGCCTCGCTGGCCACCACAAAACCGTCGGCGATCACCCCGGCCGTGGCCAGGTCGGGGTCGCTGACGCGCGCCGCGGCGGAGTCCGGGTTGTCGCGGAACAGCAGTTCATAGCCCCAGATGGAATCGGAGAGATCGAATATGGGCTGGCGGGCGACAAAAATGGAGGAAAACGCCTCCGGTTCGACGGTTTCCAACTTTACTTGGTCAGGGTTCAAAATAAATCTCCCAAAATACTCCGGCGGCCGTTTCGCGCCCGCGACAGTCCGCGTCCGAAACGCGGCGGAATTGCCACCGCGCGGAACAGCCCACCCACCAACGGATAGTTGACTCATCATTTTACAGCAACTGAAGGGAGGCCGCAAGCCCCTGTCGGAAAAAACCTTCCCCCTAGAGGCTGCTTTTAAACAGCCCCCGCGCCGTCACGGCATCAGCGGCGGCAGGGCCAAGCCCGTGAATGCGTCCAGGCCCAACATCAGGTTGGCGTTGGCAATGGCCTGGCCCGAAGCGCCCCGGCACAGGTTGTCGATGGCCGTGACAATAATCAGGCGTTGGGTGCGGGGGTCCACCACCAGGCCCATGTCGCAGAACATGCTGCCGCGCACGAAGCGCGTTTCCGGCAGCGACCCCTTGGGCAGCAACCGGACGAACGGGGCCGCGCGCCATTCCATGTCGAACAGCGCGGCCACTTCCTCGTGAGTCATGGGCTTGCGCAGGCGGGTGTAGATGGTGGACAGAATGCCCCGGTTGATGGGCAACAGGTGCGTATTGAAAGAAACCACCAGCGGCTTGCCGGCGCTACGGGAGATCTCCTGCTCGATTTCCGGGGTGTGGCGGTGCTTGCCCAGGTTGTACGCCTTGAAAGTGTCCGACACCTCGCAGAACAGATTGCCCAGGACCGCGCCGCGGCCCGCGCCCGAAGTGCCGGACTTGGAGTCGATCACAATGCCGTCCGTCTCGACCAGGTCGTGCTTCAGGGCCGCGTGCAGGCCGAGAATGGCCGAGGTCGGGTAGCAACCCGGATTGGCCACCAGGCGCGCGGCGCGGATGTGCTCGGCATACAGCTCCGGCAGGCCGTAGACCGCTTCGGGCAGGAGGCTGGGCCGGGTATGCGGCTTGCCGTACCAGGCGGCGTACACCGCCGGGTCATGCAGGCGGAAGTCGGCCGACAGGTCCACCACCCGGGCCTTATGGCCGAGCAGTTCCGCCGCCATTTCCATGGCCGCGCCGTGCGGAACGGCCAGAAACACCACGTCGCAGATCTGGCTCAGGGCCTTGGGGTCCGGCTCGGTCAGGACGACGTCGCCGCCGGGCAGACCGGCCAAAAATGGGTAGATTTCCCGCAACGGCTTGCCCGCCTCGCCGCGCGAGGTGGCCGCGACAAGGCGCATGCTCGGATGCGCCGCCAGAAGCCGTGCCAGCTCCATGCCCGTATAGCCGGTCACGCCGACCAGGCCCGCTTTGATCATCTGTGTGCCGCTCATTGTCCGCCCCTTAGCGATCCGCATGCGCCGCGCCCGCGCGGCCGTTTATCATGCAAAGACTCATACGCCCGCCGCGCCTATTTTGCAATCCGGCCGCATTGCGCTTTTTTCCATTCAGCCATGCAACAAAACTTTGCCGTTGCATCCGCCCTTTTCTTGCCATATCATCACGCCTTCCAATTATATTCCGACCCATCCACTGGGCCTGGGACATGCTTTTTTCCGTCAGATTTCCGTAACC
>JAVBVM010000017.1:0-4260 GCA_031554295.1 Desulfovibrionaceae bacterium | reverse complement strand
TCCGGGCTCTCCGGGGGCCTCCGCTGAGCAACCTTAAACAAAAGGAAGTTCAGATGAAACGTGCACCTCTTCTCAGCATTCTTGCTTTCGCCATTTTTATTTTTGCCGTGCCCGCGGTGGCGGCGGAACTGCCCAAGATGGAACTGAAGATCGGGCACATGTCGCCCGCCAACGTGGAAAACCCCTACCACGCCATGGCAATTTATCTGCAGGAAAACCTGCCCAAGAAGACCAATGGCCGCCTGACCGCCCAGGTCTTCCATTCCGGCCAGATCGGCCGCGACCGCGAGCTGATGGAAGCTCTACAGTTCGGCACCCTGGATATCGCCATCATCACCACTTCGCCCATGGGCAACTTCGTGCCGGAATTTTCCGTGCTTGACTTCCCCTTCCTGTTCGACGACTGGGATCACATCGCCCGCATGAAAGCCGCGCCCTGGTATCAGGATTTCCTGAACGAGAGCATTAAGGCGCGCTTCTACACCTTCGCCATGCTGCCGCGCGGCTTCCGCAGCATCACCAACTCCAAGATCCAGATCGTCGAGCCCAAGGATCTGAAGGGCCTGACCCTGCGCGTTATTGAAAGCCCGATCTTCGTGGATACCTTCACGGCGCTCGGCGCGGCCGCCCAGGCCATGAGCTGGGGCGAAGTGTTCACCGCCTTGCAGCAGGGCACCATTGACGGCCACGAAAACGCCCTGATGACCATTTTCGACGAACGCGTGTACGAAGTGCAGAAGTATGTGTCCTTGAGCGAGCACATCTTCGCCTTCTGCGCCGTGGGCGCTTCCAAGGCTCTGTTCGACAAGCTGCCGGCCTAATACCAGAAGATAATCAAAGAGACCATTCTGTATGGCGAAAAAATCAGCGACCCGTACCAGCGGTCCCAGGAACTGGGCTATATCAAAAAGCTGGAAGCCAAGGGCATGGTTTTCAATAAGTGTGACCGTCCCGCGTTCAAGGCTCTGGTCGGCGGCGTGTATGACAAATACACCGCGAAAAACGCCGGTGTGAAAAAGTACTTTGGATTGATTGAATCCGTCCGCGCGAAGTAGGTTTATTTTTACGGCCGCCCGGCCCGCGCCGGGCGGCCGTCGAAATGATGCCCGCGCGCCTGGGTACGGGGGGGGCGCAACGACGCTCTCCTGGCCGGTACGCATAAAAAGCGCGCCGTACGCCGCTGTGCGCGTGAGCTTTGAGCAAATCCCTTGGCTTGAAACAACCTTCGTTCGCGCAGCCGTTTCGGTGCGTCCGGACGGCCCGACGCCAGGAGGCTTTATGCATGTAGTAAATAAAATCGCGGATTTTATTGAAAATATTTGCAAATTCGCGATCGTTATTTTGCTTGTATCAGTGACTATTGTGCTTTTTGTCCAGATTGTATGCCGGTATGCCTTTAGCTACGGCATTCCCTGGACCGACGAATTCGGCCGCTACGGCCTGATCTGGATGGTCTTCCTGGCCACGACCGTAATTTTCCGCGAGGGCACGCATATCGCCGTGACCGCGATCGAGGAGACCGTGCCCAGGCTGCGCAAGCCGCTCATGATCCTCCAGAAGCTCATCTGTATTGTCTTCATGGCCATGATCGGCTGGTTTTCCATTCTTATCCTCGACTTCGCCGCCCTGCAAACATCGGCCAACATGATGCTCCCCATGAATTACATATACATGTGCTTCCCTGTTTGCTGCGTGATTTCCATTTTCTACCTTCTGCTCGGACTCGTCAAAGACCTCGGGGGGAATAAATAATGGTAGCCGCATTCTTTATCATCGCCCTGGCTTTGCTTGTTCTGGGCATTCCCATCGCCGTCACGCTGGGCCTTGCCTCCTCCGTTTACATCATGACAACCGGCGCGCCGGTCCAGATTATCATCCAGCGCATGTTCGCGGGCATTGACGCCACCGCGCTCATGGCTATTCCCTTCTTCGTGCTGGCCGGCGACCTGATGAACCGCGGCGGCATCGCCACGCGCATCGTCAATCTGGCCACTATTTTCATGGGACGCTTCACGGGCGGCCTGGCCTCCGTGACCATTGCCGGCTGCATGTTTTTCGCGGCCATTTCCGGCAGTGGCGTGGCCACAGCCGCGGCGCTCGGCGCCATCATGATCCCGGCCATGGTGC
The DNA here is from genome assembly GCA_031554295.1 of Desulfovibrionaceae bacterium. Lineage (GTDB taxonomy): Bacteria > Desulfobacterota > Desulfovibrionia > Desulfovibrionales > Desulfovibrionaceae > JAVBVM01. Next base: position 2,133 of record JAVBVM010000017.1, on the reverse strand, counting down.
AGCGAGGCTATGACCGCACCTTCGCGGCCGCGGTCGTGGCTTCGGCCAGCCCGATCGGCGTCATCATCCCGCCGAGCATTTCCTTCATCATCTATGGCGTGCTCACCGGCTGCTCCATCGCGGACCTGTACAAGGCGGGCATTCCGGCCGGCTTTATCATGGGCTTCGCCCTGATGCTCGCTGCCTGGTACATTTCAAAAAAGAACAAATACGCCGGCGACACCAAACCCTTCAGCTGGAAAGAAGCCGGACTAGCCACCCGCGACGCGCTCTGGGCGCTGGGCACGCCGATCATCCTGATCGGCGGCGTGTTCGGCGGCATTTTCACGCCGACTGAATCAGCGGTTGTCGCGGTGGTCTATGCCGTCATCGTCGGTGTGTTCATCTACCGCGACCTGCCGATCAAGGATATTCCGAGCATCTTCCTGTCTTCGGCCAAAACGGCCACGCGCGTCATGTTCATCATCGCCTGCGCCACTTTGTTCGCCTACGTGCTGACATACGCGCGCATTCCGCAGCAGATTGTGGAAATCTTCATGGGCCTGACGGAAAACAAATACATCCTGCTGCTGCTCATCAACTTCCTGCTGCTGATTGCCGGCTGTTTTATGGAAACCGGCGCCATTCTGCTGATCACCGTGCCGTTGTTCCTGCCGGTTATCAATCTGCTACAGATTGACCTGGTGCACTTCGGTCTGATTATCACCGTGAACACGGCCATCGGCCTGATGACCCCGCCTTTCGGCGTATGCATGTTCACGGCGGCCAGCGTTGGCGGCGTCAGCATCCAGAAGCTCTCAATCCGAGTGCTTTCGTTCCTGATCGCGCAGCTGATCGCCCTGGCGATCATCACCTACATTCCGGCGAGCATCATGTTCCTGGTATAAAGAGACCCGCCGCCGGCCTTGCCCTCGCGTGGGGGCGGCGGCAAATTTTTTATTGCAACCTTGGCTTAACTATTGGAGGTATTCCTTGAAACAAGTCAAATTGTACGGCCTGGGAGGCCAGGGAGTGGTCACGGCGGCGAAGGTCTTCGCCGAAGCCGTGGCCATCGGTGAAAACCGGTATGCCCAGTCCATTCCCGCTTACGGCCACGAACGCCGCGGAGCGCCCGTGTATTCGGATCTCATGCTCAGCGACACGCCAATCACGGTGAAATCGTTCGTTTACCACCCGGACTACATTGTGGTCTTCGACCTCTCCGTGGTGGAAAAGGGCGTGGACATCACCGCCGGCGCCTCGAAGGACACCGTGTTCATCGTCAATTGGCCCGAGTTGCCCGTGGACATTCTGGGCAAAGACCGCAAAGTCTACTGGGTGGACGCGCGCGCCATTTCCCTGGACGTCCTGAAGCTCGACATCCCGAACACCACCATGCTGGGCGCCATGGCCGGCGCGGGCATGGCCGGCATCAAGGCGGTTAAGGAAGCCATCACCAAATACTTCGCCAAGGCGGGCGAACTGAACGCCAAGGCGGCAGAGAGGGCATTCAATGAGCTCAAGCACAACTACTAAAAAAAGACATCTGCTCGGACCCTGCGCGCTTGTTTTCGACAGCGGCAAGACCGGCGCCTGGCGGGTGGTGCGCCCCAAAGTGAACGCGGAAAAATGCATTCTCTGCGGCATCTGCGAAAAGCACTGTCCGACCAACATCATTGAGGTCGTCAAAAAGAAGCAGCCCAACGAAGGCGTGCATTTTGACTTTGACTACTGCAAGGGCTGCGGCATCTGCGCGAACGTCTGCCCCAAGGAAGCCATCGACATGGTGCCGGAAAAGGGGGAACACTAATGAGTAAACGAATCATGCTGGACGGCAACGGCGCGGCTTCCGAGGCCATGCGCCTTTCCCGCATCCAGGTCGTCTCGGCCTACCCGATCACCCCGCAGAGCCCGATTTCGGAAAAACTCTCGGACTATGTGGTTGACGGTACGCTGAAGGCCAAATATATCCGCGTGGAATCCGAGCACACCGCCATGTCGGCCGCCATTGGCGCCCAGTTGACCGGCGTGCGCGCGGGCACGGCCACCTCCTCGGTCGGCCTGGCCCTCATGCACGAAGTGGTGAACATGGCCTCCGGCTTGCGCGTGCCCATCGTCATGCCCGTGGTCAACCGCTCCCTGGCCGCGCCCTGG
>JAVBVM010000148.1:0-4153 GCA_031554295.1 Desulfovibrionaceae bacterium | reverse complement strand
CGTATTACGGCCAAAAAAGGCGAAGTCCTGCAGGACCAGAACATTGTCCGCCTTTGGGACGACGTGACGGCGCTTCACGAAGGCAATCGCCTGAACGCCGACCGTATGGACTACTCGACGGAAAGCCGCATCATGGTCTTTGACCAAGGCGCGACCATCACCGGCGAAACCATACACGCCGAGGCGGCTCGAGTGGAATGGGACACAAAAGAAAACATCATTCGCGGCTCGGGCGGCGTGAAGGTAACCTACACTCCAAACGAGATACCCAACGACGGCCCACTTTCCGGCCCGGAGTTACCATGAAAAGCCTCAGCGCTGTTTTTACTGTTTTTTTGCTCCTGTTTTCCATGCAGGCCCTGCCCGCTTTCGCTGCCCAAACGGCCGGGGGGGTGCCCACCACCGTCACCTCGCAACGCATGGAGTACAATACCAATGCAAACACCGTTGTGTTCATCGGCGCCGTGCATATTGTGCGCCCGGACATGGAAATATGGTCCGAACGGCTCACTCTGGTGCTTAAAAAAGGCCCGGCCGGTGGCCCAGCCAGCGGCGCGGTGGCCGCGCCCGCTGGGCAGGGGGGCCTTTCCGGCGGCGATATTGAAAAGATCATTGCGGAAAAAAACGTGCGTATGAAGCGCGAAGATCGCCAAGGCGAATGCGAGAAAGCCACCTACACGACAGCTGACGAATTGCTGGTCATGGAGGGCAGCCCCAGGCTTTCCGAAGGCGAGAACAGCATCACCGGCGATAAAATCCTTTTTTACATAAAGGAAAACCGCACCGAAGTAATCGGCGGGCCAGATAAGCCGGTACGGGTCATTTTCACATCCAACAACCCGCCAACCAAACCGACCGAAAACGGCCAACCGCCGGCGGCCGGCGAGCAGCCGCAAACGCCCGCCCCTTCCGCCACCCCGGCCCCGGCTCGGAATGGCCGTTAGGAGCAGTATGGCCCGTATCAGCGTCCATAACCTGCACAAACAGTTCGGCGACCGCGAGGTGGTCAGCGGCGTTTCGCTGGAGGTGCGCCAGAGGGAAATTGTCGGCCTGCTTGGCCCGAACGGCGCGGGCAAGACGACCACCTTCTACATGATCATCGGGATCATCAAGCCCACAGCCGGCATCGTGAATCTGGACGACCAGGACATTGCCGCCTGGCCGCTGTATGAGCGGGCTCGCGTGGGCTTGAGCTACCTGCCCCAGGAAAGCTCCATATTCAAGCGTCTGACCGTGCGTCAGAATCTCCAAATTATCCTTGAATATACAAACTTTTCCCGCAAGGAACAAAAAGAGCGTGCGGAACAATTGATGGAGGATTTCGGCATCACCCGCCTGGCTGATTCTCGCGCCATGCACCTTTCCGGCGGCGAGCGCCGTCGCCTGGAAATAGCTCGCGCCCTGATCCGGGATCCGAAATTCATCCTGCTGGACGAGCCGTTTGCCGGCATTGACCCGTTGGCCGTCGGCGACATTCAGCAACTTATCTTCAACCTGCGCGAGCGCGGCATCGGCGTGCTGATTTCAGACCACAACGTACGGGAAACATTGAAAATTTGCGACCGCGGCTACCTTGTGCACCAGGGCAAGATCTTCCTTGAAGGCACGCCCACGGAAATAGTGATCAACCAGCAGGCCAAACAGCTGTATCTGGGCGAGGATTTCCATCTGTAAAGCGAAGCTTTTCAGCGGTCCCACGCCAAACGATGAAGGTTTTTATGAATACCCTTACCCCCCGCCAGATTGTCTCCGAACTCGACAAATACATTGTCGGCCAAAGCAACGCCAAGCGCCTGGTGGCCGTGGCGGTGCGCAACCGCTGGCGCCGCCAGCAGATTGACCCGGCCATGCGCGATGAAATAGCCCCGAAAAACATCATCCTCATGGGCCCCACCGGCGTGGGGAAGACGGAAATCGCCCGCCGCCTGGCCAAGCTGGCCGGTTCGCCTTTTCTCAAGGTGGAAGCCACCAAGTACACGGAAGTGGGCTATGTGGGCCGCGATGTGGAATCGATGATTCGAGACTTGCTGGAAATTTCCATCTCCCTGGTGCGCGAGGAAGAAACCGCGAAAATCAAGGCCAAAGCCGAAAAACAGGCTGAAGATCGCCTGCTGGATCTGCTCCTGCCGCCGCCGCCCGTCGGTTCGCTCGGTACGGCCGGCGACAGCCGCCCCGCCACCCGCGACAAGCTGCGCACCCTTTGGGAACAAGGGCATTTGAACGATCATGAGGTGGAAATGGAGGTGGAGGAAAACGCCGCGCCCCGCGTTGGCATGCTTTCCATGCCCGGCGCTGATGAAATGGGTTCGCAGCTCCAGGATATGCTGGGCAAGATGTTCCCGTCCAAAAAAAAACGCCGCCGCATGAAAGTGACCGAGGCATACAAGCTGCTGCTGGACGAGGAAAGCGCCCGGCTGGTGGACAACGATCGCCTGATTGAAACCGCCAAGAACCGCATGGAACAAACCGGCATCATCTTCATTGATGAAATTGACAAAATCGCCAATTCCAACCAGCAGACCGCCCGCAGTTCGGACATCTCGCGCGAGGGCGTGCAGCGCGATCTGCTGCCCATTGTCGAGGGCAGCGTGGTCAATACCAAATACGGCATGGTGCGCACCGATCACATCCTGTTCATCGCCGCCGGCGCCTTCCACTTCAGCAAGCCCTCGGATCTCATCCCAGAGCTCCAAGGCCGCTTCCCCCTGCGCTCGGAGCTGAACGCCCTGACTCGCGAAGATTTTTACCGCATCCTGACCGAGCCGAGCAACGCCCTCACTCATCAATACGCCGCCCTGCTCGACACCGAAGGCGTTTCCATCACCTTTACGGATGACGCCCTGCGCGAAATCGCCTCCTTTGCCGAGGAAGTGAACCAACAGACCGAAAATATCGGGGCGCGCCGTTTGTACACGATCCTGGAAAAGATTCTGGCGGATCTCTCTTTTGAAGCGCCGGAACGCTCCGGCCAGGCGGTGGCCATTGATACGGACTACGTGCGCGAGCATACCCAGGACGTGCGCGCGAAAAAAGATTTGAGCCGTTTTATACTGTAATTTGGCGGGACGCCGCGTGGCGCCCGAAACATTTACCCTGCCGGAACCCGGCGGAGCGCGCATATGGCTGAACAGCTTTTTCCTCTCGCCAAATCCAAGGTGCTGATCGAGTGCCTGCCCTATCTGCGTGAATTCCACAACCAGACGGTGGTGATCAAATACGGCGGCCACGCCACGACGGACGCCGCCCTGAAAAAGGCTTTCGCGCTGAACATCGCCTTGTTGAAGCTGGTGGGCGTCAACCCCGTGGTGGTGCATGGCGGCGGCCCGCAGATCGGCAAACGGCTTGAGCAGTTGAACATCCAATCCTCGTTCCTGGAGGGCCAGCGCATCACGGACGACGCCACCATGGACGTGGTGGAAATGGTCCTGGTCGGTACGGTCAACCAGGAAATCGTCAGCCTGATGAACACCAGCGGCGTCACCGCTGTGGGCGTTTCCGGCAAGGACGGCCGCACCATCATGGCGCAACGCCTGGAAATTGTTCTCAATCGAAAAGACGCGCCGCCGGAAATCCTGAATATAGGCAAAGTGGGTGAAGTGGCGCGGGTCAATACCGAACTGCTTTCCACCCTGCAACAAAGCGGCTTTGTTCCGGTGATCGCGCCGGTGGGCACGGACGAAAACGGTGAAACTTACAACATCAACGCCGACTCCGTGGCCGGAGCCGTGGCTGGGGCGCTGCGCGCCAAGCGCCTGCTGCTCCTCACCGACGTGCCGGGCATCCTGGACAAAGACAAGGAGCTGATCCGCTCGCTTACCCGGAAGCAGGCTCTGGCTCTGTTTGAGGACAATACGGTCTTCGGCGGCATGATCCCCAAAGTCAAATGCTGCCTGGAAGCCTTAGAGGAAGGCGTGGAAAAGGCCATGATCATCGACGGCCGGGTGGAGAACTGCATTCTGCTCGAATTGCTGACCGACGCGGGCATTGGCACGGAAATTGTGCACAAGAGCAACGACGCCGGAGGCGGGACCGTGAGCGCGAAACCTGGCAGTTAGTCCACACTAAAAAATAAGGCAATTTTTTCTGTCCACAACGTATAAAGCCCGAAAATTCGGGATTTATACGTTGTGGCATGTTTTTTGCTTAAAACCAT
>JAVBVM010000029.1:0-13024 GCA_031554295.1 Desulfovibrionaceae bacterium | reverse complement strand
TCGTTTTCCAGGTAGTTGTCGCCCAGGCGACGCACCCACTCGCGGCGGCTCAGATAATAGACCTGTGGTTCGGTGTTCAGGCGCTCGAGCAGCCGGAAGGCTTCGGGGCTTTTAATAAGTTTGGCCGCCAGATGTTTTTCGTCCTTGATGTCGCCGAACACGATGGCGCCGTTCGGGCAGGCTTGGGCGCAGGCGGTAACATATTCGCCATCCTCCAGAGCCATGGGGTCGCGTTCTTCCACCCGGGCCTTGTCGCGCGCCTTCATCAGGCGGTGATGGCAGAAGGTGCATTTTTCCACCACGCCGCGCGGCCGGGCCGACACTTCGGCGGTTAGGGTCTTTTCCATGCCTTCGGGCCAGGTCGGGTCAAACCAGTTGAAATAACGGGCATGGTAAGGGCAGGAGGCCACGCAGTACCGGCAGCCGATGCAGCGCGGGTAAACCTGGCTGACAATGCCGCCCTCCTCGTTCTTGTCCGTGGCGATCACCGGGCACACGGACACGCAGGAGGGGTGGCCGCACTGCATGCAGGGCCGGGGCACATAGGCCACTTCATGGTCGGGGACCGGCTTCTTGTTCGAAAGTTCGTACACCACCATCCAGTTCAGGGCGCGCAGCCGGTTCGAGGCGTCCGGAGCGGGCGCCACGTTGTTTTCCGCCTGGCAGGCCACCATGCAGGCACCGCAGCCCGTACACTTGTCCAGGTCGACCACCATTGCCCAGATTGTCGAGAATTCCTTGATTTCAGCCATTGTGATTCCCTTTATCCCTTAGGCTTTGACGATGTCGACCCGGGCGCGGCTCCAGGCGAACAGGCCCGAGGCCGGTTCCGCCTCGGCCGGAACAAGATTCATGACATTAGCGCCCTTATCCCGGCTGAATTCATCCAGCGAGGTATGGCCAAGGCCCAGGAGCACGGCCGCCGCATCCGCGGCGACGGTCTCGCTCAGGCTGACCAGGGCGGTGATGGAGGCATCGCCGGTATAGACGTTCACCCGGTCGCCCTCGCTGACCTTAAGGCCCGCCGCCGTGGCGCTGTTCACCATGACGCAGGCCGTTTCGCCGGACAGCTCGTTGTGGCGGATTGTTTTGGTGTTGAAGGGGGGGATGCCGCTGTTGGGCGTCCCCATGCTCAGGCGCTCCACCAGCGCCAGGCCGAGCTTGCCGGCCGGGGCCGGCTGCTTCAGGGCGGCGGCGATCACGTCGGGCCGCAGGCGCAGGGAATACGGAGCGTCGCCACTGCCGCCGATATAGGCTTGGCCCGACTTCATCTTGGCGCCGTATGCGGCCGCCTTGGCGGCCAAGGCGGCGGCCAGCGAGCCCAGGCCGAGATCAATGGCCAGTTCCTTGGCGGCCGCAAGCAGCACCGCCTCGGCCGGCCGCGCGTCCACCAGCGGCTCCACGACCGGGGCGGACTGGGTATAGGTGACCACGCCGCAGCCATAGGGCGTATCGGCGTCGTCCGCCCGCTCCAAACCCATGGGTATGGGCAGCACCAGGTCGCAGCAGGCAGCCGTTTCGTCGAAGAAGGAAGTGAAGGCCACTTTGAAAGGCACGGCGGCCAGAACCTTGGCGAAGGCTTCTCCGCGCGGCAGTCCGTATACAGGGTTGGCCTCATGGGCCACAAAAACGGCCGGGGCGGCTTCGCCCTTGCCCAGACCGGCCGCGAAGGCGGCCAGATCGTTCTCGTACATTTCCGCCCGCGTCAGGGCACGCGCCACCACCGGGCCGGCCACCGGCAGATCGCGCAGCCCGCCGCCGCTCCGGGCGTTGCCCAGAAGCGCGTTGAGGGCGATGCCGGCCAGAATGGGCACCGTGCCGCCGCCCTGGTCGCAGGACGAGCCGGCCAGCACCAGCGGCCGCTTGGCGTCGGCCAGGGCCTTGGCCACGGCTTCCAGCCGCCGCGGGTCCAGGCCGGCCGCGCTTTTCACCGCGTCGGGCGTGAATTCGGCGGCCAGGGCCTTGAATTCCGCAAAGCCCGGAACGTCAACCGAAGCGCCCTGCCCGATCAACAGATTGGCCAGGCCCAAGGCCACGACTGCTTCCGTCCCCGGTTTGATCGGCAGCCACAGGTCGGCCACCGAGGCCGTATTGTTCTGCACCGGCCCGGCATAGGCCAGGCCCAGAGCCGGCTGCTCGCCGTGCGGCCGCTTGGCCGCGAAAAGGCGGCGGTTGCGAATGGCCGTTCCCCAGGATTCCAGCGCGTTGGCGCCCAAGGCCAGAATATAATCGGCCCGCTCGATGTCGTAGCCGATCTGCCCATCGCCGCCGGAAAGCTCCCAGGCGCGGGCCGCGGCCTGGGCCTCGCCCGGCATGGCGAAGAAGCGGCCGGCGGAACCGCTGGCCGCCGCGAAAGCGGAAAAGAACTCGGCCACGGTGCCGCACTCGTCGCCCGTGACGCACATGACTTTATTGTCACCCAGCCCGCCGCGCAGGCCCTCGACCAAACTTTTCATGGCCTCGTCCCAGCTGACCGCCACATAGCCGCCGTCGGCGTTGCGTTTCATGGGCTGTTTCACGCGGGCCGGGCTGTACAGCAGCTGTACTTCAGCGGCGGCCAGAGCGGAAAGCCCGCCCAGGCTCAAGGGATGCCCGGGGTTGCCGTGCGTGCGCACGGGACGGCCGCCGGTCAACTGCACCAACAGGCCCTGGTTGGACGGGCAAAGTTTGCTGATGGTCGGCACGAATGTGGTCTCACCGTCCATATTTTTCGGAATCCAAGGCCAGCTCTGGGACCAGATGGACGTGTCGTCAATGCCCTTCCAGATGATCGGGCTGGCGACCACGCCCACCACCGCGCCGCCGATAAATTTCAGAATGGCTCTTCTAGCGAACGACATGGCTCCCCCTTACTTGTGGCACACGAAGCAGGCGTTGCTTGCCGTGGTTTGGCCGGTTTCCATGTGCAGCGCGTGACACGATTCGCACTGCCACATCTTCATGGTCGAGGCGGAGTAGCCGGTCAGGCGGTTTTCCTTATAGACCGGCGCGCTGTCCGAGGAGGCCACATCCACATGGCAAATCACGCACAAATCGTTTTCCTCGGCGTAGGTATCCTGATGGCAGGTGGCACAGTTTTTCAGCGAATGCGCGGCATGGCTGAAAAAGACGTTGTCCGGCTGCCTCTGGTAGACCAGCCACGGCACTTCCTTACCCTGCTCCACATACTCGGCGACAAAGCGCGCCTCTTCCGGGTCTTCCCCCACCGCGCTTTCATGACACATGGCGCAGGATTCCAGGGTCGGCAGACCGGCGAAGGTGCCGTCGTCGCGTACCGTGTGACAGTCCGCGCAAGCCATGCCTTGATCTTCAACATGCACTTTGTGGCTGAAGCGGATCGGCTGCTCCCGCTCGCTGAACATGACCAGGGGAAATACCAGCCAGCCCACGGCCAGCGCCAGGACTAGGCCAACAACAAAGGGGGCTATGCCGAGCACGCAACCCGCCAGCCCCCCGCGTTTCTGTGTCGACCCCCGAAAAGTAGTGTCCGCCATAAACTTTGCCTCGTACGTCAATGGTGAATTCTGCCGATCGCGGGCACGTTCGTCCAGGACGGCGCACCGCTGGGATTCTAAGAATTATCGGCATATAATTAGGCGATACACGGATTCTCTGTCAAGGCGCTTTTTGCTGGGATAGTAAGAGAAGACACGCCTCCGGCGGCCAAGGGGCCTACGTCCCCTTGGCCGCCGGAAGGCTTCTTTACAAAGCGCTGATTTTAAGGCAACAGAATTTTTGTCAGTCAGAGAGGGGAAACCATGCTCAAACATTACACCTGCATCCGCGATTTGGGCGCCGAAGGCGCGTTCGCGCTGGTGCGGCGGGCCTTGGAAATGAAGCGGACCGCCTGGCGGGGTGATGCCCTGGCCGGCAAGACGGCCGTACTCGTCTTTGAGAAAGCGTCCACGCGCACGCGCATGTCTTTTGAAATGGCCGTGCGGCACTTGGGCGGCAGCACTATTTTTCTGTCGCCGGCCGACAGCCAGCTGGGACGCTCCGAGCCGATCAAGGACACCATCCGCGTGCTCTCGCGCTATGTGGACTGCCTGATCATCCGTACTTTCGGGCACGAGCGCATTGAGGAATGCATCCGCTACGGCTCCATCCCGGTGGTGAACGCCCTGACCGACCAGGCCCACCCCTGCCAGGTGCTTTCGGATGTCGTGACCATGTACGAGCGCACGCCGGATCTGGCGCGCCTGCGCGTGGCCTGGATCGGCGACGGCAACAACATGGCGAACTCCTGGATCGAGGCGGCCTCCTGCTTCCCGTTCGAGCTGGCCATGTCCTTCCCGAAAAGCTACGAGGCGGACGAGCGGCTGATCAATGAAGCGATAAAAAGCGGCGCGAAAATTTCCGTGTATGCCGAGCCCAAAGAGGCCATGCGCGGCGCGCACTACGTGAATACCGACGTCTGGGCCTCCATGGGCCAGGAGAAGGAAGCCGGCGCGCGCGCCGACGTGTTCCGGGGCTTTTGCGTGGACGCGGGCATGATGGCCCTGGCCGCGCCGGACGCCAAATTCATGCACTGCCTGCCCGCCCACCGGGGCGAGGAAGTGACCGAGGAAGTAATCGAAAGCGCCGCCAGCATTGTCTGGGACCAGGCGGAAAACCGCATGCACACCCAGCAAGCGATTCTTGAATGGCTCTTTGCCTAAATCAAAATTTTTTAAGGACACACCAATGAAAAACTCCATCAAAAAAGTGGTCCTGGCCTATTCCGGCGGCATGGACACATCCGTCATTCTCAAGTGGCTGACCCTGACCTACGGCTGCGAAGTGGTCACTTTCACGGCCGACCTCGGCCAGGAAGAGGAACTGGACGGCGTTGAGGCCAAAGCCCTGGCCACCGGCGCTGTCAAAGCCTACATTGAGGATCTCCAGGAAGAATTCGCGCGCGATTTCGTCTTCCCCATGTTCCGCGCCGGCGCCGTCTACGAGAACCGCTACCTGCTCGGCACCTCCATCGCCCGTCCGCTGATCGCCAAGCGCATGGTTGAAATCGCCCGGGCCGAAGGCGCGCAGGCCGTGGCCCACGGCGCCACCGGCAAGGGCAACGACCAGGTGCGCTTCGAGCTGACCGCCAACGCCCTGGCCCCGGATCTCAAAGTAATCGCGCCCTGGCGCGAATGGGATCTGCGCTCGCGCACAGCCCTGATCGCCTTCGCCGAAAAGTACGGCATCCCGCTTTCCACCTCCTCCAAGCAGTACAGCATGGACCGCAATATGCTCCACTGCAGCTTCGAGGGCAGCGAACTGGAAGATCCCTGGTCCGAGCCCGGCCCGAACAGCTACATCATGGCCGTGCCCATGGAGCGGGCCCCGGACAAGCCCGAATACATCACCATCGACTTTGAGGCGGGCAACGCCGTGGCCGTGAACGACCAGCGCCTCTCCCCCGCCAATATCATCAAGACCCTGAACAAGCTGGCCGGCCGCCACGGCATCGGCCGCCTGGACATGACCGAGAACCGTTTTGTCGGCATGAAGTCGCGCGGCGTCTACGAAACCCCCGGCGGCACCGTCCTCTTCGCCGCGCACCGCGACCTCGAAGGCATCTGCCTCGACCGCGAGGCCATGCACATCCGCGACAGCCTCATCCCCCGCTATGCCGCCGCCGTCTACAACGGCTTCTGGTACTCGCCCGAACGCGACGCCCTCCAGGCCCTGGCCGACCAGACCCAGCAGCGCGTCACCGGCACCGTGCGCCTGAAGCTTTACAAAGGCAACGCCTGGCCCGTGGGCCGGAAATCACCCCATAGTCTCTACAGCCACGGCCTCGCCACTTTTGAAGACTCGGCCGTCTACGACCACGCCGACGCCGCCGGCTTCATCCGGCTGCAAGGACTGCGGATTCGCGGGTACGGGCAAAAATAAAGGCAAGCCTCCGGCGGCCAAAGGGGGTATCCCCCTTTAGAAACCCCGGTATTTTTATGATCTGTTTGCGCGTTTTGCGGAAGGCATGTACCCCGGGCAGGCGTGGGTTCCTGGACTCCGATCCGGCGCTCCGGGAATCCGCTAAGCTTTCCCGGGCCGCCGCTCCCTTGGGAAAACGTGCGTTTCCACCCTTGGCTGAGGGATGCGAAGAGCGGGCGGAGGCGGAGGTCAAAGACAATACGTGACAGGCGCGGAATTCCCGCCTGCGCGGAAACCACCCCCAAGGGGATCGGGCATCCGTTTTTCCGCCTTTCCCGGAAGCCGCGCCGAATCAAAAAACAAAAACCGCCCGGCCTCAGGTCACGCAGGGGCCGTGTGGAAACGAATGTTTCCTCTCAAAGGGCGGCGGTGGATTACACAGAGAAAAACGTTTCCCTCTATCGGGGCTTCCAGGGGGTCACCCTTTTGGGCCGCTGGAAGCCTGTTTTCTTCAAATACGCGAGGCATCGTATGTCGACTGAAAAAATGTGGGGCGGCCGTTTTGCGGACGGCCCGACGTCATTGGTGGAAGAATACACGGAATCGGTTCCGTTTGATAAGGAACTGTACCGCCAGGATATCGCCGGGTCCAAGGCGCACGCCGGCATGTTGGCCGCGCAGGGCGTAATTGGGCGGGAGGAGGCCCGGAAACTGATCGACGGGCTGGAGGCGGTGCTTGGGGAAATTGAATCCGGCGTCTTTGTCTGGAAGCGGACGCTGGAAGACGTGCATATGAATATCGAACACCGGCTGACCGAGCTGGTGGGCGATGTGGGCAAGAAGCTGCATACGGGGCGCAGCCGGAACGATCAGGTGGCGCTGGATTTCCGGCTTTTTGTTTCGGATGCGATCCGCCAGTGGCGGACTTTGGCGAAGGTGGCGATACTGGCGCTTGTCCAGCGGGCTGAAGAACACGCGGAGACGCTGCTCCCCGGCTGCACGCATCTGCAGCCGGCCCAGCCGGTCAGCCTGGGGCACCATTTGCTGGCCTACGCCTGGATGCTGAAGCGCGACGCGGAACGCCTGGCCGACTGCGACAAACGCTGCCGGATTTCGCCGCTGGGCGCCGCGGCCTTGGCCGGCACCACCTATCCGCTTGACCCGCAACACGTGGCGGATGAACTGAAGATGTACGGCGTGTTCGAGAACAGCATGGACGCCGTGTCCGACCGCGACTTCGCGCTGGAGGCCCAGTTTTGCGCCTCGGTGATCATGATGCACCTGTCGCGCTTATGCGAGGAAATCATTTTGTGGGCCAATCCGGCTTTCGGTTTTGTCCGCCTGCCCGACGGCTATTCCACCGGCTCCTCGATCATGCCGCAGAAGAAAAACCCGGACGTGGCCGAGCTGATGCGCGGCAAAACCGGCCGGGTGTACGGCGGGCTGATCAGCCTGCTTACCATCATGAAGGGCCTGCCCCTGACCTATAACAGGGACTTGCAGGAAGACAAGGAGCCGTTCCTGGACACTAACGCCACAGTGAGCCGTAGTCTGTCGCTGATGGCCGGCATGCTGCTGGAGCTGGAATTTGTGCCCGCCCGCATGGCCGAGGCTCTGTCACGCGGCTTCCTGAACGCCACGGAGCTGGCCGACTACCTGGTGGGCAAAGGGCTGCCCTTCCGCGAAGCGCATCATGTGACGGGCAAGGCCGTGGCCCTGGCCGAACAAAAAAACCGCGGCCTGGAAGATCTGCCACTGGCCGCTTTGCGGGAACTCAGCCCGTTAATCGAGGAAGATGTTTTCGCGGTGCTGGCCCCCGCCGCGGCGGTCGGCCGCCGGACCATGCCGGGCGGCACCGCTCCGGTGCAGGTAAAAAAACAAATTGATCGCCTGCGCCTCTGGGCAAAAAGATAACGGCTATTTTACCAGCATAAAAGAAATTTTTATTAGATATGGACGGTAAAAATTTTTCTACTAAATCGGTGGAATAACTTATTTTTTATAGAAATTCAAGTCTTCGATTTCTTTGATTTATCAAATATTTTTGCCAAAACTGTTGCTATTTGCGTAAAATACACAAATTTTACTTGACGTGGAAAAAAAAACTGCATATCCATTAGCCGCAAACACTGGTGCGTGTTGGGTGGTCAACACGGGTACACCTGTGCAAGCCAGCGCATCGATGGGGTTGGCGAAACGGTTTTTTAAGGTTCGTTCACACTTCTCGAGCAGGCGAGTTATTTCACTTTTTTTGTTAGGAGTTTTTCCTCATGTCGAAGTCCCTTTATGTGGGCAACCTGCCCTTCTCCGCTTCGGAAGACGAAGTGCGTGAACTTTTCTCCCAGCACGGTTCAGTGTTAAGCGTCAAACTGATCTCTGACCGTGACACCGGCCGGCCTCGCGGTTTCGGCTTTGTCGAAATGGAAGCCGCCGACGCCTCCGCCGCCGCTGAAGCCCTGAACGGCTACAGCTTTGGTGGTCGCGCCCTGAAGGTGAACGAAGCTCAGCCTCGTCAGCCTCGCCAGCCCCGCTGGTAGGCCCCAAAAGCTACCATCCCAGGAACACCCGGCCCGTTAAGGCCGGGTGTTTTTTTATGCCCTGTTGCTTTAAATGGAATCAGGCCGCAGAAAGGAAACCCTGGCTAACGGACGAGAACTCCCACCGCCCCGGCGCGTCGCCTTCGCGAAAACCGGGAACCATATATTTTTCCCGCTCTCCGCGATGGTTGACGATGAAATCATCGTTCCCGGTTTTCGCTGGAATGACGGTGCGCCGCATATGCCGCCGTGGTTCATTACCCTTCCGCGCGGCCTCGCCACCCGCCGCTCCTGCGAAAGCGGCAATCCGGGCCTCTCCATCCCGTCCGCCCGGCTTGCCGGCAATTCCTAGGGCAGCGGGCCGCCCAGCGGCTTGACCGGTACCGGCAGCCCGCAGACAGCCAGCACCACGTGCGAACAGGCTTGGGCCAGGATTTGATTGGCCTCGCCCGCCAAGTCGCGGAATTCGCGCCCGGAAGCGTGGGCGGGCACAATGCCGCTGCCCACTTCGTTCGTGACTATGGCTACGGGCAGCGGCGCGCGCTCAAGCAGGACGGCCAGACAACGAACCTCGTCAAGTATGGCCGCGTTGCCGTGGCCAGCGCCCATAAGATTGCCGATCCAGAGAGTGACGCAGTCAACCAAGACGGATCCATAGCTGGCGCCTTTGAAAGCACCTTCAAGAACGGAGGGCAAATCCAGGGGCGCTTCAAGACTGCTCCAGGCTGGACCGCGATCCGCCCGGTGCCGGGCGATGCGGGCGTTCATTTCCTCATCCAGAGCCTGAGCCGTGGCGACAAAGAGGAGCGGCGACGTATGGCGCTCGGCAAATGCCTGCGCCAGAGCACTTTTCCCGCTACGGGTTCCCCCGGTGAAGAGCACGGCCGGCGCGTTCATTGTCCGGCCGGCGCGGTGGCGGCGTTTTGCGGCGAGGCGGAGTCCGTGGATTCAAGCCGCCCTTCCCGCATGGCCTGCCCCAGGCGCAGGAGAATTCCGGCGGCGGCGCTCACAGCCGCGCCGTTCTCACGCCGCGCGGCAATGCGCCGTTCCGCCCAGCACGCGATATAGAGCAGCGTGCCGGAATCAACATCCTGCACGGTATTCCCCGCGCGCAGCGCTTCAAGCAGGTTTTCCTTGGTCCGGGCCTCGGCCAGGGCGGCCTGCTCTTCCGTGCGCACAGTCAACTGAAGCAGTTGCCGGCTTTCGGGGGTGTCTTCATGCGCGCGTTCCAGGCGCGCATGCTCCGCTCGCGCGTCCGCCACCCGGGCCTTGGCGGTCAGAAGTCGTTCCCGGGCGGAAAGCCAGGCGTTCAGCCGGCGGCTATGTTCGGATAAATCCATATACGCGGTCAGGGAGCGGGAAATTTGATCAAAAAGATCAACATAGAGGGCAACGCATTCCGCGCGCTCTCCCGTGGTCAGCGGCCTGGGGTCGGCATTCGGACTTTTGCGCCGCGCCGCGCCCAGAGCGCGGCCCATGGATTCGACAAAGGCTCCGGCATGCATGAGGTAGAGTTCCTCCAACATATCCGGGGTAAACGCGTAGTCCAGGGCCTTGAGATACAGCGGCGGCCCGCCGTCTTCTCCCGAAGCGCCGATCAGCGACACCGCCTGGACATTGGCCCTGGAAATGCCCGTGGTCAGAATGCCGCCATTGGCGGCCAAGGAATGCGTGCCCTTGGGGAAATATTGATCGACCATCCAATAAGCCATCCGCCGCGCCAGCTCCGGCCGCAGAAAAGGATCCCGGTCATCCGGCCGCGCGCTCTGGCCGTCCGGGTCTTCCCAGGCGCCGGCGGTGTCGCCCTCGACTGCGGGCTGTTCAAGCCTCCCGGCCTCAAGGTTGGCAATGATGCGATCCAGCTCCGCCCCGGTTTCCGTGCCGGGCATAAGTTGCGCTTCCTCGCCGCTGATGGCCGCGCCGGTGCGGGAAATCAAATCGTCTTTCGGGCGTTCGTCGCCCAGCACCAGAATATAGACAAAGGCCAGCAAGGCCACCAGGACGACGGCCCCAAGGCTGCCGCCCCAGACAATCAGGCGCGGCAGGGGTTTGTCTTTTCGCTCCGGCCGCTTCGCGCCATCGCCCTTCGACGCCAGAGGAGTTTCGCCGCCGTTTTTCACTGGCGCTTCGGCAGCTTGCTCCGGAACACGAGAAGTATCATCGGCCATGACTATTCCTTATGCCAAGCGCAATGCTCGCCTGTTTTTTAACGCACACTACTGCGTGTTTCCGACTTTAGCAATGCTCCCCGAGAAGGGAAAGGCTGTCGCCGGAGGCGGTCGTTCTTAGCCCACGTGCAGCCAACAGCGCACCAGTCGTTCAGGAGCGACCGGCGGCGAGGCCAGCGGGGGTTCTTCGCGGCGGCAGCGATCCATGACCGACTCGCAGCGATCGTGGAACACGCAGCCGGCAGGCAGGTTGGTCAGGGCGGGCACGTGGCCGGGGATGGCAATGAGCGGCGCGCCGGGGTCATCGAAAGCATTGGGGCGGGCGCGCATCAGGCCGAGGGAATAGGGATGGAGCGGCGCGCGGAAAAAAGGCGTGACCGGGGCGTGCTCCATAAGCCTGCCCGCGTACATGACAGCCACAATATCCGCGGTTTCCGCCACCACGCCGAGATCATGGGTGATGAGCAACACGGCCGTCCGGTATTGGGCGGCCAGGTTGCGCAACAACTGGAGGATTTGTCCCTGGATGGAGACGTCCAGGGCGGTGGTCGGCTCGTCGGCAATCAGGATCCGGGGGTTGCAGGAAAGCGCCATGGCGATGGAGACGCGCTGACGCATGCCGCCGCTGAGCTGGTGCGCGTAGTCATCCACCCGGCTTTCCGGCGCGGGAATGCCCACCTGACGGAACAGATCAATGGCGCGCTTGCGGCTTTCCTTCGCGCTCAGCCCCTGGTGCAGACGGATAGTTTCCATGACCTGAGCGCCTACGCGCAGGACCGGATTGAGGGCGGTCATGGGCTCCTGAAACACCATGGCCAGACGCGCTCCGCGCAGGGAGCGCATGCGCGCCTCGGTGGCGGCGAGCAGGTTTTCGCCGTCCAGCAGAATCTCGCCGCCCGCAATGCGGCCCGGCTCCGGTACCAGGCGCAGCAAGGCAAGGCCGGTCATGCTCTTGCCCGAGCCGGATTCGCCCACCAGGCACATGGTCTGCCCGCGCCGCAGGGCAAAGGAAAGATCGCGCACCGCATAGGCCGGCCCGGCCTGGTGCGGGAAGACGACGCTGAGATGTCGGACATCAAGTAGCGGCTGACTTTCGGCGGGATGCGTCATACCAGCAGCATGCCCTGAAGCCCGCGCCTTGGCAAGCAGAAGGCAAGTTCGAGAACGGCTCGTAATTAAAAGGGAAATTTTCGCAAAGTGAGATGACAGATGGCCACGGCCAGGGCGTCGGTGGTATCGGCCGGCGCGGATATTTCCGCGTTCAGCAGACGCGCCACCATATAAGCGACCTGCTCCTTATCGGCCCGGCCCGCGCCGGTGATGGATTTTTTCACTTCCGTGGGACGCCGATCGAAAACGGGAATCTGGTGCGCCGCGCAGGCGGCCACCGCCACCCCGCGCGCCTGCCCCAGCTTCAGGGCCGACACGGCATTGCGCGCCATGTGCACGTCTTCAACCGCCACTTCCATGGGCCGCAAGCGTGCGACCAGGGTGGAAAGCTCCGTGAAAAGGCAGGCCAACCGCTCGGAAAAGGTCGCGCCTGTGGGGCGAATCGCCCCGCATTCGACCAGGGTGAGGACACCTGAAAACTCGTGCACCAGGCCCCAGCCTGTGCACTGCGAACCCGGATCGATGCCCAGCACGGTGATGGCCGACGCGCTTCGTGAAAGACCACGCACAGGCGGGCGGGAAAGGGTGTACTCGACGGGCGTGCCGGGATTTTTCGCACGGCGTAGCGGGTTTGCCTCCGGATCCGGGGCGGCCCCGGGAGTGGTCGCGGACACGGCCCGGCGTTCAGCCGCCTGGCGTTCGGCCAGAGCAATCAGATAGGCATCAGTCGCCTTCTTGCTGCGGAAGCGGGATGAAATACGGTTCATGCGAAAACGCCTCTGCCGACACCGGAATTTTCGTCCGACCAACGTCGAACCATACGATGCGAAGGCATGATCGTACACGATTTTTCCATGGCGCTCAAGCAACATCCAACCCTGACGCGGCGGATGAAGCACCTTTTCCAACCGCCGCCGGAAAGCCGGCAAGAGATCTTGCCAGCCAGAAAAAAAACGCCTAAAAGGACACTTCACCCAGCGGAGAGGTAGCGAAGCTGGCCGTAACGCGCTCGACTCGAAATCGAGTTACCGGTTAATAGCCGGTACGTGGGTTCGAATCCCACCCTCTCCGCCATTTTTTATTCCGCAAAAATCCGCAAAAGGCCGAAACTCAAGCAATAGCAACGAATTTCGGCCTTTTGCTATCCGCATGCATCCGTACATATCCTCGACAATCCGCATTTTTTGTGTATAAATTCATGTATAAATTTTCTGAAAATTTTATACACAAAAAATTTATACACACGCCCGGAGGGTGGCGGAAATGGCGGAAGAAAAGCAAAAACCACCGAGGATGGTTTCTAAAAAGCCTGACAACGAAAAGCCCAAGTACATTGAGAGCCTGAAAGGGA
The DNA here is from genome assembly GCA_031554295.1 of Desulfovibrionaceae bacterium. GTDB lineage: Bacteria > Desulfobacterota > Desulfovibrionia > Desulfovibrionales > Desulfovibrionaceae > JAVBVM01. The sequence goes on along the minus strand of JAVBVM010000029.1, from coordinate 2 downwards.
TT
>JAVBVM010000093.1:0-5292 GCA_031554295.1 Desulfovibrionaceae bacterium | reverse complement strand
GTGAACCACACGCCGTCGCGCAGGGCGAACCATTGCGAGGGTGCGACCTCAATGATCGGATCCGGCGAGTTGACTACATAGTACAGATTGGTGCCGCTAATCGGCTCCACTTTGGCCGGACCGTCGGTCACCGGCGTGAAGTGTGCGGAATTGAAGCTGATCTTCGCGGTCTGAGGGATCTGCGAGGCAATGGCGGCTTCCCGCGCCTGAAGGGTGCCGGGCACGGAAGCCTTGACGTTTTCCTTCACCGAATCGTCCGGGATGTTCGCGAAATCGTGCGGCAGGTTCTGCGGCGGAACGTAGCGCCACGGCCCGTTCTGGCTGGAGGCGGCAAACCAGCGTCCGGCCAGCAGAACGTACGAATGCTGATTTTTTGTATATTTGAATATATTACCGGTGGTATTGGCCACATACAATAGATCCGTGCCCTTGATCGGCTGATAGTCGGGCGCGCCGTCAGTGACCAGCAGTTCGGCCGGGTGCGTGCGCACATACACCGCCGGCGCCTTGCCGCCGGGCAGATTTTTCAGTGTGGGCGGCGGCCCGGCTTTTCCGTCTTTTCCGTCAGACTGGCCGTAAAGAAAATCCGTGCGATTCTCCTCGGTGGCCAGTTTCTCCGCCGTGTTCGCGCCCGCCGGCGCGGCGGCGGCCACGCTCCAGTCATCAGCCGGTCCGCCCAGACGTTTCGCGGTCAGGTAGCCATCCAGAAAATGCAGGTAATAGCCGTCCGCGGCCTTCAGGATAAAAACCCTGGTGTTCATCACCCGCTGCAAATTCGTGCCGGGAACCGCCTGTAGACGTTCGGCCCCGTCCAGGTAAACAAGCAAAGCCGGCCGCTCGGAAAAAATGATTTCCGGCACGGCATTATCCAGACCCGCAGCGCGGCCGGCACGCTGGGCCTCGCCTATGGCCAGGGATGCCTCCAGACGATCCAGCGAAATCACGTCCGCGTCTTCAATCAGCAGATCTTTGAATTCCGAGGTAAGCGCGGCCTCCTTGTCCGGATTCGACGGCAGGGAGATTTTGAATTCCTTCACCTGATCCAGGGCCACATGGCGCGCGGGCCGGTCGACAAGGGTTGTCGCCTCAATAGTCAAAATGCCGTAGACCGGCTCTTTTTCCCCGGGGAAAGTAACGGCCAAGGCCATTCTGGCTTTAAGTTCCAAGTCCTCCCAGGAGTCGACCTGGGGCTGATACACTTCTACCGTCGTACTCCCGTGCTTGATGGTACGGGGCCAACCACGGTCAAATTCCGAGGGCTGAGCGCCGGCGTTTTCCCTTTCCTGCGCCAGAGAAGGCATGGGAGCAAGCAAACAGCAAATTGCGATCAGGCAAAGGAAAAATGCCGTTCGCGGCGCGCGCCGGATATTATGGCTGCCGTAAAATATTTCTTTCATAATTTCTCCGGTACTTTTGCATAGTTATAATCCTATATGCACCATACCGGAGAATAATAATACTTAGCAAGGGAAGAAATAATCACAGCGGGCAGCGGGAGGAAACGGCCTGTTTCTCCGGCTTACCGTCGGCCGGGCTCGCCGGGCGCCGGATAATCGGGAATGCCGCCCCCCCCGCCGCCGCCACGGTAGTTCGGCGTGCCGCCGCCGCCACCACGGTAGTTCGAGGTTCCGCCCCCGCCGCCCCGGTAAGTGCCCGAATCGTCGCCATAGCCGCGATACCCGGGATTCCCGCCGAGGTGGCGCGTATCAGTGCCCTGCTCCCGCAATGGAGGGGTAATCCCGTGGGCCTCTCCCCCGTCGTGCATGGAGTCGGGCTCCAGGCCCCGGGTCATCGAGTCCCAGTCTCCCAAGGTGGAACCCTGGTCCGGCGGGGGCAAATCGAGCTTAGTGATGGGCCGCCAGTATTCGGGGTGCTTCGGGTCAAAACGGTAGATCTGACCGTCCTTGGTTTTATAAAGACCGCCGCCCGCGTCAGCCGGTGTTTCCGCGCCCCGCGCGGAAAAAACCGCCGGCCCCGACAAAAGGGCGAACAACGGCAGACAAACAAAAAACGCCGCCCGCGCCATGGCGTGAATTAAGCGGCTGTTTTGGAGCTTTCCGTTCATGGCCCCTCCTTTCTTCTCAAACCATTTCGGGTGGATCCATATAGACTATACGTCTGGGAACCGCTTCCGAGCAAGTAAAAGATAAATAAGGCCGGCTGTCGGGTTGAAGCCGTGGCGGACAAACGCTTCCGGCCGAAGAAGCATGACGCGGACGAGCATATGCCCTATCCACAGCATGGCTATCCGGCCGGCATAAAGGGGGTCGGGGGAACACAGCCTCCCCGATCGCGAGGCGCTATCTCAGCTCAGGCCGGAACATCCGGCGCAGCATGTGGCCGTAGCCCGGCGCATCGGAATCACTTTCCGGCCGCCGGCGGCCCATGATGTTTTTGGTGAAGGCGTTTTTGAACATGCCGGCTTCGGCATACAGGTCGAGGAAGTTCGCGCCGCAAATCCGGCCGTTTTTGTAGAGAATCTGCGAAAAGCCGCTGTCCGTCTCCACAATCTCGCAGGCGTCGACGCCGCGGGCATCGCCGATGCCGACAAAATCCATGCCCATGAAGTGCGTGATATTGTGCGGAACCTCACCGGCATATTCCCGATGCTGGCCGGCCATGTTGCAGCCGGCCGTGAAACCCTGGTTGCGGGCGCTGGCCCACAGGCCGATGATCTCCCGCTGGCCGCTCTGCAAGTTCATGCCCTGGGCCACGTCACCGGCGGCATAGATGCCCGGGGCGCTGCTTTCCATGTGCACATCCACCAGTACGCCTTGGCGGACCTCAATTTCCGCGCGCTCGACAAAACCCAGGTTAGCCCGCACGCCGACACACATGAGCACAAGGTCGGACTCAATGGGCCGCTCATTCCCTTTGAACCAGGCCAAAATGCCCTTGCCCGTGTCTTCCAGGCGTTCGAGCGCGGCGGAGAATTTCATGCCGACGCCCATTCCCGCCAGACGCCGCTCGATAAGGCTTGAGCAGTCCTGGTGCGCCGCCAGGGGGAAGATACGGTCAGCCATATCGACCAGATCGACATGCAAGCCGGCCTTCCAGAACATCTCCACCAGCTTGATGCCGACCATGGAGGCCCCCACGACCAGGACGCGCTTCGGGCCCATCTCCATGGCGGCCTTCAGGGCCACGGCGTCTTCCACCGTGCGCATGGTAAAGACCTTCGGCGAATTCGCTCCCTGCAGGGGCGGCACCACAGCCGAAGCCCCGCTGGCGATCAGGCATTTATCAAAGGCGAAGGTTTTGCCACTGGCGACCGTCAGCGTGCGGCCCTTCACCGACAAGGCGGTCACTGGCGAATTCGGATGCAGGGTCGCCTGGTATTTCTCAAAAACGGCATTGGAGTCGCCATAGGGAAACAGCAGGGGATATTTTATTTTCCCAGCCACATAATAACTGGTCAGCATGGGATTATAGACCGGCAGGTTTCCGGCCGCGAAAACGTCAATGGAGCCGGCAAAGCCGCTCTTTCGCATGCCGCGGCAAGCTTCCACCGCCGCCGCGCCATTGCCGATTATGGCGTGCTTCTGGGAAGCCATAGGTCATGAACCCTGGTTTTGCGGCTGGCGGACGGTGGAGCTCACCGTGCCCAGGTACTGCTTTTCCTTGCTGCCCTGCGCCGCGTTGGCGCTGCCGTAAGTCAGGGCGCCGAAGGGGCAAGCCTTGACGCAAGCCGGCTTCAGGCTTTCCCGCACGCGCCCGTGGCACAGGGTACACTTGCGCATCAGGTCGTCGGCGTCATAACGCGGCACGCCAAAGGGGCAGGCCAGAGCACAGCTGTGGCAGCCAATGCAGCGGGCCTGATCCACCAGCACGGCGCCGGTTTGCTCATCCCGAAAAATAGCGCCGGTCGGGCAGCCGATCAGGCAGGGGCTGTCCTCACAGTGGCGGCAACTCACGGTCAGATAATGGATCACCGAGCCGGAGGGCCCGCCGTCCTCAATCTGGTACATACGGCGGAAAGCGGGCATGCCTTGTTCGGGGAAGAGATCGTTCTGATCCTGACAGGCCACGACACAGGCGCCGCAGCCGACGCAGCGGGACATATCGAGCAATAAGGTCTTTTCCATTACTTCGCCCCCTTGCCGGCGATTTTTTCAAGCTTGCACAGCGCGGACTTGAAGCCCGGGAAGCCGGAAATCGGGTCCAGATAGTCGCCGCTGAGCAGGGAATTCACGTCCGCCCCGGCAATGCCGTGGTACATGTGCACCACGCCGGGCTGAGCCATGAGGGTGGGGTTGGCCTTGACCTCAATGGCACCGAACGGCGTGGACAGGCGCACGTCGTCCTCGGCCTTGATGCCGAGCTTGGCCGCGTCTTCCGGGTTTACGTCCACTGACGGGCCAAGCGGCCGCAGGCCCTGCGTCCAGGAGAGATGGTTGGCGCGGGAATGGATGAACATGGGCAGGCGCGAGCCGGTATTGAGGATGAGCGGATATTCCCTGGCCATCTCCGGCGAACCATCGGGACTGTACTTGGGCGGGTAGTAAACGGGCAATGCTTCCATTCCCGGCTTCTCGCCATACTTCTCAAGGATTTTGGACTTGAACTCCAGCTTGCCGCTGGGCGTTTTGGCGCCGTTCATGTATTTACGTTCGGGCGGATTGATCGGATTTTTTACCGGCATGCCGCCGGGGTGCTTTTTCAGTTCCGCCACGGTCATGCCGCTGGGCTCCAGGATCCAGTCCAGAGTCTTTTCATAGCCCATGGCGAAGATCTTGTCGTCCGGGCAAATGCGTTTGGCCAGTTCGTAAATCACATCCGCGTCCGAACGCGATTCGTACATCGGCGGAATGACCGGCTCGCTCAACTGCACGTAGCCCATGCCGTAGCAGCGCAGCTCCATGCGTTCCAGCGAGGTGCAGACCGGCAGCACGATGTCGGCCATACGGCAACTGTCAGTCATGAAAATGTCGGTGTTCATGATGAAGTCGAGCTTTTCCAGGCTCTTTTTAAAACCCTCGGAATCCGGCCACATACGGTAATTAAGCCCGAAACTGAGCATGGCCTTCAGCGGATACGGCCTGCCCGTGCGCAACTGCTCTGGAATGGCCATGGCCTGGGCTTCGGCGTGGGCGGTTTCCATCCAGACCGGGAAGCGATCCGCTCCGATGCGCGGGGCCATGTCTTCCAGGTGGCGGGGATGCTTGAACTCGTCCTCACGCGTGGCAAACTTGGCCGTGACATAGAGCCAGCTGGGCGGCTCGGCGTAGTTGCCGCCCCGGATATCGTAATTGCCGGTCAGGGCGGCCAGCATGAAAATGGCCCGGTAGTTCT
>JAVBVM010000104.1:0-4684 GCA_031554295.1 Desulfovibrionaceae bacterium | reverse complement strand
CCGTTGTCCGTGCTGTATTCCACCGCGCCGGCCCACTGGAAGTCGGCGCTGGCGGCGTTCCCGCCGTTAAAGAGCACAGCCCCGTCTTTGCCGGCCAGGTCGATGATCACCCGGATGTCTTCCAGCGCCGGCATGCTCAGGTTGATGGTGTGCAGGACGGTGTTGTGTTCCAGGGCGTGGGAATCGTAGGGCGGGGCGCTTTCGGCCGCGGAAGGCGGCAGGGTGCCCCAGGTGATTCGGGGGCCGGTGGCGGCGGAAGCGTCGTCGACAATATAGCCGAAATCGCCGCTGCCGGCCTGGCCCTCGTTGCCGGTGACGCTGACCACGCTGACCTGGATGTTTTCCGGAATCCGCTCGCTCAAGGCGTCGAGCGCAATGGGGGCGTGGAAGACCAGATCCCCCAAGTCGCTCAGGGCAAAGGCGCGCGCCGTCCCTTCGGCGTGGGGGCGTCCCTGGTCGTCGTACAGGCCGTGCAGGATAAGGGTGATCAAGCCGTTGGCGTTCGGGCCGGACAGGGTTATCTTGCCGGCGTCGATCAGGGCCTGCATCTGGGGCGAGGGGACAAAATCGTAGTCATTGCCCAAGGTGGCCCGGCCGCCGAGTTGCAGGGTGACGGTCATGTCCTGGAGGATGAAACCGTTGCCGCCCAGGGCGCCTGAATAGTCATGGGTCGGGTTGTCCGTGTCCTTCAGTTGCACCTGGAAGCTATGGTGGGCGTCGGTGTCGGTTTCAGCCACATAACGGTCGGACAGGCGCGCCACGTTGACGATCGGGCCGTCCAACTCGTGCGGCCTGCTGGTGCCGTCGTGCGAATTTTCCTTGCTGTCGGACAGGATGATCGACTCGCCGCTGAATACGCTGCCGGCGGCGAAATTGGTCACCGGCCGGCCGTTCACGGTCAGGCTTTCCACATGCAGGCTGAGAACCTGGTCCGGCTTGGTCAGCTGGTTGTCGAGCAGCGGCACGCGCAGCATAAGCTGGTTGAGCCCGGACGGCAGCGACAGGGAGAAAAAGCCCGAGGCGCCCGTGGGCAGGGCGTGCCACTGGCCGTCGGCCCCCATGTATTCAAGGGTCGGGGCGTAGGACAGCCCGGCGATGGCCGTATCGCTAAAAAGCGAAAGCGCGAGGACGCCCGGCCCGGAATTGAGCTGGGCGCGCACCGTGAAGGTAAGGTAGTCCTCGCTTTCGTTGGCGTTGCCGCCGGAAAGGCGCAGGCTGTCCGGCGGAATGGGGCGGGTTCCGCTGTTTATAAACGGATTTCCCTGCTCCGCCAGGGCCCGGTTGCGCAGCATGCCGTCCATGGCCCGGCCCCAGTAATTGGCGCCCAGGGGGGTGAGGGCGGCCAGGGCGTTCGTCAGGTTGCCGGGGTCGCTCCGGTATTCGCCCACGCCGGAGTCGCCGTTGGAGCCGAGTCCTTCGTTTTGCGCGCCTCTGGCTTGCGCGTGTTCATCCTGAGCGGCAAAGTTACGCCCCATGCCGTCGCTGAGTACGGAATCGGCCGGGCTCGCGTTCGTAAGCGCGGCCAGCTCGGCCGCCGCGACCACCGTGCCGTCGGCCATGAGCAGGCCGGGAAAATCGTTGGAAGTCAGCAGGGCGGGCACGGCCCCTTGAAAGACCACCGAGCCGCCGTTGGGAAAATTAAAGACCAAGTCGTCGCCGGTCGTCGCCATGCTGGCGTCGGAGCGACTGAATTCGCATTGGACGGAGGCTTTCCCGGAAACGGGCACAATTTGACACTGGCCGGCCTCAGGCACGGCAATCACTATAGACTCGCTACCCACAACCCCATTCTCCCCTTGCGCTGTCGCGAGTCCTCACCCGTCGGCATGTGACGCAATCTGTATATATACCACAAAAAAATCCGGAGCGCAGCGTGCGCGCTCCAGAAAGTCATTGTCCCACGTTTGTTTTTGGTCTTCAATGATTCTATAGGGAATCGACAAAAAATAACATCAAAATTATTATCATGTCGAATTTCTTATTGTCCAGATCTTATTGGTTTTTAACCGAGAAGAGACTGTGGACTTTCCTGCGATGCGCGCATGGTGCCATGGTACGGTGGGGCGCGTGGAGTGGCGGCCTCCAGCGTCAGCCGTGCCCCTGTGGAAAAGGCTTGACCGGCGTGCTTTCTCGGAGATGTGAAGATTCTCTGGCTTTATGGTCATACCATAAGACCAGCGAATCTGATTTATGAAAATAATTAATAAAATTAAATAATTAAATAAAAATAACAAATTGACAAAATCTGTGCGATTTCATATAGTAACCCAAATCACACATGCGGGAACGGGTTCTCGTTCCCGGTTCGAGCGCGGATAGCCGTGCCTGACTGGTTTTGTTGCACCCTTTAGCGATCCGGAGGACATATGCTCGGAAAAATCGGCCTGGAAGAACATTTTGCAACGAACGAAACGCTTGATGATTCTTTTTTCTTTACCTATGAGCCTGAAAAGAAAAAGGTTCTGGGCGGCAAGCTGCTCGACTTCCTGGATATGCGCGTCAAGGAAATGGACCAGCACGGCATGGAAATGATGATCCTCTCGCTCAACGCCCCGGCCATCCAGGCCCGATGGGACAAGAAAACCGCCACCGGCATGGCCCGGCGCGCCAATGACACGGTGGCTGAAGCCATTGCCAAACGGCCGGATCGCTACCGTTCTTTCGCCGCCCTGGCCATGCAGGATCCGGACGAAGCCACGCGCGAACTGGAGCGCTGCGTGAAGGATTTGGGCTTTGTCGGCGCGCTGGTGAACGGCTTTTCCCAGATCGACCGCGAAGACAACATCGTCTACCTGGATGACAAGCGCTACCGCCCCTTCTGGGCTAAGGTGCAGGAGCTGGGCGTGCCCTTCTACCTGCATCCGCGCTCGGCCATCAAGGCGCACCAGCACATGTACGAAGGCCATCCGTGGCTGACCGGCGCGGCCTGGGGCTTTGCCGTGGAAACCGGCACCCATTGCCTGCGCCTGATGTGTTCCGGCCTGTTTGACGAACTGCCGAAACTCCAGATCATCATCGGCCATTTGGGCGAATGCCTGCCCGCGCATATCTGGCGCACCAACCATCGCCTGAACAACGAAGCGCCCGGCTTCGCCAAGGGCGCGCCGCTGCCCTGGAAGGGTTCGCTGGTCGACTACTTCAACAATAATTTCTACGTGACCACCAGCGGCAACTTCCGCACCCAGGTGCTGCTGGGCGCGATGATGGAAATCGGTTCCGACCGCGTGCTGTTCTCCACCGACTATCCTTTTGAAAAGGTTTCCGACGCCTGCCAGTGGTTCGACCGTTGCGACATCAGCGAGAACGACCGCCGCAAGATCGGCCGTGAGAACATCATCCGCCTGCTCAATTTGAAACTGAAATAGAGAAATGAACGCCGGCCCCGGGTCGCCTGATCCGGGGCCGAAGCCGTTGGGGAGGTCGCATGAAGCTGAAAGCCAGGGTGGCGATCATCACGGGCGGACAGAAGGGCCTGGGCGCGGCTTTCACGCGCCGCTACCTCGACGAGGGCGCGAAAGTGGTTGTCGCCGCGCGTACCCGTACCCCGTTCGTGGATGACCTGCTGGCCTCGGGCGCGGCCGCTTCCTTCATCCAGACCGACGTGACGCGGCCGGATCACTGCGCGGCCATGGTCCGCCACGCTGTGGACAAATTCGGCGGTGTGGACATTCTGATCAACAACGCCGGCTTTTTCGCCAATATCGTCCGCCAGCCGATCGAGGACATCCCGGTTGAGGAAATCGCCCAGACTTTCAACGTGAACGTGCTCGGCGTGTTCAACTGCCTCCGGGCCGTGGTCCCACTGATGAAAGCGCGCAACTACGGCAAGATCATCAATATCGGCTCGGCGACAGTGGTCGGAGGCTCGTCTTTCCAGCCGCACTACGTGGCCTCCAAAGGCGCGGTATTCGCCCTGACCAGGGCCATGGCGCGCGAACTGGGCGAATTTAACATCACCATCAACACCATTGCCCCCGGCTTCACTCCGACCGAGGGCGGCCTGACTAACGATCACAACAAGAAAATCGACGAACCGGAGCTTTCCGGCATGGTGGCGGGCAGGCGCAGCATCAAGCGCGAGGCTTTGCCCGAGGATCTGAACGGCCTGGCCGTGTTTTTGGCCTCGGCCGACAGCGACTTTATGACCGGCCAGATGGTCGTGTGCGACGGAGGCATGGCTTTTTATTGAAAATGCGGGGATCGCGGGCAATGGTCGCGCCAAGGCGCGCTTCTGCCTCAGTCGAGGACCATCGGAGTCCGCTCTGCGTACATTCGCGTGAGGCTCGCGGACTCGCCTGACGCGAACAGGCCCTTCGGGTCGAACTCTTTCGCCAAAACGCGCCATTCCTTGCCCGCGCCTTCCGCATTTTTCAAAAACATATACCAACCTTTAACAGCGGCAAACGCGCATTGCGGAGGTTTTCATGAGCCTTAAACGGTATATATCGCTGATGGCCTGTTTCCTCGTGATGGTTGTTTTGTTTGCTCCCATGGCAAACGCGGCGGAAAAGAAGTTTATCATGCGCATCGGCGCGGTGACCGTGCCCCCGCATCCGCAAAGCATCGCCGTGGACGCGTTCAAGAGGCTGCTTGAGGCCAAGATTGGCGATCGCCTCGAAGTGCAGGTCTACCACGCATCGCAGCTCGGCACTGTGCCGCAGCACTTGCAGGGCCTGCAAAACGG
>JAVBVM010000031.1:0-14235 GCA_031554295.1 Desulfovibrionaceae bacterium | reverse complement strand
GCCGTCCCCTGGACGGCCTTTCTGCTTTCTAGCATGACTTGATCATTTGTTCATGACGTTGAGGAATTCGCTGTTGCTCTTGGTACCGCGCATCTTGTCCAGCAGGAACTCCATGCTGTCGATGGACGACATCGGCGCCAGAATCTTGCGCAGAATCCAGACCCGGTTGAGCACTTCCTCGGAAAGCAGCAGGTCTTCCTTGCGCGTGCCGGTACGGTTGATGTCAATGGCCGGGAACACGCGTTTTTCGGCCAGATGGCGATCCAGATAGATTTCCATATTGCCGGTGCCCTTGAATTCTTCGAAGATGACTTCGTCCATGCGCGAGCCGGTGTCGATCAGGGCGGTGGCGATGATGGTCAGGCTGCCGCCTTCCTCGATAGTGCGCGCCGCTCCAAAAAAGCGCTTGGGGCGCTGCAGGGCGTTGGCGTCCAGGCCGCCGGAGAGCACGCGGCCGGAAGAGGGCGTTACCGCGTTATAGGCGCGGCCCAGGCGGGTGATGGAGTCAAGCAGAATAACCACGTCGCGCTTGCGCTCGACCAGGCGCTTGGCTTTTTCCAGCACCATTTCACAGACCTGGACGTGGCGCTGCGGCGGCTCGTCGAAGGTGGAGCTGATGATTTCCGCGCTCTTGACCGTGCGTTCCATGTCCGTCACTTCCTCGGGGCGCTCGTCGATCAGCAGAATGATCAGGTAGACGTCCGGGTTGTTGGCGTTGATGGAGTTGGCGATGGTCTGGAGCAGAATGGTCTTGCCGGTGCGCGGCGGGGCCACGATGACGCCGCGCTGTCCCCGGCCCACGGGCGCCATCATGTCGATGACGCGGCTGGAGTAGTTGGTGTCGCCGTGCTCCATGGTCAACTGATGATCCGGATAGACCGGGGTGAGGTTGTCGAAAAGCACGAGGTTCTTCGCGTTTTCCGGCGGCTCAAAGCCGATTTCCGTGACCTTCAGCAGGGCGAAATAGCGCTCGCCTTCCTTGGGTGGCCGGATCTGGCCGGAAACCACATCGCCTTTGCGCAGATTGAAGCGGCGGATCTGCGAGGGCGAGACATAAATGTCGTCCGGGCCGGGCATGTAGCTGCACAGCGGTGACCGCAGAAAGCCGAAGCCGTCCGGCAGAATTTCCAGCACGCCGTCGCTGTGGATGGCGCCGTTCTGTGAAGCGCAGGCCTGGAGCAGGGCGAAAATCAGCTCCTGCTTACGCATATTGCTGGCGCCTTCCACATTGTATTGCGCGGCCAGCTCCATGAGCTCGGGCATCGGGGTGTTCTTCAGGGCGGAAAGGCTCATTTCGGCCGCTTCAAGCGGATTGTCGGCGGTGGTCTTTTTTTTCCTCATGATGTCTGGTGGGTGGGGTTAGAGTTGATGGGTATATGCGGCTCTTCAGCGGCTGCGGGAATGCCGCAACGCGGGCTGAAAAAGATGCTGGGAGAAAGAACGCCACAGTCAGCGTTGTTTTGCCTGCTCCGGAAGGTGATTTTCTATGCGCTTCCGGTACTCCGCGCCTGGGCGGCCGGAACGCGGGGCGGGCGGTTATTGGAAGTCAAATATATGTATCGGCATGAAGAGGGGGGTCAACATTGCCTTGGCCCGGCGTACAACGGGAGAGATCTATTTGTACAGCGCCCGTATAAATCATTGCGGGAGAATACAAATATCACTGTGGCGCGTCATATAGCGTGCTTTTTCTTAAAAAGCAAGCGATTAAAAAAAACAGCTGCCGGAAAAAAAGAAATCCACGCCGCAAGGGGCTTCCTCCGTGATTCTGACGAGCGGGATCAGGAAGGCTGTTTCGCGCGTGCTTGCAGCACATCGGCGTATATCTCATCGATTTCAGCGCGCACGTCCTCTTGGCTGCGGCCCAGCACATAGGCCAATTCCAAGGTGACCAGACCCATGGCCTGATCCAGAAGGCGACGTTCACCGAAGGATAGTTCCTTGTCGCGGCTGATCAGAAGCAGTTCGCGTAAAACCAGGGCCACACATTCCAGATCGCCGCTCTTCAGGCGTTCTGTAGAGTCGCGGTGGCGGCGGGTCCAGTTTTGGCCGGTATAGCCGGTAAAACCGCTGCGGTCACGCAGGGCTTCAAGGATGGCATGGCCCGTTTCCTCGCTGCACAGGCAGCGCAGGCCCACGTTCTGGGCATTATTGACCGGCACCATGAGCGTCACGTTGTTGCTGGCAATACGTACAATGTAGAAGGTTGAGGAAATCCCTCCAACATCTCTTTTCTCGACACGTTCAATCTGGCCAACCCCCTGGGCAGGGTAAACCACAAGCTGTTGCTGGGCAAACACGGTAATGTCTCCATAAGACTATAATTAACAATGTATTGCTACTATAGCGCATTTCCAACGGGGCGTCCAGCGGTTCGCCGAATGTTTGGAAAAACAAATAACGCCAGCGCGCAAGTTACTTTGGCGTAAAAGAATTGGCTTCAAGCTGGGCCGCACTGGGGCCTTTTTCAGCGTAGGTCAGGGCACAGGCGCGGGCGGCATCAAGCATCCGCTCGAAAAGTTCCCGCTCGGCGGCGGCGAAGCGACCGAGCACCCAGGAGGTGGTGTCCGGATTTTCCGGGCGGCCTATGCCCAGGCGCAACCGGTGGTAAGCGTTCGTGCCCAGGCGGTTGGTGATGGATTTCAGCCCGTTGTGGCCGGCATCGCCGCCGCCGGTTTTAAAGCGCATTTTGCCAGGCGGCAAATCCAGTTCGTCGTGGATTACCAGCAGAGATTCGGGCTGGATGGAGAACCAGGACAAGGCCAGGCGCACGGCTTCGCCGCTCAGATTCATAAAGGTCTGCGGCTTGAGCAGAATCCAGGGAGGCATGCCCGGAACCAGCGCGCAACGCCACAGCAGACAGGTGCCGCGTGAGGCCGATCCGGCGGATGTCTGCGACGCCAGCGGCCCGACATATTCCAGCAGCCGGTCAATGACCATGAAACCCGCATTGTGGCGGGTGTTCTCGTATTCTTTGCCCGGATTTCCCAGGCCGGCAATAAGGCCGGATACCTGCATGGCGTAAAACCGAATGAAAAGTTGATAATGAAAAAAAACGGCACACCGGGGCCAGCCCGGTGTGCCGGAGCAAACGCCACCGTATGGAAAAAACTACGCGGCGGGGCCGCCTTCGGCGCCTTCTTCGGCGCCCTTCACCACAACGGAGACAATGGCCTGCGTGGCCGGAGCCATAACGCGCACGCCGTCGCCGGGCTGCAGATCGCTGACGTGGCAGGTATCGCCGATGCCAAGTTCGGTCACGTCCACCACAATCTTGTTCGGCAGATTGAGCGGCTTGCCCATGACGTCAATTTGTTCGCGGTACACTTCCAGGCGACCGCCCACCTTGGTGCCTTTGGCCGTGCCAATGAATTCCAGGGGTATGCGGATTTTGAGTTCCTTTTCCAGATCCACGCCGTAAAAGTCGATGTGCGAAAAAACGCCTTTGACCGGGTGGTATTGCACCTGCCAGAAAATGGCAGGGTACATGGTCTTTTGGCCGTTATCGTCCACTTCCAGGTTGAACACCGTGGTGCGGCCCACCGCGCTGTAAATCTTCTGCAAGGGGGGCATTTCCACCTGAAGCGGAATGTTCATGCCTTCACTGTTGTAGAAGATCGCGGGAACAATTTGTTTGGCGCGCAGGCGGCGGTTCTTGCCCTTGCCCAGGTCGGCGCGCCGGGTGGCGGAAAGCGTTTTCATCTCGGTCATGACGGGCTCCTTTGCATCCCCGTTTGGCGGGTACTCATGCGGATGGCTACAGGTTATTGCAATACGTTTTGGACCAAAGCAAATTTGTTACATAAGGGAGTTAAACGGAAAAATCAATAGAAAAATTCTCGTCACGCTGTCCGCGGCCTAATCCCATTCAGATTCCCACCACAGGATTTCGCCCGTAAGCGCATCGATCTCGTATTCATACTCCATGCCGTTGTGGTCGAAATCCACTTCATAGACCATGCGGCCGTGTTCTTCATCCACTTCCACTTTGAGCCTGCGCACGGCCGAGTCGTTGACCCCGGCATGCGCGAAGGCAAGGGCCTTCGCCCTTTCAGCCCCGATGTAATCCGGATTGTCCGCGTACTTGCCCCCGACGGCGCCTCCCATTGAGGATGGCTGTTGGCGTATGTCCCGTCGTTCCTTTGTGAAGTGGGCGACGATTCCGCCGGTAGCGGCGTTGATTTCATAATGGTATACGCTGGTTTTGCTTAAAAACTCCATGTCGTAGACCACCTGCCCGTCACGTCGGTGCAGGATCAGCTTGGTGAAATTCACATCGGCTTCGGTCAGGCCCGCGTTGCCCAGGGCAATGGAGCGGGCTTGAGCTTCTTTGATCTGAGCCGACTCGCCAAGGCGCGAATCAGCGGCAAGGGCCGCGCCCTGAAAAAGGAGACACGTCAAAAAGCCCAGCAGCAAAGCGGAAAATATTGCCTTGCCTCGTGCCGTCTTTGGCGAAATGTGGTCGCGCATAAAGTCCCTCCTCGCGTATTTTGACAGGGAAGCATCAGAAGACATTTCCTGATATGTAGTTGCTTACGTTATATCGGGGCCGGAACGTATGATAAAAATTATCATCATCGGAGCAGAAAAAAGGGGGCGTTCCGCCCCCCCCATTTTTTAAATAAACAGTACGCTGACCGACGATTCTGTATGGATATTGTTGATGGCTTTGGCCAAAAGCCCGGCGATGGAAAGAACGACCAGCTTTTCACAGCCGCGGGCCGTTTCGGACAGGGGGATGGTGTCAGAGACAATGACCTGCGAGAAGGCGGAGTCGACAATGCGCGAAACGGACGGGCCGGACAATACGGGGTGCGTGATGCAGGCCATGACTTCGCTGGCGCCGTGCTTCAGCAGCACTTCGCCGGCCGCGCACAGGGTGCCGGCCGTGTCCACGATGTCGTCCACCACGATGGCCACTTTGCCTTCCACATCGCCGATCAGGTGCATGGCCGCGGCCTGGTTCGGCGCGTCGCGCCGCTTGTCCACAATGGCCAGGCCGGCGTCCAAACGTTTGGCGTAGGCGCGCGCGCGCTCCACGCCGCCCGCGTCCGGCGAGACCACCACGATTTCGCCTTTGAGCTTGCGCAAATATTCCAGCATGACCGGCGCGGCGAACAGGTTGTCCACCGGCACGTTGAAGAAGCCCTGAATTTGCCCGGCGTGCAGGTCTACGGTCACCACGCGGTGCGTGCCGGCCATGGCTACGAAGTCGGCCACCAGCTTGGCGCTGATCGGCGCGCGCGGATTGACCTTACGGTCCTGCCGGGCATAGCCGTAGTAAGGCATGACGGCGGTGACGCGCCCGGCGCTGGCGCGCTTCAGGGCGTCCAGCATCAGGCAGAGCTGCATGAGGTTGTCATTGACCGGCGCGCAGGTGGACTGCACCACGAACACATCGTCGCCGCGCACGTTGTCGTGGATCTCCACGCGCGTTTCGCCGTCGCTGAAGGTTTCGCACATGCAGGGCGTAATCCGGCAACCGAGATGGTTGGCGATGGCGCTTGCCAGTTCGCCGCTCCCTTTGCCGCTGAGAATCTTTAATGCACCGTTAATCATGGCCGCCTCTTGCGAAAACGAATAAAATGGCTGGGGTGGGAGGATTCGAACCCACGAATGACGGAACCAAAATCCGTTGCCTTACCAACTTGGCGACACCCCAGAATGCTTGCCTGTGAACGATAGTGTCACGGGCAATCGTTGCGTGAAACTGTTTTTCCGCTTCGGTCGAGTACAATTGGAGCACGCTCCCTTTACGAAAAAACGGCTTTCCTTGCACCTGCCCGCGCCCTGTTCGTTCACAGGCAGGCGAAAAACACTTCTAATTACAAATCAGCCCCGGGCCTTTGAACGGGGAAGTCGTGCATGAACACGCGTTTCTTTTCAAAGGCAAAGGCCGTTGCCGCTTCAAGCGCGGTGTTCCGGTCACGGAACAGGCCGAATACGCTTGAGCCGCTGCCGCTCATCAACGTTGCCGCCGCGCCGCGCTGTACCAGCTGGGCGCGCAGAGCCGCGAGTTCGGGATGGGCAGCGAAAACCACAGGTTCCAGGCTGTTGCGCAGCCAGGAAAAATTTTCGCCCGGCTCCGTCAACGATGAACGGAAGGCTCTAGTACCTTCCCCCGGCAAAGCTGTCAAGGTGCGCGTATGCTCCTTATTTTCCGCCTCGTCCCAGGCCGTATAGGCCCAGGCCGTGGAGACCCGGAGATCCGGACAGACCAGCACCAGGGTCATGCCGCTCACCGGCAGTTCCGCCCAATCCACAGAAGAAAGCCGTTCTCCTATGCCTTCAGCCAAGGCGGGCCGGTCCTGGAGAAAAAACGGCACGTCTGCGCCGACTCGGCCGGCCAGGGCGTTGAGCGCCGCCTCGGAAAGGGCGGCCGGCCCGGCATGTTGCTGTAAGTAGCGGAGCAGGGCGGCTGCGTCCGCGCTGCCGCCGCCAAGCCCAGCGCCGTGCGGGATGCCTTTTTTCAACTCAACCAGCAGGCCGGGGGCGAAGCCGCTTGCCTCGGCATAGAGCTGGTATGCTTTGGTCAGGGTATTGCGGAGCGGGTCAATGCCCGGCGTTTCACAACGCACCGTGAATTCTTGCTCCCGCGGCAGGCAGATCAGCGTGTCCGCCGGTTCAGGCAGGGGGATGAACAGGGTGCGCAGGGTATGGTACCCGTTTTCCAGGCGTTCCAGAATATCCAGAAAGAGGTTGATCTTGCACCCGGCCCGTAATTCAGCCGGCGGGGTCTGCCCGGGCATCAGATATCCAGTGCGCGCGGAGCGCGGCTCAGGGTTTCCACAGTCAGTTGATCGTTGGTAAACACGCACATTTCCCCGGCAATGCGCATGGCTTCACGGGCAATGGCCTCGGCCTTCAGGGAGGTGTTGCGCTGGAGGGCGCGGGCCGCGGCCAGGGCGAACGAACCGCCGCTGCCTATGGCCGCCGCCGGCTCGTCAGGCTCGATCACGTCGCCGGTGCCGCTTAAAATCAGGATGGTGTCCGCATCCGCGACCAGAAGCATGGCCTCAAGGCGGCGCAGATATTTGTCGGATCGCCAGTCCTTGGCCAGTTCCACCGCGGCGCGTGTGAGATTGCCGCTGAATTCCTCAAGCTTCGCCTCAAAGCGCTCGAACAGGGTGAAAGCGTCGGCTGTGGCTCCGGCAAAGCCGGCCAGAATTCGGTCGTTATAGAGGCGGCGCACTTTGCGCGCCTTACGTTTCATGACAACGCTCTGGCCGAGCGTCACCTGTCCGTCGCCCACGATGACCGAACCATGTTCGTCGCGTACGGCGAGGATGGTGGTGGCATGCATTTCCATATTCTTCTCCAATAGCGGGCGTAAAGGCGAGGCGTCCCGGCATTAATCCCAGAATTCCCGGCGTTCTTCGTATCTGGCGTCGAAAAGGTCCAGGGCGTCTTTCTCCTCCTGGGAGACGGCGCGCTCGGCCGCGCGGTCGCGGTAGGAGGCGACTTTCTTTTTGTCATTGCTGTATAGGGCGCTGTAGGCGAGATGCAGGTAGGCGTCAAAGGTTTTTCCGCCCTCGCCGAGCGCGCGGCCGTAGTAATAGTGCACTTCCGAGTCTTCAGGCGCATAGCGCAGCACTTCCCGGAAGGCGGGGAAGGACTCGGCCTGCCTGCCGGTTGTGGACAGCAGTCGCGCTTTGAAGAACAGGCCCATGTAGTCCCTGGGGTCCATGGCCAATGCCTTGTCGAGATATTGCTCGGCTTTTTTCGGATCGCCTCGGCTGACGTGAAAGCGCCCGGCCTCACGCCAGATAAGTTCGTCCTTGGGCGCGCAGACCAAGGCGCGTTCAAAGGTTTCCGCGGCCTGGGCGGCTTGATTGGTGCGCTCCTGGACAATGCCCAGTCCCATAAGGGCCAGGCAGTCGTCGGCCGGAGCTTGTTCAAAGTAGCGCCGCGCCGTGGCGGGGTCGCTGTAGCGGGCGCGGATAATCGTCTGTACCCGGAGAAAGCGGGCATCGTTTTCCGGCCGGTCACGTATTTCGGGTGGCAGCTTTTCCACGCGCGCGGAAATTTCGCTGATCCGGCCGGTCACGTCCGGGTGGGTGCTCAGATAGGTCGGAATATTCCCGCCGCCGGTCATCCATTGCTGTTGGCGGATCTTCTTGAAGGACTCCGCCAGCCCTCTTGGCGGAAAGCCGGCCTTGACCAAGTATAACATGCCCATTTGGTCGGCGTTGGCTTCGTCAGCGCGGCTGTAGTTCAGCATGGCCGCCTGGCCAGCGGCCAGCGAGCCTGTCATGGCCGCCGCGCCGCCTTCGCCGCCAAGGAAGGCTCCGGCCAGCGCGCCCAATAGAGAAAGAATGGTGACGGTCTGCGCGCGCTCAATGCGTGAGGCGATGTGCCGCTGCGTCACATGGGCGATTTCATGGGCGATGACCCCTGCCACCTGGCTCTCGTGGTCCATGCCGAGGATCAGGCCGGTATGCACGAAAAGGTAGCCGCCGGGCGTGGCGAAGGCGTTGAGCGAGTTGCTCAGGATTACGTCTGTGGTGAAGGTGAAAGGCTGCGGCGGCACGATCGCCAACAGGCGCTCCGCCAGATCGCGCACATAGGAGACAACTTCCGGATCCTGCACCAGCGGCATGCTTGAGCGGATCAGGACATCAAATTTACGGCCCAGTTCCTGCTCGTCTTTGATCGTAAAGCTGGCCAACGCCACAGGGGCGCAGGCAAACCACAGGACACAGACCAGGGCCGGACCGGCAAGTGGCCGCAGCCTGCGGGAAAACAAAGAGAAAATACGCATACGCCCCCCTGTGGGGTTATACCACGTCCCAAGTCTGGCCGGCGGGCGTGTCGCGCACTTCAATGCCCAAGGCCGCCAATTCGGCACGGATGGCGTCGGTCGCGGCGAAATCCTTACGAGCCCGCGCTTCGGCCCGCGCCCTCAGTTTACTGTTTACCAGGCTGGCGTCAATTCCTTTACGGGCGAGATGGTTTGCCCGCAGTTCCTCGAGGAAGGCGGCCGGTTCGCGGCCGAACAGGCCGAGCACTTCAGACCAGCGCTCGGCGGCGTTCAGGATGTCTTCCAGCAGCTCCTTGGCCGGGGCGAGTTTGTTCATGCCCTTGTCGTCCAGTACACGGTTGGCCAGGCGTATGATGCCGAATACATGGCCGAGCGCGGCGGCCGTGTTCAAATCGTCGGCCAAGGCCGCCTCGTAAGCGGTTTGCAGGCGATTGAACTCCTCCGCAACATCCGGCGGCAGTTTGCCGGGGTTCCATCTGGCCGTGTCCTTCAGGCGTGCGCGTATGGCGGCCAGGGTTTCATAGACGCGTTTCACGTTCTTTTCCGAATCATCCAGTCCGTCAAAGGTGAAGTCGATGGGACTGCGATAGTGACGCGTCAGCAGAAAAGCGCGCAGGGTTTCGGGCAGATATGGAACGAGAATGTCGCGGATGGTGCGGAAATTGCCCAGGGATTTGGACATTTTTTCCGAATCGACCTGCACGAACCCATTGTGCACCCAGAAGCGGGCCAAGGGCTTGTGGAAGGCCGCCTCACTTTGGGCGATCTCGTTTTCATGGTGCGGGAAGATCAGGTCCTGTCCGCCGCCGTGAATGTCGAGGGGCAGTTCCGTTTCCGCGCTCATGGCCGAGCACTCAATATGCCAGCCGGGCCGGCCTTTGCCCCAGGGGCTGTCCCAGGAAGGCTCGCCGGGCTTGGCCGCTTTCCAGAGGGCGAAGTCGAGCGGATCTTCTTTTTCTTCACCCGGGGCGACGCGCGCGCCCACGCGCAGTTCGTCCACCGAGCGGCCGGAAAGTGAGCCGTAAGTTTCAAAGGCGCGCACGCGAAAATATACGTCGCCGGAAGGCGTGGCATAAGCCTTGCCCTGGCGGATCAGATCCTCGCACAGCCGAATCATGCCCGGAATATGCTCGGTGGCTCGGGGTTCCTTGTCCGCGCGCCGCACGTTCAACCTGTCCATGTCCTCATAAAAGGCGGCGATGTATTTTTCCGCCACTTCGGCGCTGGAGATGCCTTCCTGGTTGGCGCGGGCGATGATCTTGTCGTCCACGTCCGTGAAATTGCGGGTGAAGGTTACGGCCAGACCAAGGCCGCGCAGGTAGCGGGCCAGCACGTCAAAGACCACGGCCGAGCGCGCGTGCCCGACGTGGCAGTGGTCGTAGGCGGTGATACCGCAAACGTACATGGAGACCACGCCGGGTTTGGTCGGCGTGAATTCCTCTTTTTTATGCGTGAGCGAATTGTATAATTGCATTCTGTAAATACCTTGTCACGTCAGCAGGAAATTTCGGGTGAATATTCCCCGGCGGTCGGGTCGAACTGGGCTATGCGCCGGCCATGGCGCCCGCCGGCAAAGGCCGTGGAGAGAAAAGTGTCGACCAGTTCCAGAGCAATGCCCGGCCCGGTCACGCGTTCGCCCAAGCAGAGCACGTTGGCGTCGTTATGCTCGCGCGTGGCGCGCGCCTGGAATGTATACGCGCACAGCGCCGCCCGGATGCCCGGTATGCGGTTGGCCGACATGGACATGCCTATGCCCGTGCCGCAGATCAGGATGCCGAGGCCGTTATTGGCCAGCACCGCTTCGCATACCGGTTTGCTGTATTGGGGGTAATCGGTCGATTCCGAGCTGTGCGCGCCGAAGTCCTTCACTTCGCGGCCCGCGGCGCGCAAGTGCTCGATAATACGCGCTTTCAGCGCATAGCCGGCGTGATCCGAGCCAATGAAGATGGGGGTCATGGTTTATCCTTGCCTGGGTTCGTAGGCGTCTTTTGCGGCTGTGCCTTGGGTGCGGGCGCCTTCTTCGCCGGATTTTCGGGCGCGGCTTTCGGGGGTTTTACGCCGTCGACCGCTTCGGCGGAGGTTTTTGCCGTGGGCTTTTTGGGTACCGGCTTTTTTTCCGGCGTTTTCTTCGTGGCGGCGCTCTTCTTTACGGCCGTTTTTTTCGTTGCGGCTGGCCTTTTCGCGGCCGCGGGCTCGTTTGCTTCAACAGGCTTTTCCGGGGCGCCGGAAGCCGTCGCTTCAGGGTTGGCGTTTTCCTCAGCGCGCCGCGCGTTCATCTGGGCGATTTCTTGGCGCAGGGAAGCGATGCGCTCCAGGCGGGCGGTCACTTCCGACATGACAAAAATATTTTCCGGCCGGGCGGTATTATTGGCCAGGTTTTCCACCACACGTCCAAGGCCCTGGTACTCTTCGTTCAGCACCCGTCCGAGCTGACGTTCTTCATGTTGGGAAATGACGTCACGCCATTTTTTTTTCGCCTGATCGCGCAGCGCCAACGCGCTGGTTCCAATGGTGTCGCGCATCTCTTCCAGGAAGCTTTTCTTTTTCTCATTGCTCATGGTCATCCTCCTTCATGGGCGTTCAGCCCCCTTCGCCCAGTTCGTTCACCACGGTCTGGGGCGGCAGGTTGAGTTCCAGGCGATTTTCCGGAAAAAGCTCAGGCGGCGTTTCGCGCCCTCTGATCTGCAGAAGCGCGGAATAGCCGGATTCATGCACTAAGGAAAGACTGCGGGGCAGGCCGGGGGCGTCATCATCATAGGCGATATCAAGCGTCCAGCCGTAGCCGATGCCGCCGGGCATGCCGCTGGGCGGAGATCCGTCCCAGCGCAGCGGCCGGCCGGTATCGGAAAGCGTGAGCACGCCCTGCACGGGCGCGCTTTTGTCCAGCACAAAACGCAGGGGCGGGTTTTCCAGCAGCCGCGCCTCATAGCCGAAAACCGGACCGAAACGGCCGCATAAGAGGTAGACGAGGCTCTCCAGCGTGAAGGGCAGCGGCGTGCCGATATTCAGCAGGGGCTTATTGCTCCCACGGTGCGCATAGGCTGTCTGCTCTTCCGGGACGTTGAGCAGAAAATTCCGTTTGTCCTCGCGCACCTGGGCGGCCAGAACACCCACTCCGGCGAACAGGTCAAGCCGCACGGGCATGTCCGGGTTGCCCCAGATCAGGGCGTTCAGGCGGTGCCCTTGGTTGCCTGGGGTTTCATACTGGACGGTCGCACGGATGCGGTAGGCGGCGGCTTTTTCTTCCGCCGTTTGGGCCAGAATCGTATATGCCTGCCATGGCAGGGCCTGCGCGGCGGGCGGCAGGGGCTCGACCTGGAGCGGTTCCTTCGGGCAGCCGGCCAGGAGCGGCACGAGAAAAAGCCAGGCCAGCGCGGCCAGGCGCGTGACCGAGAGCGTTCCTGTCCGATGTTTCAACCCGGGCCGCCTCATTATTTGCCTTCCTGCTTCAGGCGCAATTCTCTGGCTCGCGCTTCGGCTTTGTTCGCTTCGCTCTTTTTGCCGAGAGCCTTGGCGATGGCGGCGTAGTGCTCCCAAATGGCCGGGTCATCGCCGCCAAGTTTGGTGGAAGCGACGATCGCCTCCCAAGCCTTGTGCATTTTACCCAGGCGGTAATAGACCCAGGCCACGGAATCCTTGATATGCGCGCTGTCCGGTAAAAGTTTGTCGGCTTTGAGTATCAGGGCAAGAGCCCTGTCCAGGTCGCGGTTCTCGTCCGCCAGGGTGTAGCCCACATAGTTCAGGGCTTCGGCGTGCTCCGGATTCCGCTGGATGACGCTTTCCATAACGTCCATGGCCTCGTCGTTCCGCTTCGCGGCCGAAAGCACCAGGCCGTAACGATATTCAATTTCCACATCCTCAGGCCAGCGGCTGCGCAACGCCTCCATAGCGGCGGCGGCTTCGCTCATGCGATCGGCCTGGATTAAAAGCTGGACTTGCGCGAGCCGAAGATCCGGCTCGTCCGGAAAAAGCTCAACGGCCCGATCCAAGGTTTTGAAGGCCCCGTCCATATCGTTGTTCTCAAATTGGATCTGGCTGCGCATGCGCAGGGCGCGGCCATAGTAGGCGCTGGATTCGGGAATGCGGTCAAGCCACTTGATGGCGGCGTCAAAATCGCGCTGGTGCTCAAAGGCCAGCACCGCCTGGTAGAAAAAGACTTCCGGCGGCATGTCGGGCGTGCGCACGGCCATATCCAGCACCTGCCGCGCCTCGTCAAAGTATTTTTCCGTCATGAAAAGCGAGGCGCAGGTCAGCAAAAAAGCCGGGCTTTGCGGCCCCTGCAGGGCCAATTCCAGCGCCTTGGCCGGGTTTTTCTGGCTCAGGCTGATGGTGACCAGGCGCAGCCAGATTTCCTGGTTTTCCGGGTCAAGCGCGATGGCGCGTTCGTAAGCGCGTTCGGCTTCGACGGCATTGCCGCGCTGTTCGTAAAGGTAAGCAAGTTCGGCCCATGCCTCAAAAAAGCTTGGGTCACGGGCCACGGCCTTTTTCAACTCGGCAAGCGCCTCGTTTTTCTTGCCCAGGCCGTTTAGCGCGGCCGCATGGTAATAGAGCAGGAACGGCGAACGTTCGGCATCCGGGGTCTTTTTAATCAGGGCTTCGGCGTCGGCGTAGCGGTGATTCTGGACGAGCAGCAGAATATAATCCTGCCGTGCCGCCGTATTCTGCGGGTACGCCTCAATATAGTCCTGCAAGGTGACGATGGCGTCAGCCGGGCGCTCTTCCAAGAGATAGGTTTCCGCCAGGAGGCGGCACAGGGGGTAGCTGTCGGGGTAAAGGGACACGCCCTGTTTCAGGGTTTCGCGCGCCTCGTCAATGCGGCGCAGGTCAAGGTAATACGCGCCCGCCTGGGCATACAGGGAAGGTGAGGGGGCAAGGGGCAGAAGCTCCTGCAGGGCGGCCAGCGCCCCTGCCGCATCCCGTTTCAGGCGCGCGTTTTCAAAACGCAGATAGAGATAGGTGATATCCGCCTGCCGCGAAATGCCTTCCTCGGGAGTATTCAGAAAGGCCCCGTCCGGCAGGGCGTTTTCTTTGGGTGCCATGGCCGGGCATCCGGCCAGGAGAATGGTGAAAACGCCTACGCCCGGCAGGAGCCGGAAAAAAACTGAAAGTGCCATGTGCCGCCCGTTTATTGGTTGATCCAGTCCGTGGAAATATCCTTGATGTTATGCTGCAAATGGCTGCGGAGCTTTTCCAGCAGCCGCGCCTCGATCTGGCGCACGCGCTCCCGGGTGATGGACCAGTGTTCGCCGATTTCGCGCAACGTGGCCGGCTCATCCGACAAAAGACGCTTTTGCAGGATATATACTTCCTTGTCCGAAAGCCTGGGCAGGATGCTTTCCAGCTTGCCCTGCACCAGTCGCGCGATTTCCGAAGAAGCGAGGCATTCCTCCACCCCCGGCCCGAGCGCCGGCAGAAAATCCATTTTGCTCGCGCCGTTCGCATCATCGCTCACCGGCAAATCCAGCGACACATCC
>JAVBVM010000014.1:0-19910 GCA_031554295.1 Desulfovibrionaceae bacterium | reverse complement strand
AGCAGATCGACCATCAAGCCGAAGTCCATGTCCGTGGAACGGCCTTTATCCACTATGCCGGCGGTACGTTCCGCGTACACCCGGATCTCTTCCAGGTTCATGTACCGACTGGAATTTTGGATGGTGACCAGACTGCGGAACAAGGCGTCAATCTGATCGCGCTTCGAGCTGTCCGCGCGCAGTTCCTTGAGCGCGGTTTCAATAATCTTCATCTGCTGACGCACGGTGTGGGTGAACAGGATCACATCGTTGGTGTCCGGGCCGGAAGCGCCCGATCCGGCGGCCTCAGCGGCCGAATCTCCGCCGGCCGGAACTGCCGGGCCTTCGGCGGCCGGGCTGGTCGGGACCAGGGGCGCCAGACCCTGCGGCAGGGAAAAGGCTTCCCCCGCCACCGCCCGACGCAGACAGGACAGCACCTCATCAATAGCGAAAGGCCGGGCCGTGCCCGCCACCGGGTCAATGCGATTCACCAGGGCCTCGATCACGTCCACCACAAAGAGCAGCAGGTCGACAAGCTCGCGTGATGCCTTCATTTCGCCACGGCGCACGAAATTCAGCAGGGTTTCCGCCTCGTGCGTGACCTCGTTCACCTGGATATAGGAAATGATGCCGCTGTTGCCCTTCAGGTTGTGAAAATAGCGGAACAGGTCATTGACCAGATCGCCGCCGGTTTCGGCAGCGGTTTCCAGATCCATGAGCTCGGAACTCAAGTGTTCGGTCAGGTCCCTGGATTCGTCGATGAAGGCGCGCAGATGCCCCTCGCCAAAGCCGGTCAGGGCATAGGCGGGCAGGTTTTGCTGGGCATTGATCCAGTCTTCCGAAGACATGGAAACGGCCGCCACGGCTGGCTCGGGCTTCGGGGCGGGCGCGGTGGCCGCCGGGGGAGCCGGGGCCGGTTCAGGAGCGGGCGTCGGCGCGGGTTCCGGAACGGGAGCCGGGGCCGGAGCCGGGGCCGCCGGCTTCGGAGCGGGCGCGGCGCCGCCGGCGCCCTGGCCGGCCATGATCGCGTCAATCTGCGCGATAATCGGCTCAGTGGTCACGTCGCCTTCGCCGCCGATCTTTTCCAGGTTGTCGATCATTTGGCGCAGGGCGTCGGTGGCGGCCAGGATGACGTCCATGATTTCCGAGGTCACGGTCATCGCGCCTTTGCGCAACTCATCCATGATGTTCTCGGCGCGGTGGGCAAGGCCGTTGATGCGGCCCAGGCCAAGGAAGCCGGACGCCCCCTTCATGGAGTGCATGGGGCGGAATATTTCATTGAGCAGGGCGAGATTGTCCGGCGCCTTTTCCAGCTCGAGCAGGTTGGGTTCGATTGTCTCCAGGTGTTCCCTGGCTTCGACAATAAAGTCGGCGAACAATTCCGGATCGTTGAAATCCTGGCTCATAGACATACCCCGGTTTCAAAACGCGGTTGCGCATGCGTGGCTGCGGGTGAAAAAGGCAAACAGCGCGCCGGAATGCGGGTTGAAAAAAACATCGTTTCTGCAAGCTCCCATCAGCCCAGGAGCATCCGCACGTTTTTGACCATCATCTCCGGCTGGGCCGGCTTCACCATATACAAATTCGCCCCCAGGGTCATGCCGTGCTGGATGTCCTGTTCCTTGCCTTCAGTGGAAAGCACGACGATGGGCACATCCCGGAACGTTTCCTGTTCGCGCACGGTTTTGATGAAGGTAAAGCCGTCCATGCGCGGCATATTGATGTCGGAAATGATCAAATCCACATGATCCGCGGAATAGAGCTTCTCAAGGCCGTCCAGACCGTCCTCGGCCGTGGTCACCCGGAAGCCCTCCTTTTTCATGATGAAGGCCACAAGGTTGCGGACGGTCTTTGAGTCATCGACCAGAAGAATATGCTTAGTCATGGTTTTTTTCCTTTATGCCTCAAGCAGCATAGAGAATATTTTGTCGACGGAAATAATGCCCAGCAGGCGATCCTTCACTTTCAAAAGACCGGACACAACTTCGACATTACCCAAGTGGGCCTCTACGGCCCAATCGACATCTTTCTGCACGACCCTATACATAGTGTGCACTCTGTCAATGATAAGTCCCATTTGAATGCCGCTACGGCGGCATATGACGATGAATCCGTCATCCTGCCCGCCGGTGCGGGGCACGCCCAAAAGTTCGCGCAATTGCAGCAGCGGCGTCACGCGGCCGCGCAGGTTAATCACGCCCGCAATCAGCGGCGGGGCGGAAGGCAGGCGCGTATACGGAACCGCCTTGATCACTTCCTGCACGGCGATAATCGGCAGCACAAATTCCTGCTCGCCCAGATAAAAGGCCACCAGCTGCTGCTCCTCGGCCTTACGCATAATGCTTTCCAGGGAAGGTTCGTCCGATTCGGCGGACGGCTCCGGAGCTTCGGCTGCGGAAGCGGTCGAGGCCGGGGGCGCGACTTCAGACGGAACGGGGACCGGAGCAGCGGCCGGTGCCGGCATTGAAGCAGGGGCGGCAACCGCGGTCGGAGCGGGAGCCAGAGGCGCGGGCGGCGCAACGGGCGCAGCGGACGCGAGTTCTTTCGCAGCCTCGGGTTCGGCCCGCGCCTGAATTTCCGGCTCGGCCGCCGGAGCCCCGGCCACAGGCGGTTCCGCCTCCGGCTCCGGAGCGGGCGCGGAAACTTCGGGTTCGGCCGGGACGGCCTCGGGCGCAAGCGGCTCGACAGGCGCGACGGATTCCGGCGCTGAGGCGGCGGGCGGCACAGCGACGGGCTGGGCGGCAACAGGCGCGGACGGCGGCGTTATGCCGATTTTCCGCAGAATGTCAGCCTCATCCAGCCCCAGGTACTTCTGCATGAAGGCGCGTTCGGCCGGGGTGAACTCTCCGCCGCCGCCGGCGCCGAAGCTCTGTTGGCTGAAATATTCCTCAGGCGATTTTTTCGTCATAACGCAAAAGCTCCTGTGCCAATTCACCGTATGCCACCGCTCCCCGGCTGCCCGGGTCCAGATCGTAAATCACCTTGCCCACGGCGCTGGCGTCGCGAAAGCGCGTATCCACGCCGATCACCGTCTCGAACATGCGGTCGCCCATCTTCTGGCGCGTGAGTTCCAGCACCCGGCCGCAGGCGCGGGCCCGCTTGTCGTACATGGTGGCCAAGGCCCGGTAATCGACGGGCTCCGGCAAAACCTTGTTCAGAATGCGCAGGGTGTCGAAGAGCAGCTTCAGGCCGTGCAGGGCCAAAAAGTCCGTCTGGATGGGAATGATCAGCAGGTTGCAGGCCACCAGCGCGTTGGCCAGCAGGATCCCCACGTGCGGCGGACAATCCAGCAGGATATAGTCATATTTCTCTTCCACCAGGGCCAGTGCACGCAACAGGATGGCTCCCTTGCCCTTGCGGCTGCGCAAGTCCACGTCCAGCTCCGCCAGCCGGATGCTTCCCGGCGCGATGTCCATGGTCGGACTGTCGCTGCGCTGGGTCAAACGCAGCCACACGTCCGGCCAGGCGTCCTCTTCGGCGGTGAAGAGATCGTAGGCTGTGGTTTCCAGCTCTTCCGGGTAAAAGCGCATATGCACGGACGCGCAGGCGTGCGGGTCCAGATCCATGATCAGCACGCGCTGCCCGCGCAGGGCGAGCGCGGCGCCCAGCGTGAGCGTGGTGGTGGTTTTTCCCACACCGCCCTTCTGATTGGCTATTGCAATAACCCGTGCCTTTTTGTTCACCTGGCCGGACCCTCCTTACAAATACGTCCCGCGCGATGCGGACCCACGATCACAGTTTCCGGTAGACAATCGTACCGGCGTGGTGTTCCGGCTTGAAAGTGCGGGAAATATTGTGCAGCGACTCCGAATGGCCGATCAGCAGATAGCCCCCGGGCAGCAGGTTGTCGTAAAAAGCGCCGATCACCTGTTTCTTCATCTCATCGTCAAAATAGATAATAACATTACGGCAAAAAACGATTTGCGATCGCTCCACCCGCTTCACCTGCATGCGGTCGCTCAAATTGATCGGCCCAAAGGAGATCATGCGCTTCAGCTTGGGATCGATCTTGTAGTTCGCGCCGTTTTTGATGAAGTACTTTGAAACGATCTCAGGCGGCGTGGTGCGCAACGCGTATTCGCTGTACTCGCCCGCCCGGGCCGCGTCCAGCACCGCCTCGGACAAATCGTTCGCCGTAATCTTGATGTCCCACATCGGCGTTTCGTTTTTCAGCACTTCATAGAGCAGAATGGCCAGCGTGTAGGGCTCCTCACCGGTGGAACAGCCGGCCGACCAGATGCGCAGTTTTTTCTGGCCCGCGGCCCGCTGTTTATCCAGCACGTCCTTCAGCACCACATCCTTAAAGATCTGTAATTGAGGCGGGTTGCGGTAGAAGCTGGTTTCATTGGTGGTCACCACCTCGAACAGGCGGTTCAGTTCCGTGCGGCGGTTGGCGTCATAACGCAGGTAATAATAGTATTCGCCGAAATTCTTCAGATTGAGGTCGCGGATGCGGTTACGCAGCCGGTTTTCAATCAGATATTTCCGGTTTTCGGCGATATAAATGCCGGACTGCTGGTAAATAAAATCCCGCAGTTGGAGGAATTCCTCGTTCGTGACTTTCAGGTCGCCCAGTATCGAGGAGGGGGAGGTAAGAAGCGCCGCCATTATTCCGACTCCCCATGTTCGTCCCGGATCCGCGACGCCGCGTCGCCGGCCGCCTGCTGTATTTCCGGGTCATCATAGTCCATGAGACTCAAAACCGCCTGAAAGGCCGTGTTGCCGCCGATATCCCCCAATGCCTCGATGATCTTCATCTGCACCATGCGCCCGGAATTCTCAAACTTTTCCAGCAGACGCAGCACCACCGGCTGCGCCCGGTGACGGCCCAGCGCCTCCACGGCGCGCAGCTTCACCCAGTCATCCTCATCATCCAGGGCCTTGAACAGCAGATCCACGCCGCGGACGTTCGGGCTGGCCCCGATTTTCTCCACCACGGTCTGCCGCACGGTGCGATCTTCATCCGAAAGCAGGGGCTCCAGCAGACGCAAATGCTCGGGCGTGGGCTCCAATTGGGAAAAAGCCTCGATCGCGGCCGAGCGCACCAGCGGACTGGGATCGGAAAATCCCGCCTGGATTACCGCTTCATGGGCTTCCGCGTTGATCATGCCCAGAGCGTAAATGCCCCGCGCTTTGCGCTCCGCGTCGGCGCTGGCCGCTTCGTTTTGGAAAAACTCGGCAATCTCCGGCGTCTCCAGAGAAATGGCCGCGCGCAACGCCGCTTCGCGCACATCCGGGTATTTGTGATCCAAAAGCTTCAGCACACGCGGCACCGCCTTGGCCGAACGCAGGCGCGCCAGCGCGTAAAGCACGGACTTCATCACGGTCGGGTCGGCGTAGGCGTCCAGCTGGCCCAAAAGAAAGGGCATGTCCTCCACCGTGCAGTGGGCGGCCAGCACTTCGGCCATAACGCGCCGCAAGTCGCGCTCTTTTTCCTCAAAGACCGCGATGATCGTGTCCAGGCAGCGCCGGTCGCAATTGGTGTTCATGGCGGTGAGGCAGAGGATGGCCTCCAGGTACGGGCCCTTGCGCACGCCGTCCAGCAACGTTTCGTTCACGCCGGCCCGGGCCAGCAGTTGCGCCACCATCTCCAGGCGATCATGGTCGCGCACCGGATCAAGCCCAGCGCCCACACCCAGAATTTCACGGGTGGCGACGTCGCCGCCCAGGGAGGCCAGACCCTTCATGGCCGCATCCACAATCTCCTGATCCTCATCCGTCATGGCCGCCAGCAAATAGCCGGAAATGCGCTCCTGATCCCTTTTATCCAAAAGGGTGAGAGAGGCGCCGCCCAGCAGCCGGATAATGGCCTTGACGATTTTATTGCACAGCGGGCGGGGCGAGATGTCGAGCCGCTTGATCAAAAGCGGCACGGCCTTGAAATTCCCTATTTCGCCCAGGGCGTCGACAATCATGGAGGCCACCAGGTCGGAAGAGGCGTCCAGGGCCTGCACCAGGGCGCCTACCGAGGATTCGGCCCGGATTTTGGCCAGAGCCTCAATCACAGCGAACTGGACCCACTCTTCATCCTTCATGGCTTTGTTCAGGCAGTCCGCCGCCTGGGCAAAGGCGAGCTGGCCCAGGCTCACCGCGGCCTGGTAGCGCACGTTCACTTCCTTGTCGTTCAAAAGGGCCTCGCACAAAGCGGGCACAACAAAGGCGGAGTGGCAACTGCCCAGAATATCCGAAACAAAGATGCGCAAATCGTCATCCGGACTCTCCAGTTGCTCAATCAGCGTATCCAGGTCATCGTTGCCGATTTCCCGCAGCACGTCCATGCTCAGGTTGCGCACGGTCGAGTCTTCGGAATTCAGAAGCGGCAGGAGAAGGCGCACCGTGTCCGCCCCGCGTATTTTGCGCAGGGCCTGGTCAACAGCCTCCTGCACGCCGGCATTCGCGCTTTCCGCCTGCCGGATCAGCAGCGGCACGGCTTCCTGTAACCCCATATACCCCGCTTCAAACGCCGCGGCGCGCACTTCATCAGGATCATCGCTTGCCAGTTGCGCCAGTATGGGCTCCTGCATGCCGCCCTCCTCAGGTTCCGCGCCGTGAGCGGCGCCAGGAGAAATTACTTATACAGATTCACCTGGATGGCCAGGGCCATATCATCAATATCCACAATTTCATCCGCAAGGCCGGCGTCAACTATGGCCTTGGGCATGCCGTAAACAACGCAGGTGGCGTCGCTCTGGGCAAGGGCGCGGCCGCCTTTGGCCTTCAGCACCTTCACGCCTTCCAGGCCGTCGCTGCCCATACCGGTGAAAATGGCGCCCAAGGTCCGGCGCGCCATCGCGATTCCAGCCGACTCTATAAGCACATTTGCGGAAGGTTTGTAAAGAGCATCCTCGGGATTTGTCGAAACCTGCACTTCCAACACGGCCTTCTGGGCCACCCGGATATGCTTGCCGCCCGGCGCGATATAGGCCGTGCCGGGCTTAATACGGTCGCCGTCCTCCGCCTCTTTGACGCTGATGGCGCAGAGCGAGTCCAGCCGTTTGGCAAAAGGACCGGTGAAGGCCGCCGGCATATGCTGGGCGATGAGGATGCCGGCGGGAAAGTCCTGCGGCAGGGCGGAAAGCACTTTCTGCACGGCCGGCGGGCCGCCCGTGGACACGCCGATGACCACCAGGTCGCGCATGGGCCGGCCGCTGGGAACAGCGGCCGGCACAAAGTTGGCGGCTCCCGAGGAGCCGACGGAACGGGGCAGCGCGCCTGTTCCAGCGGTTCCGGCGGCGGCCGGGCGTGCGGCGCCCCCAGGTGATGTGGACGGCGCGGACGGCGATGCGGGCGTGGTCAGAGGCCGCACCGGGCGACGCAGGGAACGACGCCGGGCCACGGTTTTTATTTTTTCAGCCAAATCTTTTTCCAAACGGGCCAAGTCAAAGCCAAAGCCCATCTGCTGTTTGACGATAAAGTCCACCGCGCCATATTCCAGCGCCTTCAAAGTGGCCTCGGCCCCTTCTGAGGTCAGCGAGCTGACCATGAGCACGGGCCGGGGCATTTCCGTCATAATGCGCTTGAGGCAGGTCAAGCCGTCCATGCGGGGCATTTCTATATCCAGCGTCACCACATCGGGATTGTGCTGCCTGATCATATCCAAGGCTTCCTCGCCATCCCGGGCGGCCGCAATCACCTGAATTTCCGGATCCCGCTCCAGAATCATGCGCAGGGCCTTGCGCATGAATGCCGAATCATCCACAACCAGAATTGAAATCACATATACCCCCGCAGAATAAAAGCGGCCGGACGCCGCACCGCGCGAAACAAAGATTTAAAAGCAAGGGCATGACGGCGTTCCAGCGCGCGCGCCAGCTTGTCCCAACAGGCCGCGGTGAAAAAACAAAAAGTTTCGCTTAGCGACATTCGCCGTTCAGTCCCATGTTGAAAGAATACGCGAAATAGGCCGTATTGACAACTAGCCGAGAACGAGGCGGGTCCAAGACATACATAAAAACGTCTGGTTACGGCGGATTGCCGGCTTATTCGCCGGGAACGGAAAAAGACTTGCAATCCGCTTCCGCCTCGGGTAAAGATGTTTCCCTCAACGGGATGTGGCTCAGTTTGGCTAGAGCGCAGCGTTCGGGACGCTGAAGCCGGAGGTTCAAATCCTCTCATCCCGACCAGGAAAATCAGGGACTTACGATTTATTTCGTAAGTCCCTTTTTCTTGGCGGCAACATGGCGCACAGCGGCCAATCCGGGCTCAAGTCAACCGCCACTTTCCAGTCTCCGAAAAATGCTTCTTTCATTCTACGCTTTGTTCTCTCATACGAGCAGGAGGAAATATGAAAAGAATCGTTTTGCTTCTGGTGTCCATTGGCCTGGCTTTTTCCCTGACGGGGTGCGCCACCATGCCCACGCGGGGAGACTATGTGGTGCTGGACGCGGCGCCGGCTATTGTTCCGGATGCCGAATCCGGCGTGGTCTGCTTCCTGCGGGAGAGCTCCTTTATGGGCAGCGGGATCTCCTATTTTGTCCAGGAAAACGGACAAAATATCGGGCTGCTGCGCTCCGGCAGCTATTTTCTGCACAAGACGGCCCCCGGCCCGCACACGTACACGGCGGAAACCGAGGCCATGGCTTCCGTCACCATCACGGTTCAGGCCGGTAAAAATTCTTACGTGCAGGGGGACATAGGAATGGGTTTTCTAGCCGGAAGGCCGCAGTTGACTGAAATAACGGAACAAGTCGCCACGCCCCTGCTCAGCGAAGGCATGGAGTACACCAGAATGAGCAGTCCGGAAGAAAAAGCCCGCTACCAGGAGCTAGAGCAAAAGAACACGCCGAACAGCGGCATGTGATTGGGCCTGCTTTAAGGCGTATTTTTCGATTTTAACGGCGTTGCCGCGAAAAAAGGGACTTGCGAAGCGCCTCGCCGGTCCCTTTTCTTTTGGGCATACGGGCGGGAAGGCCCGGTGGCAACACGCCCGAAAGCGCCAGGGCCGCATTCAAGCCCCGGAAGCCCCGCTGCGGAAAACAAAAAAAGCCTCTGGCAATCCGGCATGAACCGGACTACACTGGCCGGGCCGGCTTTTCCGAGGAGATGGAATTTTTGCCTCCGGCAGCCAAGGAGCCGTGGGCGCCTTGGCTGCCGGAGGCAAAATTTTGAAAAATGCAGTCTTCCACGTCAGGAATCCAAACCATGGGAGAACGTATGGGAGCGGTTGACATCAATCACCGATGGTGCAAGGGCTGCGGCGTTTGCGTGGCCGTCTGTCCGAAACAGGCACTCCGCCTTGAACACGAGAAGTCCGTGTGCGACCCGGAGAAGTGCGTTGCCTGCGGCATGTGCGAACTGTACTGTCCTGATCTGGCCATTCTCGTGGATAAGACTGAAAAACCCGAAAAACGCGGGGAGGCGGCATGAGCGCCCAAAAAAACGCGCCCGCGGCCGCCGAGGATATCCGCTTTGTCCAGGGCAACGAAGCCTGTGTGCACGGCGCGCTGTACGCCGGGGTGCGTTTCTTCGCCGGCTATCCGATCACGCCGTCCACGGAAATCGCCGAGCATATGGCCGAGCAGCTGCCCAAACTCGGCGGCGCCTTCATTCAAATGGAAGATGAAATTTCCGCCATGTGCGCGGTCTGCGGCGCGTCGCTGGCCGGCTCCAAGGCCATGACCGCCACCTCCGGGCCGGGTTTCTCCCTCAAGCAGGAGGCCATCGGCTATGCCTGCATGGCGGAAATCCCCTGCGTGATAGTGGATGTGCAGCGGGCCGGGCCGTCCACGGGCCTGGCCACCAAGGTCGCCCAGGCCGACGTCAACCAGGCGCGCTGGGGCACCCATGGCGACCACGCCATCGTGGTGCTCACGGCCTCCTCGGCGCAGGACGTGTTCGCCATAACCATCGAGGCGTTCAATATCGCCGAAACCTACCGCACGCCCGTCATCCTGCTTTTTGACGAAGTGGTGGGGCATATGCGGGAAAAGCTGATCATCCCGCCGGCGGGCGCCGTGGAAGTGGTGGAGCGGCTGCGCACGACCGTGAAAGCCGGGGTGAACTACCACCCGTACCTGCCGCGCGAGGACGGCCGGCTGCCCATTTCCGACTTTGGCGGCGTGCACCGCTACAATGTCACGGGCCTGTATCACGATATTTTCGGCTTCCCGTCGGAAAACCCCGACGTGGTGGACAAGCTGATCCATCACCTGGTGGACAAGATTGAAAATCGTGCCCACCTGCTGGCCCGGTACAAGGAATATTATCTGGAGGACGCGGAACATATTATCATTTCCTACGGCTCGTCGGCGCGCAGCGCGCGGCACCTGGTGGAAGGCCGCCGCCTGAAAGGCGACCGCATCGGCCTGCTGGAGCTTCAGACGCTGTGGCCCTTCCCCGCGCAGGTGGTGCGGGAAAAAACGGCGCGCGCGCGCAATGTTTTTGTAGTGGAAATGAACATGGGGCAGGTGATGTCCCAGGTGAAAGCGGCGGTGAAGCAGCCGGACCGGGTCTTTCTGGCCAACCGAGTGGACGGCGTGATGATCACGCCCACGGACATCGGCAAGGTCATGCGCACCATTGAAGGAAGGGGGTTCTAGCCATGGCCTTCAGGGACTATATCCGCGAACGCTTTTTTCCGCATATCTGGTGCCCGGGTTGCGGCCACGGCACGGTGCTCAACGGCCTTCTCCACGCTGTGGACGAACTGGGGCTGGATCGTTCCTCCCTGTGCATGGTATCCGGCATCGGCTGCTCGGCGCGCATTTCCGGCTATGTGGATTTTCACAGCATGCACACCATGCACGGCCGCGCCCTGGCCTGCGCCACGGGCCTGAAGCTGGCCCGTCCCTCGCTCAATATCCTCGTTCCCATGGGCGACGGCGATGCCACGGCCATTGGCGGCAACCATTTTATCCATGCCTGCCGCCGCAATATCGACCTGACGGCCATCGTGCTCAACAATCGTATTTACGGCATGACCGGCGGCCAGTACTCGCCGCTTTCGGGCGAAGGCGTCCTGGCCACCACCGCGCCCTATCAGAGTATTGACCCGGCCTTTGACATCGTGCAGCTCGCCCTGGGCGCGGGCGCCACCTTTGTGGCCCGCACCACGGCCTTTCATGTGAAGGAAATCAGCGGCTACATCAAAAAAGCGATGCGACACAAGGGTATTTCCGTGGTCGAGGTGCTTACCCAGTGCCCGACCTACTTTGGCCGCAAGAACAACATTGGCGGAGCTGTGGAAATGCTGGAAAGCTACCGCGACCTGACCGCTCCCCTGGGCTCGAAAAAGCTTGAGGAAGACCCCACCCTCATTCCGCGCGGCATTTTCCGCGACGAAATTCGGCCCGAATACTGTGAAGAATACGCCAAGCTCGTCGCCAAGGCGCGGCAGGAGTGACGCCATGGAACGATACCGCTTTCTCATGTCCGGCTCCGGTGGGCAGGGCATCATTACCATGGCCATCCTTCTGGCCGAGGCGGCTGTTTTGTATGAAGGCAGCAATGCCGTGCAGTCGCAGTCCTACGGCCCGGAGGCGCGCGGCGGCGCGACCCGTTCGGACGTCATCATCTCCGACGGCCCGATCTATTTTCCCAAGGTGACGCAGCCCAATTACCTGGTGGCCCTGACCAACGAGGCCATGAACAAATACTTGCCCCTGATCCGCCCGGGCGGCCTGTACCTGTACGACTCCGACCTGGTGCGGCCGGATACGCGCGTCGACGCGCGCCGTAAGGGCCTGCCCATGTACCAGGCGATCATGGATACCCTGGGCAAGCCGCTGGCCTTCAATATTTGCGTGCTTGGCGCGCTGGCCGCGCTTACCCGCGTGGTTTCGTTCGATTCTCTGGAAAAAACGCTCCAGCGACGCTTCCCGCCGGCGGCGCACGCGAACAGCGGAATCGCCTTGCGTCTGGGCGCGGATCTGGCCAAGCCCCTGGTGGACGAATAACGGCCTGAAGCCGACCTGGGGAAATGATTTTCCAGCCTGACAGAGACTGGTTGCCATCAAATAAAAAGGGCTTACGAAACGCTTCGCAGGCCCTTTTCTCGTTGGGCACGCGCGCCCGAATAGTCAATCGCCGCTTGCAAGCGTGGGGCAAGCCGCGCCGCGCGCGCCACTCGAAAATTCAAGCTGTATTTTCACCGTCGGAGCGAGCCGCAGAGTCTATCCACCCGCTTGAGGGCGGCGGTGCTCCCGCGCAGGGAATACTTGGAATAATACGTCTCCGCTCCACCGCCGATGCGCAGCCGCATCACCGAACCGGCCATGAATTCGTCGAGCCAGGCGCTTCCGTCATGGCCGTCGGAAAAGCGCAGACGGAAGAAAAGCCCCGTCTTCAAAACACTCACGGTGGCGCGCAACTCATATATAGAACCGCCGTCCACGCGCAGCGCCGCATCCACATAGTCCCCGTCCCGAATGCCGGGGAAACACTGATTGCTCATAAAAAGCGTCAGATAGTACCTGCCGCATTCGCCGGCATACGATTCAATGAAGAAGGACGAATCCACGTAGTCGACCAGCCGTTCCGGAAGGCTCAAAGTAGCGGCCCGGACGTAACTTTCTTCAAAGGCCGGGAACAGCACAAAGGAACTCCAGTCGGCATGGCGCTCACTCTGGAGTATTTCCCGCTGTTCCTGGGCAAAAAGGGGGTTCTGGCCCAAGAACACCAACAGGACGGCCAGGGCAATCTTCCGCATCGTCAACCTCCCGAATAGCCCGAAACGCCGCGACCAATCTGCGGCCAACCGCCACATGAGGGCGGAGAACAGCAATGACGTTTTTTGCTAAGACACCTTGCCGCCCGCCGCCACAGGGTGTGAAACGGCCAGTAACGCCAATTTCTCCCCATCAGCGGTCAGTACCATACCCTGCGACTCTTTGCCGCGCAGCTTGCGCGGCGCAAGATTCGCCAGAACGACCACCTGGCGGCCGGGCAGTTCTTCCGGGGCATAGGCTTCCGCCAGGCCGGAAACGATGGAGCGCGGAGTTTCCTCGCCAATGTCCACGGTCAGGCACAAGAGCCGGTCCGCGTCCGGGTGGCGTTCAGCCGCCACGATGGTGCCCACGCGCAGATCGAGCTTCTGGAAATCCTCATAGCTGATTGTGCGGCCGCACGGATCGGCCGGGGCCTCTTTCGCCGGCTCCTTGCGATCCTTCTTCGGTTCAGCTTTGACAGAGGCTTTTTTCGCCTCGGGCGCATCTTTTCCCGAATCCGGGGCCGGGGCCAATGTCTCCATCCGCGGAAACAGCGCGGAACTCGCGGCCAGCGTGGTGCCCGGCTCTATCCACTCCCACAGGGAATCCGGATCCAAGCGTTCCCCGCCGGGCTGGCCGAGCTGGGCGCGCATGGCCGCCGCCGCCACCGGCATGATCGGGGAAAGGCACAGGGCCACCCGGTACATGGCGGCCAGGGGCACGGCCATGACCGTGGCCAGACGCGCCATGTCGCCGGCTTTGAACAGGGCCCAGGGCGCGGTGGCGTCCACATATTTGTTCAGGCCGCGCACCAGCTCCCACAGGGAGTCCAGGGCCTGGGAAAAGCGCACCCGCTCGAACAGCCGGACAAAGTTCTCAACGGCCGTGCGGGTCAGCTCGATCAAGGCCGCGTCTTCCGGCTCAAGCGAGCCGGCTTCCGGCGCCAGACCGTTGAAATATTTTGCGTTCATGCTCAGAACCCGGCTGAACAAATTACCCAGGTCGTTAGCCAGATCCGCGTTAACCCGACCGATCAGCGCCTCTTCGGAGAAATTCGCGTCGCTGCCGAAACTCATCTCGCGCAGCAGGAAATAGCGGAAGGCGTCCACACCGTACTTGCCGATCACCTGCACCGGATCCATCACGTTGCCGAGCGACTTGGACATCTTGGTTTCGCGCACCAGCCAGTAGCCGTGCACGTTCAGGTGCTTGTAGGGAGCGAAGCCGGCGGCCTTGAGCATGGTGGGCCAGAATATGGCGTGGGGCTTTAAAATGTCCTTGGCCACCAGATGTTCGCCCGGCCAGTATTTCTTGAATTGTTCGCCGTCCGGCGCGCCGATGCCGGAAATGTAGCTGAGCAGCGCGTCAAACCAGACATAGCAGACGTAGCCGGGGTCGAACGGCAGATCAATGCCCCAGGCCAGGCGCGTTTTGGGCCGCGATATGCACAAATCCTCCAGCGCGCCCGAATCGAGCAGGGACAGCACTTCGTTGCGGTAGCGCTCGGGCCGGATAAAATCCGGATTATCCAGGATATATTGCTTCAGCCAGCCCTGGTACTTGGACATGCGGAAAAAATAATTCTTTTCGCTGATATATTCGGGCTTCACCAGGTGCTGTGGGCACAGGCCGTTTTCCAGCTCTTTTTCCGTGTAGAAGCGTTCGCAGCCGTAACAATAATGGCCGCCGTACTCGCCGAAATAGATGTCGCCCTGCTCGTAGACCCGCTGCAATATCCGCTGCACACAGTCCCTGTGCCGCGCGCTGGTGGTGCGCACGAAGCTGTCCGGCTCGATATTGAGCTGCGGCCACAAGGCGGAAAAGGTAGCGCTGATCTCGTCGGTAAATGCCTTGGGGGCTTTGTTCGCCTTTTCGGCGGCCTGGACAATCTTTTCCCCGTGTTCGTCCGTGCCGGTGAGCAGAAAGGCGTCCCTGCCCATCAGACGGTGGAAGCGGCACAGACAATCGCCCACAATGGTGGTGTAGGCATGCCCGAGGTGCGGCCGCGCGTTTACATAATATATGGGGGTGGTCACAAAAAAGGTTTGCATAGGCTCCTGCCGCTGTCATGCGGGCGCCTGGCGCCCGCCGCGCGCTATTTGTTTTCGTTATGCGTGCCGGGCTTCCCGTCGGAGCGGTTTTCAGCACGCGCGCCGCCGCTCGGCCGGTGATGCCTGCGTTTGCGCCGGTGCCCCGGGGTTCCCGGATGATCCGCCCGCCGTTCTTCAGGAGAAGCGGAATTCCGGCGCTGCTCGCCCTGGCTCCCTTGTCCGCCATATCCCCCCTGACGGTTCAGCCCGACGGGGCGTTCGCCGGCGCGGTGCTCGGCCGGAACGCGATTGCCAGAGCCGCGTTCCCCTGCGGGCCTCAGGCCGAAAATGCCCACTCCCTCGGCCGCGCCGTCTTCGCTGAACTGGGCCGGAACGCCGCCGTCAAAAGCGTCGTCGAGCAAGTTGGCGGACGGGCCGTCGGACATGTCCGACGGCATGGCGGAGGGCACGTCAGGGGCCATCCCGGCGGCTTCGCTCCCGCCCGCGTCAGCGAAAAATTCCGGTTCCGCCTCCTCCCCGTCACGCGCCTCGGCATAGCCGGCGCTTTGTTCGAGCCGGCGCCCTTTGTGGCCGCCCGGGGCCGCGTCCGCCTCGGCTTTGCCTTCCGCGCGGGCGTGCGCCCCCCTGTGGGGCGTTCCACCCTGGCCTGCCGCGCGCTGGGGTCGCCCAGTCTCAGCCGGCAGGGACTGCTCGGTTCGGCGAGGAGCGAGCTCCGCCCACTCAGGCAGGGTAAACTCCTGTTCTTCGCCGGCTTCGGTCAAAACCACAATGCTGTTGCGGAACATGTTGCTGCGCAGAATTTTCACCATGCCCCGGCTGGTCTGATAGCGCTTGCCCAGGCGCGGACAACTGCGGTGGAAGGCTTCGTAATTATCCTGCTCATAGCTCAGGCAGCAGAGCAGCCGGCCGCAGATGCCGGAAATCTTCGCGGGGTTGAGAAACAGATTCTGTTCCTTGGCCATCTTGATGGTCACAGGCGCGAATTTTTGCAGATAGCGCCGGCAGCAGCAAACCATGCCGCAGTTGCCCAAAGCGCCGATCATCTGAGTTTCGTGGCGCACGCCGATTTGGCGCAATTCAATACGCGTGCGGTAGCTGTGCACCAGATCCTTCACCAGATCCCGGAAGTCGATGCGGGCGGGCGCGGTGAAAAAGAAAACCATCTTGGAGCGGTCGAAAAAGACCTCCACATCCACGAGCTTCATATCCAGATTGCGTTCGCGGATGCACTGACGGCAATAGGCCACCGCCTCCCTTGCCAGGGTCTCGTTTTCCCGCGCGGCGGCCAAATCCTCTTCCGTAGCCAGGCGCACAATGGGCACAAGAGCCCGCGCTTCCTGCTCCGCGGACGACTCCGCGCCGGACGCCGGATTTTCCTCAAGGGAAACCACCACGCCCAGGGAGACGCCCTGCTCGGTTTCGGCGATCACCGCGTCGTTCAAGACAACGCTCTGCCCGCCCGAAAAGAACTGATAGACGTTGCCGCGTCCGTTGAATTTGATGCCGACCACCTGTTCCATATATCCTCATAAGCGGAAGGTTTTCCGCAAACCTCCCCGGCCCGGCCGCATAGCGAAACGGGCGCGGAGCCGCTTTGTCAGTTCCGCATGAATTGCTTGGCCCGGTTGCGCTTGCCCGCGAATCGCGGACGAGCGATAACGCCAATCGCAACAACGCGCCGTAAGCAGCGGGACGTGCTCCGGCCAGCCTGAAAACAACTTTCGCGTGCCGACCATCCCAAAGCATGGCGCAACCAGCTTTGCTCAAACAGTTCTTTTAGCCTTGCGGGAAGCTCGCTGTCAACGCGGGCGCCCCATCAGGGCTTCCGGGAGGTTCAACCGCATGCGCGGGCTCGCGACGCTTGCCCACGAAAAAATATTTCTTCGCGGATATGGGCGCTTTCTTCTCCGGCCAATCCTCCATGATTCATGGGTAACCCGTCTATACACTACCTTTTACAGGGAGCCAATTTTTCGAGCAGACAATTCGCTTAGGAAAAAAAGCACCCCGAAAAATGATTTCCCGGGGTACGCCATGGCTTTTAGCCGCTAACTTTTTACTTGGCATAAACAAATGGCACTGGCCAGGCCGATACGGACAGGCTGGATTTCCTGAGTACCCCGCCGGACCGACCGCCCAACCTATTCTTTCACTCAAACTCCCCATGTTCCTCGGCGGAATAGAAAAGTTTTCGAACCTCGCTGCCCATCGGCCCCACAAGGCGATGGCGAAGCAGATATTCCCGTCCGGCCTTGCGGGAAGCGCGCGCCCGCGCCTCCAGATCCTCCAGTTTTTGCGCGATCCCCCGCTGCCGGAGTCGGGATTTGATGTCCTTGAACATGGCCGGGCTGCCATGAAGCAACACGCCTTCATGCAGTATTTTGCAGGCGACCATGCGCTTGAAGGTGTCAAAGCCCAGCTGTTCGTCAACCCGCGCCATTTTCTTCACAACGTAGTCAATCTCTTCCCTGACTGAAGGAGTAACCAGCGTCATATACTTGCCCTGATAGATCGCCTCATCAAGCCGTTCGACGAAGCTGTTCGGAACATCGTCCGCCAAAATGACAACGAGGTCGATGTCGGAGCCGTCCACCAGCCTTCCCGTGCTGTGTTCCGGCCGCGGAACCCTGTGCGCCATCCGATAGACGACATCTCCGGCGAGAAGGACGCATAGCCGATCTTCCGGCCAGCCGTCCGGGCAGTCGCCTTTGAACTGTTCGCGAATGTCCCCGGCAAAGCGGCGGGCCAGTTCGTACTTCTCCCGGCTGATCGCTTCAATGCGCGAAGCGACTTCCAAAGCGCGCCTCTCCAGAGATTCCGGTTCATCGGCCAGGCCGATGACCGAGTAGGTGAAAAACTCCCTCAGGATGGAAGGCGAGAGGCGGGCATACCCCTCCACCTGCGAGTCAAGCCTTAGATATTGCCGCCCCAGCGTCCTCACTTCCAGCGCGCTTGAAGAGTGGCACAGTTGCCATAAGGCCAGGCTGTCGCCCTTGGTATGGTCTTGTATCTCGGCCCCCGTAAGGGGGCCTTGCGCACGGATAAGTTCCGCGACGCTTTCTTCAAGTTGGCTCACGTTACAATTCCTTGCCCGGCCTGGGGAACAGGATTTTTACGCCTTTCTTTTCCAGGGCGGAGCGGGAAGCCAGCAGTCCCCGCGCCGCGATCTTGTCAACGACGTAATAGAGTTCGCCGCCGTTCGCGGAATAGATCTGGCCATACGAGATGGGCACTTCCGGAGTCGGCCTGTCGAGCAGCGATCTGGCGACCGATTCGACCTTGCGTTCGCCGTTGGCCAAAAGGACGACGGTTCCCGCCTGATAGACCAGTTCGGCCCCCATGCTGACGGCGTAGCGAGGACTTTCCTTTATTGAAGCAAAGTGGCCGTCAGCCACGGCGTTGGCCACCGTGTTGTCGTCGAGCTTGACCAGCATCACTTTGCTTTTCTTGAACGGGACACCCGATTCATGGAAAGCCACATGCCCGTGACCGCCAACACCAATGATCTGCAGATCAATCCCGCCGGCTCGTTTGATCTTCCGCGCGTATCCTTCGAGAATTTCCTTGCGGACCCAGGCCAGGTAGGGCGAAACCGGCGCGGCCTTGATGACGATCGCGCGGCCGCCATTCGCGCCCTCCTCGCTCCAATCTTCCGGATGCGCCTTAAGCTCCTTGATCAACCGCGACTGCTCGATCAAGGTCCCGTACGGAACGCTGGTTTCGATGAATTTGCGGTCAAGCCGGCTGAAAAGCTTCTCGATCATGAACGCGCAGTAGCTTTCACGGTGCAGGACACGCTGCTGCGCGTTCTCCCCCGGCAGACCAACGTACTCGTCAAGATTAAAACTGCGGATGCGGCCGCTGTCCAGCACGCCGGCGTTGGCCGCCTGGGCCAGATGCCGGTAAAGGCCGGTCGGCGAATTCCCGGTGGCCAAACCCAGGACCATTTCATTTTTTTGTTTGAGGATCTGGACAATGCGTGCGGTGACGATATCCGCGCCGACTCTGCTCATATGTTCGAAATCGTCCGTAACGTACACCGTGATCGACATGGTTTATCCCTCTATGTGAAAAACCGAAAAACGACTGGAACTCCTCACCAACCGAGAGCTTTTTTGCTTTAATCTTTGACTGTCGGTGCTGCGGCGCGGATCAATTCCAAGACAGGCACCCGCGACACCAGAAGCTGAAAGGTGTCGCCGACGATCTGCTCAAGCCACTGTGTTCCTCCCCGCACTATCTCTTCCGGCAGACGCTGGATGGTATCGATATACCCCGCGCCCTTTTGGCGGCTTTTCTGCAACCCCGCCAGAAACAGGTCTTTTTCCCGGGCGCCGGCTCGAGCGGCCGCGCCGTTGGCCAGAAGCTCCCGTATCCTGGCGGCGTTCTCAGCCAATTCGCGCCGCCCCGGTTCATCGGAACGGACATTCGGAGAAATTGCCAGCTTACTTCCCATTTCCTCCAGCCGCTTGCAACGTTCCATTGTCGCCATAGCCAGCTTTTCAAGAGCGCCCTTGAAAATGAGATTACCGAACTCCTGTTCCTGAAAAAAAGATTGGCGAACATGAACGTACCACTGCTCGAGCGCCGCCAGATTGGCAAGATAGATGAAATTATTGCGAATGATGCGCGCAAGGCCGGAATAGGCCCTCGGCAAAAACGCGGTCGTTCTGCCGGACGCTGTTTTAGCGAAAACCAGCTGTCCGTCGGCGGGAACATCCTTGCGCAGGATACTCCCCGCGGCGAGCACATTGCCGAACCCCATCCGCAGCGGTCCGACCATGCCGCCCTGGCCGCCGAGAAAAATCGGCTGCTGGTTCAGCATCACGCCTCGCGGCACATCGCCCAACAACGAGGCCGTGGTCTTGTCCGCGTCGGGCGTGAAGTTGAAGTGGATATAGGAGCTGCCCACTTCGCTGTGATTCTTTCGGCTGGTCCCGCCAGCCATCAGACAGTCGCAAAAGTTGATCAGGCTGCCCAGAGTGACGAAGGGAAAGAGGATCGTCTGCTTGAGCCCGACGCAGTGCGCGCCGCCCGCTTCTTCCTCGAGGATGCACGCTTCCCTGACTTGCGCCCCCAGACCAAGGTTCGCCTGTTGGAGGAAAACCGACTTGCTGAAGTATCCCCCTTTGAGTTCCACGCCAGGGCCGATCTGGCAGTCCTCAATGGTGACGGGACCTTCGCGGCCGATCTGCGTTCCAGCCGAAATGACCGTTTTGTCGCCATAAATCCG
Organism: Desulfovibrionaceae bacterium; assembly: GCA_031554295.1. GTDB lineage: Bacteria > Desulfobacterota > Desulfovibrionia > Desulfovibrionales > Desulfovibrionaceae > JAVBVM01. The sequence goes on along the minus strand of JAVBVM010000014.1, from coordinate 3 downwards.
GCA
>JAVBVM010000060.1:0-6444 GCA_031554295.1 Desulfovibrionaceae bacterium | reverse complement strand
ATCGAAAGCGTGCCCTTCCGCCTGGAGGACGTGCTCTCCAACGTGGCCACGCTGCTCTCGCAAAAAGCCGGCGAAAAGAACCTGGAATTCCTGTTCGACCTGGACCCGGCCATCCCCGACCGCCTGCTCGGCGACCCCATGCGCCTGGGCCAGATTCTGGTCAACCTGGCCGGCAACGCCATCAAGTTCACGGAAAGCGGCGAGGTGATCATCTCCTGCCGCCTGGCCGATTTCGCCGACGACAAGGCCGACGTGGCCTTCACCGTGCGCGATACCGGCATCGGCATGTCCGGCGAGCAGGTCGGACGGCTGTTCACGCCCTTTACCCAGGCCGACGACACCATAACCCGCCGCTTTGGCGGCACCGGCCTGGGCCTGGTGATCACCAAGCGCCTGCTGGAGATGATGGGCGGCGACATCCGGGTGGAAAGCGCGCCCGGCCGGGGCACCGTCTTCCACCTGAACGCCCGTTTCGGCGTGCCCGCGCAGGCGAACATGCCGGCCTACAGCGCGCAGCTCAAAGGCTCGCGCATTCTGGTGGTGGATGACAACGAGTCGGCCCGGGAAATTTTCGTCAGCATTCTGGAAAGCATGTCCTTTGCCGCGCAGGCGGCCGATTCCGCCAAAAACGCCTTCAGGCTCCTGCGCGCGGCCGAGGCGGAGGGCGAGCCCTTCCGTCTGGCCCTGCTCGACTGGCGCATGCCGGAAATGGACGGCATCGACGCCGCCCGGCATATTCTCAAAGATCTGGAGCTGAAGCACCCGCCGCTGATCATCATGGCCACCTCCTTCGGCCACGGCGACATCCAGGCCCTGGCCGAGGAAGCCGGGGCCAAGGCCGTGCTCCACAAACCCACCAACGCCTCGATCCTCTACGACGTGATCGCCGGCGTGCTGGACGCCGAGCACGTCACCGCGCGCGAGCCGCTCATCCCCACCACGCCGCTGGCGGCCCGGCCCGGCAACCTGCCGGGCAAATCCGTCCTGCTGGTGGAAGACAACCCGATCAACCAGCAGGTGGCCATGGAAATGCTCGGCGACGCCGGCATCATGGTCACCGTGGCCGCCAACGGCCAGGAAGCCCTGGATCTCCTCACCGACCCGAAGCTTTTCGACCTGATTCTGATGGACCTGCAAATGCCGGTCATGGACGGCTACGAGGCGGCCAGACGAATCCGCGCCCAAAAGGCGTTCGACGACCTGCCGATCATCGCCATGACCGCGCACGCCTTCGCCGAGGAACGCGAACGCTGCCTGGCCGCCGGCATGAACGACCACGTGGGCAAGCCCATTGAAGTGGACAAGCTCTTCGCCGCCCTTTCCCGCTGGGCCGGCCCGGCCGATCCGGACCGCGACCTCTGGACCGCGCCGATCTTCCACGCCGACGAAAATGCCCAGGCCGGCCCGGACGGGGGCCTGGACCAGGGCTCCATGCGGCCGCCCGCCGCCCCCGTCGCCCCCGTCGCCCCCGTCGCATCGTCCGGACCGGCCGCGACCATGGGCGACCTGCCCGACCTGCCCGGCCTGGACGTGCGGGGCAGCCTGGCCCGCCTGGGCAATTCCGCCGCCCTCTATAAAAAGCTCCTGCTCACCTGGCTGGACAAGCACGCGCGCGCCGACGAGGAACTGAAAGGCTTCGCGGCCGCGCGCGACCTGGCCGCCACCCTGCGCCACGCCCACACCTTCAAGAGCCTGGGCCAGACCCTGGGCGCCCTCGAACTGGCCGGAGCCGGGGCGGAGCTTGAGGAGATGCTGAAAAACGCCCCCTCCGGCGCCGACGCCGCCCAGTTCATGGAACGCCCGGCCGTCGCCGCCGCCGTGGAGCGCCTGGCCGCCATCTGCCATTCCCTGACCGTCATGCTCCGCGCCGCCTTCAAGCGGTAGGAATGGCGAAGATCCGGCCCGGCCGGCTTGCCTTTCGGGAATAATGCGTCTACCCTGCCTTTACCGTTCCCGACCCGGCCTTTTCACATCAAACCAAACTGGAATCTTTATGCGCGCCCTGTCCATGAGTAAAAAGATCAATCTGCTGATCCTGGCCCTGCTGCTGATTGTGGCTTCGGCCATCATTTTCGCCAATACCTGGTTCTACCGGGCGGACATGCGCTCGCAACTGCTGGACAAGCAGCTGCCGCTGATGTCCGACGGCATCCTGCACACCGTGGACGCCGCGATCATGGAAACCGGCCGGGGGCTGCAACTGGCCGTGCTCAACCCCTTCCTCCAGGACTGGATCAGGCGCGGCGAGCCGAACGACGAACTGGATACGGTCTACCGCTTCCTGGACGGGATTGTGAAAACCTACGGCACCCTGGGGGCCAACTTCGTCTCGCAGGCCACCGGCCAGTATACCGACCTGCTGGAAGGCAAACGCAAGGAATCCCGGCTCACCCCGCAGGACGGCTGGTTCGGCGCCTTCCGCGACAGCCGCGCCCCCATCGGCGTCACCGTCTACGTGGACGACCCGGTCTGGGGCACCAAGGCGTTCATCAACCGCCGGGTGGAGGTGGACGGCAAATACGCCGGCCTGGTCTCGGTCTCCATTGACCTGAAGTCCTTCGCCGCCCGCCTGGGCGGCATGACCATCGGCGAAAACGGCACCACTTTCATTGCCGACGCCAACGGCGTCATGCGCTTTTCCTCCAACCCGGACTTCGTGAACAAACCCCTGCGGGACGTGGCCCCGGCCTATGCGGCCGAGTGGGCCGACATCAGCCGCGTCGACAGCTACCCCCTGACCTACAAGGACAACACGGGCGACACCCGCTACGCCCTGGCCCGGAAAATCCCGGTGCTCGGCTGGTACGTGTGCACCGAGGCCAGCGGCTCCGAACTGATGGCCAGCGTGCGCAGCTCCATCACCGGCAGCGTGATCATCTCGCTGATGCTGGCCGTGCTCGGCTGCTTGTGCGGTTTCTTCGTGGTGCGCTCCATGGTGGCGCCGCTCAAGGAAACCGTGGCCTTCGCCGGCGCGGTCAGCCGGGGCGACCTGAACAAGAAGCTGGCCGTCGGCCGCCGCGACGAAATCGGCGCTTTGGCCGCCTCGCTCAATAACATGGTCGAGGCCCTGAAGCAGAAAATCACCCAGGCCGAGGCCGAGGGCGAAAAGGCCCAGGAGGAGATGCTGCGGGCCGAGCGGGCCCTGGAGGCCAGTTCGCGCCAGGAGGCGCGCGTTTCCGCCGTGCTGGAGACCACCCGGGCCGGCGCGCGCGAGGCCGGCGGCATTTCCCTGGCCCTGAACGAAGTGGCCCGCCGCCTGGGCAAGGAAGTGGCCCACGCCACGGCCGGGGCCGACGAACAGTACGCCGGCGCCCGCGAGACCAGCGACGCCGTGTCCCGCATGATCGACCGCCTGGGCGACATCACGCGCGGGGCCGGCGAGAGCTCCAACAGCGCCGACCTCTCCCGCAAAAAAGCCCAGGAAGGCGAGCAGCGCGTCTCCGAGGTGATCACCGCCATCCGGCGCGTCAGCGACGCGGCCGAGGCCATGAAGGGCTCCATGGACGCCCTCGAGGGCCAGACCGCCGGCATTTCCCGCATCCTTGACACCATCACCGACATCGCCGACCAGACCAACCTGCTGGCCCTGAACGCCGCCATTGAGGCCGCCCGCGCCGGCGACGCCGGGCGCGGCTTCGCCGTGGTGGCCGACGAGGTGCGCAAGCTGGCCGAAAAGACCATGCTGGCCACCAAGGACGTTTCCACCGCCGTGGCCGACATCCAGCGTTCGGCCAAGGACAACCTGAACAGCATGACCACCACCGCCGCCGCCGTGCACGAGGCCACCCGCCTGGCCGGCCTTTCCGGCGAGGCCCTGAGCAGCATCGTCGCCCTTTCCGACGACAACGCCGCGCAAATCTCCCGCATCGCCGAAACCGCCTCCGGCCTCACCCGGGACAGCGACAGCATCACCGGCTCCCTGGAAGGCGTCAACGCCATCGCCCTGCGCACCCGCGACGGCATGCAGGACGCCTCGGCCGTCGTCGACGAGCTGATCGGCCAGGCCAGCAAGCTGGACGCGCTGATTCTCAGGCTGAAAGAGGAAAAGTAGAAAAATACGCCTCCGGGGTCAAAAAAGGGGGGGGGGTACTCCCCCCTTTGGAAACCCTTCCATCCCCAGGATCGGCTCATACGCTTCGCGGTGAGTGCACGTTTCGAACGGACGCGAAAAATCGCCCCCGGCTTCCGCCGGGATGGCGGCGAAAGCCGGCTGTGCCTTTCGCTTAAGCCAGGCCGCGGCGTTTTTTGATGATTTCCGAGATCTTCTTCGCCAGCGACGGCAGTTCGGGCTTGGTGACCTGGGCGTCGGCGCCGGCTTCCTCGCCCAGGCGGGCCAGGGAGTCGGTGATGATCGAGGAGAACAGAATCACCGGCAGATTGCCCAGGGCCGGGTCGGCCTTGATGGTGCGGGTCAGGGTGTGGCCGTCCATTTGCGGCATCTCGATGTCCGAGACCACCAGGTCCACGTACTCGTGCAGGCTGACGACCTTCCGCGCGGCCTCGTCCTTCCAGGCGTTCAGGGCGTTCAGGGCCTCGGCCGCGCCGGGCTTGGCCGTGACCTGGTAGCCGGAGGCTTCCAGCGTCTGGGCGATAATGGTGCGGATGGGCAGCGAATCGTCCACCACAAGAATTTTCCAACGCTCGCCCGGCGGCAGGGAAAGCTCGGCCGCCTCGGCCCGCTTGCGGATTTTCGCGAAATACTGCGGGTCAACGCCCGAGGCGATCAATTCCATATCCAGCAGGAAGAGCAGGCGGTCCTGGTGGTGGATGATGCCGGTGACGCTGTTGCGGCTGATGGCCTGGAGATTCTCGTCCGGGGTTTCCACCATGCTCCAGTTCAGGCGCACCACGCGCGTGGCCCCCGAAACCAGAAAAGCCAGGGCGTGGCCGCTGAATTCGGAAACAATCACCTTATCCTCGGGCGAGCGGACGATTTTCGCGCCCATCCAGGCGGCCAGGTCCACCAGGGCCAGCACCTGGCCCCGGAAGTCAAACGTGCCGATCACCGAGGACTGGTGGTTGCTCGGAATCTCCGTGGTCTCCGGCACCTTGATGATCTCGATCACCTTGACCACGTTGATGGCGTAATACTCCTGGGAAAGTTTCCCGGAAGCGTCCTCTTCATTGATGAAAAATTCGATGACCTCAAGTTCCCGCACTTCGCTGTGGGCGGCGGTCGCGCTGCTCATGGCCTTCTCCATGTGTTCTTTGGACGCGGGCGCGGGCGGCATCCATTGCCGCCGTTAAGCGCCGGAACGGGCGCGCCCCCGCGAACCCCGGCTCCGCTAGGTTTGCCGTTAAACTCGGGCGCGTCCGAATTCGTCGCAATAGTACCGGCAGCGGTCGCGTTTGCAAAGCGTTATATTTTTTCCCGCCATGCCTTGTAAAAAAAGGTGTGGCCTTGGTCCGGCCTATTTTACTACGCAAAACCACACGCCACTACTGAAGTTTTTATGAGAACTGAAAGCTCCGTTTTATAAAATTGGCCGGGAAAATCACGCCGGCACGCTTGCTTTCTGAAGTTTCGCTGTGTATATAGCTGTTTACCAGCCGTTTCAATAGGTGATACTTTTTTAATGCTGCGGATTAGCTGGGCTTTTCCGTTCCATTATCTGTCACTATAGGGGCGAATATGAAGGTTGATTGCATATTCTGTAAAATCCTTCAGGGCGAAATACCCAGCGCCCAGATCTATGCCGACGAGCATGTGGTCGCCTTTCTGGACATCGCCCCGGCCGCCAAGGGGCACACCCTGGTTATTCCCCGGCCGCATCATGAAACCATGTTCGATATGCCGGTCGAGCTTATCCAGCCGGTTTTCGCGGCCGTCCAGCGGGTGGGGCGGGCTTTGATGTCGGGTTTGGGAGCCGAGGGCGTGAACGTGCTGCAAAACAATTTTTCCGCTTCCGGCCAAATGGTTTTCCACGCGCACTGGCATGTTATCCCGCGCTTCAGCGGCGACGGGCTTGGTTTATGGACACAGGGCGCATACGCCTCGACCGAGGAAATGCGTGATTTCGCCGCGCGCCTTACCGCGCGGATAAAATGACGGGCATTTTTTGCAGCTAATGCGCTGATGCGAGACAGCGCCTTTGTGAACCTGCCTTACAAGATATGCTCAAAGAGGAGAGACTGATGGACAATAAGACCCTCACAAAGGCCAAAATCATCGACGCTATTTATGAGAAAACGAACCGCAACCGCTCGGAGGTCAAGGCCGTCGTCGAGTCCTTGCTGGATTTGATGAAGCAGGCCATCAAGAAGGACCACGCCCTCCTGATCAGCGGCTTCGGGAAGTTTGAAGCGTACGATAAGAAAGCCCGGCGCGGACGCAACCCCCAGACCGACGAAGCCATTACCCTGGCTCCGCGCAAGGTGGTGGTGTTCCGGCTGTCGAGGAAATTCCGGGCTGAACTGAACGGAGAAGAGGAAGACTAGCCGGCC
>JAVBVM010000191.1:0-6482 GCA_031554295.1 Desulfovibrionaceae bacterium | reverse complement strand
TTCGGCGACGACCAGAGCGCGCTGATCCGCCGCCAGTCCCTGGCCGCCTTCGGCCTGAAAGCCTGGCGCGGCCTGGACACCATGACCCTGGCCGGCCTGGTGGCCCAGGAAATCGCCGAATTCGACCCGGACGCCGTGTTCATCGACCTCGGCGGGCCCGGCGCCGGCGTGGTGGACCGCCTGCATCAGCTCGGGCAGCGCCGGGTGATCGGCGTGGACTTCGGCGGCTCGGCCCTGGACAAAACCCTGTACGCCAACAAGCGCACCGAAATGTGGTGCCTGATGCGCGACTGGCTGAAGACCGGCGGCATCCCCGGCGACCGCGAACTGTGCGATGACCTCACAGCCCCGGAATACGGCTTCACCGGCGACAAGTCGCAGATCATACTCGAACGCAAGAAAGACATGAAAGCGCGCGGCCTGCCCTCGCCCGACAAGGGCGACGCCCTGGCCCTGACCTTCGCCGCGCCCGTGGCTCCGGCCGCCCTTGGCGGACCCTCCGGACAATCCGCGCGGGCCATCAACCATTTTACCCTCTACGAATAGGAGAACCGCCATGTGTATGGGAAGCGCCCCCAAAGCCCCGAAACCCCTCCCCGCCGCCCCGCCCGTTTCCGCGCCCATTGAGGCCGACCAGGACGTCAAAAGCGCCGGCCGGGAAGAACGACGCCGGCTGGCCGCCGCCTTCGGACGAACCGATACCGTCCTCACCGGCGGCGAAGGCGATATGACCGTGGCCGTGACCGGCAAAAAGAAACTGGGCGGCGTGGGATAACGAATGCCCCCGGCGGCCAAAGGAGGTGGGGAAAGCATGCCTCCGGCGGCCAAAGGGGGTGACCCCCTTTGGAAACCCCGATATTTGGGAGATGTTGGGTTTGGCCCTTGTATGCCGCCGCCCTTTGAGAGGAAACATCCGTTTCCGCATGGGCCCCGCGTGACCCTGGGCCGGGCGGCTTACGGCCGCCTGGGCCGGGGCGGGGGAAGGGCGGGATGCGGCTGCCCGGACCGGCGCGGGGAAAGGCGGGATGCGCCGGGCTGTCAGCAGGGCCATTGAAGCTGGCGGCATCCGCCTGAACCGCGAGCTGAACCCCACACGGACGCCGCGTAATCGGGAAGGCAGCGCCTGCGGCTATGGCCCGATTCTGGAAAGCGCGGGATTTGCGGCAATACCTTCGGACTCGGCCTGCCAGGTCGGCGATGTGGCGGTTTTTCCCGCAACACCCGAGCATGAACACGGCCATATCGCGATATTTGACGGACGAGTGTGGCGATCGGACTTCGTGCAGCGCGATATCTACGGAAGTCGCCACCGACGGGAGCAACGCACCCCGCCTGTACTCTATCGGCATCCATAAGAGCGGGCCCGCGTATCACATCCGCCGCGCCAGGCGGGGCTTGACAGATTTTCGCGCCAGGGGCAGGCTGGCGGAACATCCGTTTCGCGCGAGAGTTCCGTGACGATGAGAAAAACACTAGTCGGGCCGCTGCTTGTCCTGTTCATCGCGCTGTCGCTTTTCCCGCGGCGGGGCTGGTGCGCCGAACAGACGCCGGAACAGTTCCTCAGGGACTTTTACACCTGGTACATCACTGCGGATAAAGGAATGGCGCTTGCCGTGGAGGATCCCGGCATATACCGCTATGTGCCGGCCGAGACGGTGGAGAACGCGAAAGCGCCGTGCCGCGTCCGCAGGGACAAGAGGGATTATTTCCTGAAACTGTCCGATCCGCCCCTTAATATGACCGGCGTTGAGATCCGCGTCGGCGATCCCGCCTCTGTCGGAAGCGGTTTTCTCGTCGCGGTTGTTGAAATCATCAGCACATACGTTAACGGCCCTGACGAATTGAGCGCCAGCAACCATACTGTCGTTCTGTTGAAACAATCCGGCGATGGCCTGAAAATTATGAAATGCCTTGATATCCATCCTGAAGGATGAACCATTCCGCGAACACGCCATGAAAAAAACGATCCTGGCCTTTGCAATGCTTTTTTGCCTGGCGTTCACGCTCCGCGCTCCCGGCGCGCTGTGCTCGGACGGTTCCGAAAAGCGGCTCGTCGAGGATTTTTATACCTGGTATATAACCACGGCGCTGGACCAACGCGCAAAGTCGAGCGGACCGTTTCGCGACCCGATTTATGATGACGCCGTGTACGCCTATGTCCATCAGGGCACGGTCTCCGCTATTCGCACCTACTACGCCAAAAATTACCTCGACGCCAACTACATCACGAAGTCGCAGGATCTGTGGGACACATGGCTGGAAGCTTTCGTGGCGCAACCGGCCGTAAAGATCGACGGCACAACCAGCCTGGTGCCGGTCACGTTCAAATGGACGGAAGAAGCGCAGCGCCATCTGCTTGTCTTTGTGCAAAAAACCAAAGACGGCTGGCGCATCATCAAGATTGAAGACACCATTCCCAGACCGGCGGACGCCATTCCGCAATAGCGGACAGCCTTCCGTAAACGCGGAATTCGCGCTTACGGCGCGGCCCGCCGCCCCCCCCCTCATCCGCCCGCTCCACCGCCATCCACCGCGGCCCCCCCGTGGGGGCGTCTTTTCCGTTCAGCCCCGCCGCCCTCATCCGGCGTGGGTTCCCATGGGCGCTCCGTCGCCTCGAATGGCCGCGCGCGGCCGCGCGGGGCGACGCGCTCTGGCGGCTCCCGGAGCCCCGGAGCGGAGCCGGGAAGCCGCGAAAGGCTCTTGGGCCGCCGCGCGGCGGCTAGTCCCGTGGGGTGGCGACTTATGCGGACATCCGGCGTGCTCGCGAGCATTGCCGGGGATTACGATGCTCCGCCCGGCGCGGCTTTCCGGGGTCCAGGGTCTCTCTGGTCGAGGTTGCCAGGGGGTCGCCCCCTGACCCGCCGGAGGCCGGGAAAGCCGGAGAGAACCACGAAAACCGCCCGGCGCTGAAGCGCGCCCCCCGCGCGAAGCGCCACCGCCCCTCCCCCCGGCCGAAAAGTCGGGGTTCCCCGCCCCGCCTGCCGCGCGCAACGCAAAAAACGCATCCCCGCCCTTGTTCCCCGCGTCAAAATGAAAAAGCGAAAAATAAACCCACACCCTTTCCGAAAAGGACTGAACCATGCTGAAAAAAACAAACTCCACCGAGGACCGGCTCTCGCGCGGCGACGGAAATCAGCCCGCGCGCGACAACAACGAACGCATGCGCCATTTTTTGCGCAGGCTCGATTCGCTGGAGCGGGAACGTTCCAGTTGGGAGGATCATTGGCGCGACCTGGCCCGGCACTTCCTGCCCCGGCGCTCGCGCTTCCTGAACGCCGGCGACCGCACCAACGACGGCGAAAAACAGAACAAGGATCTGGTGGACTCCACCGGCATTCTGGCCGTGCGCACGCTCTCTTCCGGCATGCAGTCGGGCCTGACCAGCCCGGCCCGGCCCTGGTTCCGGCTTTCGCTCCAGGACGAGGCCATGGCCGGGTCGCGGGGCGCGCGGGCCTGGCTGCACGCGGCCCAGGAGCACAAGATCAACGTCTTCGCCCGCTCCAATTTCTATGACCAGATCCACATGCTCTACCACGAATTGGGGGTGTTCGGCACGGCCTGCATGCTGCTGGAGGAAGACCCGCGCAGCGTGATCCGCTGCCGCACGCTCACGGCCGGCGAATTCGCCCTGGACACGGACGCGGCCGGACGGGTCGATACCCTGTACCGCCGCCTGCGCATGACCGCCCACCAGATTGTCGGGGCATGGCCCGAGACCGCGCCGCAACGCCTGCGGGACATGGCCGACCGCGATGACGCCCAGTGGCTGGACCTGCTGCACGTCATCGAGCCCAACCCGGACCACCGGCCGCGCCGGCATGACGGCCGGAGCCGGCCGTTCCTTTCCGTCTACATGATGCTGTCCGGCCAGCGGGAAATTCTGGAGGACGGCGGATATTACGAATTCCCGGCCCTGTGCCCGCGCTGGGACGCCACCGGCAGCGACATCTACGGCCGTTCGCCGGCCATGGACGCCCTGGCCGACGCGCGCATGCTGCAACGCATGCGGCGCGACGGCCTGGAATCGCTGGCGCGCGAAGTGCGGCCGCCGCTGGCCGTATCCGCCGCCGCCGGGCAGGTGGCGCCGGACATCACGCCCGGCGCCGTGAACTACATCTCGCCGCTGGCCCAGGGGCAGATCGGCATCGCCCCGCTCTACCAGGTGCGGGCCAACCTTCAGGCCCTGGAGAGCACGGCGGCCGGCTACCAGGAGCAGATCCGGCGCGTTTTCTTCAACGACCTGTTCGCCATGCTGGCCAACCTGGACCAGCGCATGACCGCCACCGACGTGGCCGAACGCAACGCCGAGAAAATGCTCCTGCTCGGCCCGGTGCTCGACCGCTTGCGCTCGGAGCTCTTCCAGCCGCTCATCGAGCGCGTGCACGGCATCATGCGGCGCAACGACCTTTTGCCCCCGGCCCCGCCGGAATTGCAGGGCCAGGAGCTGAAGGTCGAGTTCGTCTCCATCCTGGCCCAGGCCCAGAAGGCCGCCGGCATTTCCGCCGTGCGGCAGGTAGCCGGCTTTGTCGGCCAGATGGCCCAGATCGCCCCGGAAACGCTGGATAAACTCAACACCGACGAGGCCATCGACCAGGTTTCCGAAATGCTCGGCACCCCGCCCAGGCTGATCCGCTCCGACGAGGAGGTGGCCGAGCTGCGCGCCGCCCGCGCCCAGGAACAGACCCGGGCGAAACAGGCCGCCATGATGCGGGAGGGGCTGGCCATGGTCAAGGACGGCGCCAAGGCGGCCAGGGACGCCGGGGTGGACCTCGGCGGCATGCTCGGCGGCGCGGGCGGGGAATAAAGGCGACGCCTCCGGCGGCCGGGGGGGGGCACGTTGGAAGTCCCACCTGGGGAACGTTGTTTTATTCCTTTCACGCCGCCGCCCTTCGAAAGGAAACGCCTGTTTCCACATCGCCCCGCGTGGCCCCGGGCCGGCCCCCCCGGCTCTCGGGCTGGAAAAAGCATCGGCAGGAAGGCTGGCCCGGCAATCGGAACCAAGCTTTGCCCCCCCGCCAGCCGGAAACATATTCAGAAGCGAAATTATCGCCTGGGTCGCAGGCCGGAAAATTGAAGCGACGCCAGTGGATCACCTCGCTAACGCGCTTCCTTTTTGTTTTTACTGTCCTTATGCTGCAATGGAAAGATAGTGGCCGCGCACTCGCAATGCCGGGCCGCTTGTTATCAATCAAGAGGAAATGCAATGAACCAAGCCCTGAACACGTTCGCCACGACTTTCCATATGATGGCCAAGCCCAGCGGCTCGGACTGCAATCTCCATTGCGCTTACTGCTTCTACCTGGAAAAAAAAGCGCTTTATCCCGCGAACGCTCCGCGGCGAATGTCTCTGGATACACTGGAAGCCTATGTCAGGAATTACATCGCTTCACACCCGGCGGGAACAACCGTCACTTTCGCCTGGCAGGGAGGCGAGCCCACGCTGATGCCGCCGGCGTTTTACGAAACAGCCGTCCGATTGCAGCGGCGTTACGGCGGCCGGCACCATATCGCCAACACCTTTCAAACCAACGGCCTGTTGGTTGACGACCTGTGGGCCGAATTTTTCGCGGAGCACGATTTCCTGGTCGGCCTTTCCCTGGACGGACCCGCCGACGTTCATGATCGCTACCGCCTTACGGAAAACAAAAAACCGTCTCACGCGCTGGCGATGCGCGCATTGTCCTGCTTAAAACGCCACCAGGTCCGCTTCAACGTCCTGGCGTGCGTCAATCGCCACAGCGCCAATGAGGCGCAGCGCGTCTACAGCTTTTTTTTGCAAAACGGCATCCAGTTCATTCAATTCATTCCGGTGATAGAGCGGGAACCGTCAGCGCCGGACAGGGCCTCGGGGCTTACGCTGCACGGCCCCGGCGGAAAAACGCCGGCGCGGCTGACCGACTGGTCCGTTTCGCCGGAAGGGTACGGCCGTTTCCTGAAGACTATTTTTGATCGCTGGGTACGGCACGATATCGGCAATGTCTTTGTGATGAATTTCGAATGGGCGCTGGCCAATTTCATGGGTGAGCCCGGCGCGGGCTGCCATCACCAGCCGGTATGCGGAACCGCTGTCGTCGTGGAGCATAACGGCGACGTTTTTTCATGCGATCATTACGTGTACCCTGAATACCGCCTTGGCAATCTCAATGTTGATCGCCTTGGCGATTTACTGAACCTTCCCGCGCAGCGGCGGTTCGGGCAAGCCAAATACACGTCGCTGCCAAATCAATGCCGGGCGTGCGGGGTATTGCGCAACTGCTGGGGCGGGTGCCCCAAGCATCGCTTCACGGTCACCGGGGAGGGAGAGCCCGGGTTGAATTATCTCTGCGCGGGCTATTACGATTTTTTCACGCATGCCGCACCGTATTTCAGCGTGCTGGCGGATATGCTGCGCGAAGATCAACCCGCCGGCGACGCGCCCGGCACAGCGCCGTTCAAGCCCTGACGCGCATTCATGCCCCGGAGCCGGATCAATCGCCCCGGCG
>JAVBVM010000020.1:0-3689 GCA_031554295.1 Desulfovibrionaceae bacterium | reverse complement strand
CTCGACGGCCGGGTGTTGGGGGGGGGGCCTGCCGTTGGCGGTCCTGCGTGGGGCGGAGTGCTCTGTTTTTTGGAGTCTTGGGGTTTTTGGGTGGGTCGGGGGGGGCACGGGGGGCCGCCTTTTCCCCCGCCTCGTTTTATTTTCGCCGGGCAATTCTGGCTTTGCGGTTGGGCAAGGCCCGTCCGCGACAAACTTGCGGCGTTGCAAAGCGCGCCGAAACACCGCCGGAGCATTTTGTCCGATTTGGAACTTTCAAAGGCAGGAGGCTCTATGGATGTGCTTTTTCGCGCAATCGCGCTTCCGCCAGGTGGCGCCCGACCAGGGCATGCAGCTTTGAGTCCGGATAACGCCGCGTGAAAACGAGCGCCGACTGAAAATGCGCGGCCGCCTCGGCCGGACGGTTGGCCAGAAGCAACGTCAGGCCCAGGTTGTTGTGCAGCTTAACCATGAACCCGGTCAACTGACGGGTTTGCGAACGCCGCAAAGCCTGGGTAAGAAGAAACTCCGCGTTGGCCGTATTGCCGTCCGCTAAAGCCCGCATCCCCTGCCGGTTTAAAATGCCGATTTCGGCGGCGGCGCACATTACTTGCTCTCCAGCGCCTGCCGCAGGGTTGAAACGCCGCAGCTGTGCAGCATCTGCACCGGAATATTGTTGGCCCGCGCGTGCGCCATCACCTCCCGCCGCGCCGAGTGCGAAACCTTGTTGGTGAACAGAATAAGCATATCAAGCCGGCCCAGCTTCTCGCCAATGCGGCTCTCCTTGCCCGTGAACACCTTGAGCGCGCAACCCGTGCCCTCCGCCGTGCTGATATAGTCCCGCCGCAACCTGTCCATGCCGCCAATCAGACCTACGCACATACAAAACTCCTTGCTGCTGAAAGATGAGTATGGAAGTTTTGTATATGATAATGAATTTCAATGTCAAGCGAAATAAGGGCGAACTTATTTGCGTTTTGCTTTCGCCGAAAACGGCGCGGGTGTCCGCGTCAGAAGTTCTTTTGAGAAAACGGAATGTCGGCGGCGGTCAGCAGATCGGCATAGAGCGCCGCGGCTTGGATGGAGAAGCAGACGAAACGCACATCCTTCAGGCTGGGCGCGCTTGGGAGCGCCGCGGTCACGCTTTGGATGGCGATGCGCGAGGCCGCCTCGGCCGGGTAGCCGTAAACGCCGATGGAAATGCAGGGAAAGGCGATGGACGCGGCACTCAGGCGGCCCGCCTCTTCTATGCAGCGCCGGTAGGCCGAGGCCAGCAGCGCCGCCTCGTCGGCCGTTCCGCCGCGCCAAATCGGCCCGACCGCGTGGATTACCCAGCGCGCGGGCAGTTGATACGCCTGAGTGACCCTGGCGTCGCCCGGCGGGCAACCGCCCAGAGCGCGGCATTCGGCCAATAGCCCCGGACCGGCCGCCCGGTGGATGGCCCCGTCCACCCCGCCGCCGCCAAGCAGGCGGGGGTTTGCGCTGTTGACCATGGCGTCCACGGCCTCAGCGGTGATGTTACCCAGAACAACGGTAACGCGCGTGCCCCGCTCCATGTTTGATCCCATGGCTTGCTCCTTTTCCTTGTCGGATCTTTAGCGTTTTTTCCGCCTGTTGACAAACCCGAGCGCCCTCAAAGATAGTGAGTAAATGTCTACCGCCCTTGTCACCATCGTCATCCCGGTCTGGAACCTGTGGGAAACCACGCGGAACTGCCTGGTCAGCCTGCGCCGGAACACGCCGGCGGAACTCTTCCGGGTGCGCGTGGCGGACAACGGCTCCACGGATGAAACCGCCGCCAGCCTGGAGCCTTTGGGAAACGCGCTGTTTCCCGGCCGCTTCGGCCTGACCCGCCTGCCGGAAAACCGGGGTTTCGCCGTGGCCTGCAACCAGGGCGGGCGGGCGGCGGAAACGCCGTATGTGCTGTTCCTGAACAACGATACGCTGGTCCAGCCCGGCTGGCTGGAGCCGCTGCTGGAAACCCTGGCCGCATCTGATCGCCTGGCCGGCGTGGGGCCGCTGCTGCTGTATCCGGAAGGCCGCCAGGTGCAGCATTGCGGGGTGGCGCTGTCGCCCCTGGGCACCTTTGTCCATATCTACCGGAATTTTCCGGCCGCGCATCCGGCCGTGCTCCGGCCGCGCGAGGCGCAGGCGCTCACGGCGGCGGCCCTGCTCCTCCGGCGCGCCGACTTTCTGGCCTGCGACGGCTTTTACGAAGGCTACCAAAACGGCTTTGAGGATCTGGATTTGTGCGCGCGCCTGGCCGAGGGCGGGAAGGCTTTCCGCTGCGTTCCGGAAAGCCGGGTCTGGCATCTGGAAAGCCGGACGCCCGGCCGCAATGACGCGGACATTCGGAACAGCGAGCTGCTGGCCGCGCGCGTTTTCAACCGCTTCAAACCGGACATGCAGCGCCTGGCCGGGGAAGACTCGATGCTGGTGCGCCTTACGGACGCCCTGGAACCTGTCCTGTCCGTTTCCGATGCGGAGTCGGAACGCCTGGAACTGGCCGCCGGCTCCCCGCCGGAGCCGGACCGCTGCCGCGAACTGCTGGAGGCGCACCCGGTCTGGCAGCGGGGCTACGCCTTATTGGCCGAGGCGTTGGCGGAGCGAGACCCCCAGGGGGGAGTGGAGGCCCTGCGGGCCGAAGCCGAATTTTTCCCCGGGCTTGAGACCATGCGCCGTCTGCTGGCCCAGGCCGAAAAAACGGACGCGCCGGCCGCGCGCCTGTTCGCCCGGCGGCGGACGGCCGTTTATGCCGCGCTGGCCGCAGCGCCCGAAGCCCTGTTCAGCCAGGCCCGGCGCAAGCTGGAGTGGGCGAAGGCCGGCGGCTTCGCCGACGCCGCCGCGCTGCTCGAGAACTGGCTGCGGGCGCGCAACGGGCTGGGTTGATGCGATAATGATAGAGCCGCTCTTGAAAGGCGTCCGGTTTTGATCTACTTTTTCCGGTACAACAAACCGCGCATTGTCCAAGGGGAATTTTATGGAAATCCGCTACGAATTGCTGGATAAGTCGCAACGCAAAAGCCTGCCGGACACCCCGAACCTGGGCTTCGGCATGTACCGCACCAACCATATGTTTGTCGCCAACTACGCCGACGGCGTGTGGAAAGACGCGCGCGTCGTCCCGTACGGGCCGTTCTCGCTCATGCCGGGCGCCATGTGCCTGCATTACGGGCAGGCCATTTTTGAGGGCATCAAGGCGTTCCGCCATCCGGACGGCGAATTGTACGTTTTCCGGCCGGAAATGAATTTCGCCCGCCTGAACCATTCGGCCGACGTGGTGCAGATGCCGCATATCCCGGCCGAGTTGTCCATGGAAGGACTGCTGCGCCTGCTGGACGTGGAGCGCGACTGGTGCCCGACCCTGCCGGAATCCTCCCTGTACATCCGGCCTTTCGCCTTTGGCGACCAGGACATGATCGGCGTGAACCCCAGCAAGACCTATACGTACTGCATCGTGCTCTCGCCCTGCGGGCCGTATTATCCGGGCGGCTTTTCCAAGGCCCTGCGCCTTTTGATCACCCGGAAATACCATCGCGCGGTTTCAGGCGGCACAGGCACGGCGAAAACCGGCGGCAACTACGCCGCTTCGCTCCGCCCGGCCGAATACGCCCACTCCAAGAACTGCGCCCAGGTGCTCTATCTCGACGCCACCAACCAGTACATTGAGGAAGTGGGCACCATGAACCACTACCATGTGCTGAAAGACGGCA
>JAVBVM010000190.1:0-2889 GCA_031554295.1 Desulfovibrionaceae bacterium | reverse complement strand
AGCCTGTCCGGCTGCCTGAGTTCGGTGGTCGCGTAGCCGAAACGGGCGGACGCCGTAAACAGCACGCCTTCGCCGAACACGCTGGAAACCTCTATGCCGCCGCCCATCATCCGGAACAGCCTGTTGCAAATGGCGAGGCGCAGCTTCATTTTGTCCATGGTGGCGGGGGGATCGCTCTCGTCATGCACGAAAAGCTCGCGCATCTCCGCGAGTTGCACCGGCGTGAGCCCAACGCCCGCGTCGCGGACGGAAAATTCGAGTTCCACCTCATTCTCGCCCTGGCTTTTCGCGGAGCAGGCGAGGGAAACCTTGCCCCGCTCGCTTCTGCTCACGGCGTCATCCACCAGTATCATCAAAGCCTGGGAAAGCCGCAACGGGTCGCCGAGCAGATGATCCGGAACGCCGTGGCCGATGGAAAGCTCAAAACCGAGCTTTCTTTCGCCGAGCCGGACCGCAGATTCGCTGCGTACCGTGCTCATGATGCGGCGCAGGGAAAACCCTATTCGCTCCATGGTCAGCTTGCCGGCTTCCATTTTGGAAAAGTCCAGAATGTCGTTGATAACCCTGAGCAGCGCGTTGGCCGCGCCCAGAAGCTTGGAAACATATCCCTTCTGCTGCGCGGTGAGTTCCGTTTTGAGCACCAGGTACGCCATGCCGAGAATGGCGTTCATGCTGGTCCGTATCTCATGGCTCATGTTGGCGAGGAATTCGCTCTTGGCATTGCGGGAAAGTTCCGCATAGTCCCGCGCCGCGGACAGCTCCCTGTCGCGCCGGTCAAGGGCCTGGGCCATGGCGTTGAACTCCCTGTCCAGCGTGCCGATCTCCCCGCCCACGCCTTTTTCGTCGACGCGGGTGGAAAGATCGCCGGAAGCCACCCCGGCGGCGGCGGCCAAAAGGCGCCGCCAGGGCCTGCGCACCGTGTACCAGCAGAGGCCGAGCGCGGCGGCCATGGACAGGAGCGTCACCGCCGCGAAAATGATCATATCCCTGTTTTGCAGCGACTTGGCCTGGGCGTAGGCGAGGTTCTCGGGCCGGACATAGAGGATGTAAAAATACGGCTGGTCCATGCCGGGCAGGAAAAGTTTGCGGAAAGCCACTTGCAACCGGACCGAACCGTTGTTCTCGTCAACCAGGAAGTGACCCGTACCTGCGGTGATATTCTGTACGCCGCGCCAGATTTCCCCGCCAAGAATCTCGCCTACGGGCACCGGGCCGGGTTTGGGGTATGCCGAAGCGAGCGCCCCTGCTCCGTCCAGAAAATACACCTTCGCGCCCTCGGGCAGCACAAGCCCGGCGAACGTTTCATCATACCGCGCCAGCTCAAGGGCAACACTGATGACGCCCGGCTCGCTCCTGCCTTTGATCATCGCGGGCATGGCAAAATAGAGCACCGGCTCCTCGCCGGACGACGAGGAGACGACTCTGCCCACGCTAAAGGCGTTACGCCGCAGCGCTCTCTTGAAAAACATATACGTGGAAAAATTCAATTCCGGCGCTACGGGCAGCGCGGAAGCGATGACCGACCCGTCGTTCTCAAGAAGAAGTATGTTGTTGTACTCCGGGGAATTGGCCACAAGGTCGCGGAACAGAGCTGATGCGGCGGCGGCATCGCCTTCCCGCACATCACGCAGGCGCACGAGAACCTGGGCCAGCGTCTCCATGACCTCGGCGACCTGGTTCTGCCTGACCGCGATGGTGCGCACAAAACGCTCGCCCCGGGCCTGGGCCGCGTTTATCTCATCGGAATACCGCCCGACCCCGGTCGCCGCTATGATCGCAAGCGCCGGCAATACCGAGAGCAAAACCACGCAAATGGCCGTTCTCGTTATGTTGGCGGTAAAAAACTGTTTCATGCCCCGGTGCTCCGAGAATGCGTCATGCGGCAACCCCTGCGACAGGGCATTTCACACCTGAAATGTCCACAAGAACCTCTCTGATCCTTGCCGCCAAACAGGTGCGAGCGAACTCCACAGCGGCAGCCCGCAACGGCGATTGCCCAAAAGGCGAAGGGCCTTCCGGTGTTCGCCGCGCTACGTTTGCGACCGCGCCGCCGACGATGCGACAGAACACAATACCAAGCCCCAAAAGCGCTGACAATCAAAATTCCAAAAATTCATGCCTGTTTCGGGCCAGAATCAGAACAGCCCGCCTCACCGCGTGGCGCCCTTGCCATCCTCTTCCGGCCGGATGTCCCTGCCCTGTTCGTCACACAAGGCGGCCAGAAGCGTCCTCCCGGTGCCGTCCATCTTGACCCTTCCGTATCTGGCCCGCTCGTAAGCGCGGGCGTGGCCCTCCTGAAAATAGAAAGCCGGGGCCGCCGTTATGACGCGGCTGCCGCGCACCTTGAAGGCCAGAAAAAACTCGTCCCGCCCGAGCGGCGTCCCATCGTCCAGGCGGACAAACAGCGCTTCGGGGGGGATGATCCCTGAAACATCCTGTCCCGCAAGAAAATTTCCGTGCATGACCGCCATGCCGGAATCCGGCCACTCGCCGTTCCCCGCCTTCATGCTCCGGCGCGAGGAAGGCGCCCGCCCGTGCGTGGCGCGCAATGCGGAAAGGATAGCCGCATTGGCCGAATAATCAAGAGCCATATAATCTCCCATCAGCAGGGCGCGCGGGTCGACGGGCGCGAGCGGCAGCAAAATGTCGGCCCCGGTGGCGAGCTTGTCCTCCATGCGAAACACGGAATACGAGAAACCCGCCAGGAAGGCCGCAAGCACGAAAAGCAGATATATTTTACGCATGGCCTCCCCCTTCCGATGTATTGGAGGCCATCGTGTTGGGCTCCGCCGCGCCGCCCCGCGTCCCCTCCCGCCCAAGATGCGAACGGGAGAGAGCACAGGCGAGCCCGAGAAGCACCGCCCCGGTCACCGCCAGGAACAGGGACTT
>JAVBVM010000015.1:0-3899 GCA_031554295.1 Desulfovibrionaceae bacterium | reverse complement strand
GGAAAGCTTCGCGTTGCGCCAACCCGTGGAAACAATGCTGATTGCCGCGTCAAAGTCGGCCATATAGGCGCAGCATGTGCTGGTATAAATGGTGAGCAGGTCCTGCCGCAGTTCCCAGGCCGTAGGGGCATGGCCGGCCTGGGCAAAGTGGGCCAGGGCCTCGATATAGCGTCCCTCCATAAAATGGTAGATGCCGAGATAGAGGGAGGCTTGCTCGAGAATGTCCTCATCGCCCAGAATATTGGTGGAAGCGACCCCCCGGCGCATAATGGCGTGCAGGCGCGGGCTGTTGTGCCGGTCCGTGGGCCGGCCGCCCATGGACCCGATGGCCAGGTTGATCAGGGCGATGCTGCGCAAATCGCCAATGGCGTGGGCAATGCCGCGCGCCCGGAAAAGCATGAGTATGGCCGCGTCCACGGCACGCAGGAAATAAAAAGTCAGCGCCTGGGCATCCAGGCACAGGGCAATGTAGCGACGGATATTCTCAGCTGGCGCATGGCGCATGGGCAAACGGGCAAGGCCGGCCAGAAGGCGGTCATAGCAGAGTATGGCGGCATCCTCTTCCGCGCGCTCGGCCAGACGGCGGCAAAAAAGGTGCAAATCCGCCAGGGCCTCCAGTTGCTCACCCCGGTTTGCCCGCCGGATGCAGGAAAAGCAGGTGCCGAACTGGAATTCGCTTTCCGGTGCGACAAGCCAGGCGCGAGCCGCCCGTTCCGCGCCGGCCTGAGGATTGAGCATGCCATCAGGCTCGCGCGTCAGAAGGCCGGCCTCAACAAGCCGGTTCACCGCCGCCTCAACGCGCTTGGATTCCCATTCGGTCAGGGAACAGAGGAGCGTGTCGTCCAGCCGGGCATTAAAGAAAAGCAACAACGCCAAAAGGGCGCCGGCATCCGGATGTGATTTCACGGACATTATGATTCCGCCTTGCTGATGTTTCAATCTTCAGACAGCCTTAGTCCATTTTTTCAGATATGTCCATTTTTTCGGACAGTATTAATTTAAAAAAGGCTTGCCGGCGCTCATTTCGACAAACTCCATAATGTATTAAATTATAAATATATTTTTTTAAAAACCCTTTACTTTTATTTTTTAATTACTATATTTTCTTTCACTTTGTCCTATTTTCCGGACGATCTTTTATCGAAAACTGCCATGCTGTTTTTTTTCCTTCGGACAAGATAAAAGCCGCACATGTAAAGGGATTCTTTTTCGCCCGTTACTTTTTCGCCGCCATTCGGCGTGTTTTTTCAGCCAATGTTTGTTCATAGACAAGGAGGCCTTTATGCAAAGCTATTCGGCAATTGACCGCTTCTTCGTAAAAGCGGGCAAGGCCAAGCGCAAACTGACCAACGCGCTTGCCAAGAAGCAGCTTTCCACCATGCTCATGATGCTGCCGGCCATGCTTCGAGTGTTCGCGGGCCGCAGCGAGCGCATCAAATTTCTTATTGGGGAGAAAAACTTCACCATCCAGTTGCGTACGCGCGGCAAAAACTACGGCCGCTGGTACAAGTTCGAGAACGGCAAGATCTCTTCCGGCTCGGGCATCAACGAATCGGCCGACGCCTGCCTGTCCTTCCAGAGCCCGCGCGACGCCCTGAAGATCATGGTGCCCTGGCGCAGCCGTCTGGATATGATCCACTCGGTGAAGAACTTTCAATCTGAAATGAGCGGCAAGGACGAGTATGTCGACCAGTTCCTGAGCATCTGTGGCGAACTGCTCGACTACGTCGGCACGCATGGCAACAAGTTCGGCGTTCGTATGCCGGACGGCTCCATGCGTTATACCGGCAACTCCAATGGCGGCCCGGTCTTCGTCTATGTGAAAGACGGCAAAATTCTCCGCGTCACGCACATCAACTTCGAAGATGACGACGCCGAGTCCTGGACCATCAACGCGCGCGGCAAAAGCTTCACCCCGCCGCGCAAGACCACGGTCTCGCCTTTCACGGCGGCCATCAAATCCACCGTCTATTCCCCGGACCGCCTGCTCTACCCCATGAAGCGGGTGGACTTTGACCCGAACGGCGAGCGCAATCCCCAAAACCGCGGCAAATCCGGCTATGAACGCATTTCCTGGGACGAAGCCATCGCCATTGTGGCCAATGAAATCGACCGGGTAAAACGTACCTACGGCCCGGGCGCGATCATGAACGGCTCAGGCTCGCACCACACCTGGGGGCACCTGGGTTACTGGCTGTCCAGCCGCCGCCGCTTCGGCAACATCATCGGCACGGCCTGGGTGGATCACAACCCGGACTCCTGGGAAGGCTGGTTCTGGGGCGCGACGCACCACTGGGGCAGCACCATGCGCCTGGGCTCCACCGACGGCTACTCCGGCGTGGAAGACGCCCTGAAGCACTGCGAAATGATGGTCTTCTGGTCCAGCGACCCGGAAGCCACGGCCGGCGTGTACGGCGCCATGGAGGGCACCATCCGGCGCCTGTGGGCCAAGGAACTGGGCATCAAATTCGTTCACATCGATCCCTTTTACAACCACACGGCCGCCCTGCTCGGCGGCAAGTGGTTCGGAGTGCGGCCGGCCACCGGCAACGCCCTCGCCCTGGCCATCGCCTATGTCTGGATCACCGAAGGGCTGTACGACAAGTGGTTTGTGGAAAACCGCACCACCGGCTTTGACGAATGGCGCGACTATGTGCTGGGCAAGGAAGACGGCATCCCCAAGACGCCCGAATGGCAGGAGGGCGAGGCCGGCATTCCGGCGCGCGACGTGCGCGCCCTGGCCCGCGAATGGGGCAAAAGCAAAACCTATCTGGCGGTCGGCGGCCTGAACGGCTTTGGCGGCGCCTGCCGTTGCGCCTCCGGCATCGAGTGGGCGCGCTCCATGGTCTACCTGGCGGCCATGCAGGGCATCGGCAAACCGGGCGTGAACATCGGCTCCATGCAAACCGGCACGCCTCTGGATACGCGCTTCTTCTTCCCCGGTTACGCTGAAGGCGTCATGTCCGGCGACCTGACCGGCACGGGCGTTGCCGTGAATATGTACCAGAAGATGCCGCAGCTGGTGACCATGAACACCGTGCGCCAGGGCGTGCCGCGCCTGCAGATTCCCGAAGCGGTCACAACCGGCAAAGCCCTGGGCTACCCGACCGACCCGGCCGCCATCGAAGGCCAGTTCATCCCCCTGCCCTTTCCCGCGCCGGGCAGCGCCTCGCGCATCCGCATGTACTATAAGTACGGCGGCTCGCACATGGGCACCATGTGCGAAACCAACCGCTACGCGCGCATGTACGCGGACCCCAGCCTGGAATTCGTGGTCAACCAATCCATCTGGTTTGAAGGCGAAGCCAGGTTCGCGGACGTGATCCTGCCCGCCTGCACCAACTTCGAACGCTGGGACATCGGCGAAACCGCCAACTGCGGCGGCTACGTCCAACACTCCTTTCTGCAGAACAACCACCGCACCATCGTCATGCAGCACAAATGCATTGAGCCGCTGGGCGAATCCAAGTCCGACTTCGAGATTTATCGGCTGATCCTGGCCAAGTTGGGCATGAGCGCCTATTTCACCGAAGGCTCGACCGAACTTGACTGGTGCAAGCGCCTGTTCATGGCTACGGACGCGGCGGACCGCATCTCCTGGCGCCGATTTTTGAAAAAAGGCTACTATGTGGTGCCCGCGCCGGACGAAGATCAGCGCGACCCGGTGGCCTGGCGCTGGTACTATGAAGGCCGCCTGCGCGACACGCCGGAAGCCGCCCCCCTGCCCTCGGACCACAAGGGCATCTGGAAAAGCGGCCTGCAAACCCAGTCCGGCAAGATCGAGTTCGTGTCCTCCAGTCTGAAACGCTTTGACGAGAACGATCCGGAACGCCCGGTCATGTCCAAGTATATTCCGTCCTGGGAAGGGCACCACACCAAGGAACTGTACGAAAAATACC
>JAVBVM010000105.1:0-11716 GCA_031554295.1 Desulfovibrionaceae bacterium | reverse complement strand
AAAGGCGCGGTGCCCGGCGGGCTTATTAACGCCATGGCCTGCATTCCGTTCGTCATCTTGGGTGTCGTGGCGTTTTCCATGCCGGAAGTGGCGGGATCCAATCCGCTTCTCGCCCTTCCCAATCTCGTGCTCCACTTTATGCCTCCCGCGTTGGTCGGCGTACTGATGGTCGCGCTTTTATGCGCGCTGCTTTCGACAGGCGGCGGCATGGTTCTCGCCATATCCCATGTCGTCTGCGAGGATTTGATCCGCCCCTGCCTGAAAAAGCCGGCCACTCCGAAGCAGCAGGTCTGGACCAGCCGCGTTGTCTGCCTCGTTGTCACCTTGATGGCGGCTATTCCCTCGCTTAAAGTCGAAATGGTCATTCAGCTGTTTTTCTGGTGCTTCTCTTTGAGTCTTCCGATCTTTGTCTGCTATCTGTTCGGAATGCTTTGGAAGGTTAGCCGCCAGGCGGCATGGATCAACCTTATCGCGTCGTTCGCGATGAATTTCTGGTGGACGTTCGCGCGTCCTGATTGGTGCCCGCCTGAATTCCAACTCAGTTTTTACCCGGTATTCGTCGTGACGGTTGTATTGGGCATAGTCCTGAATCTTATCCTGCCGGGTCAGAAAGGTCTTCTGCGGCAAATAAAGGATCGGGAAGCCGTCGCATAACGAGTTTTGACTGAAGAATTCTCGCGAAAATAAGGAGAGAATTTATGAATTGGGCATATACAAGCATTATACAGGCGTTTGTGATCACGCTTATATTCAACCTTATCTGGATCGTCATCTATAAGATTACCGCGAACAGACAGAAGCAGTAAGGAGGAACAGCGTATGGTAACGTTTGTAGCCAGCTATCTTATAGGCGTCATGGTTGTTCTTGGGATTTGGGGCATCGTCGCGTATAGAAAATCCGTTGCGCGGGGCGAGATAAACGATGAGTAGCGCCCGCGAGTTTGTCCTAGGCGGGCTTTGCCCGTCGTTAAGCGACAAATTCAAGCGCAAAATGCTCTAAAGGGGAGTGGCGGCATGAACACCAAAGCCGCTGTGGTTTTCGAAAAAGGACAGGATTTTCAGATAACGGAAGTGGAACTTGATCCGCCGAAATTTGGCGAAGTTTTGGTCAAAGTTGTTGCCTGCGGGGTCTGCCATACGGACGATGTGGCGAGAAATCAGTTGGCGCCCGTGCCGTTGCCGGCGGTATTCGGACACGAGGGGTGCGGCGTTATCTGCGAGATAGGCGATGGCGTTACGGGTTTCAAGCCCGGCGACCGGGTAGGCATGTCGTACGCCTATTGCGGTCAATGTGAAGCCTGCCTGACCGGCAAGCCTTACGCCTGCCGCGAAAACTATCGCCTCAATTTCGGCGGCGTTCAACTCGACAATACAAAGCGCCTGCATAAGGACGGCGCGTATATCTCATCATTTTTCGGGCAGTCGGCGTTCGCCGAATACGCGGTAGTCCATCAAAACAACTTGATCCACGCGCCGGACGATATTGATCTGACCCTGATCGGGCCGTTGGGTTGCGGCATCCAGACCGGCGCGGGGGCTGTGTTCAACTACCTGCGCCCGGGTGCGGATTCCTCGATACTCGTCACCGGCTGCGGCGCGGTGGGTTTAAGCTGCGTCATGGCGGCGAAGATCGTTGGATGCTCCAAGATCATCGCCTGCGATATCATGACGCAGCGCCTTGATTTGGCGATGGATCTCGGCGCTACGCATACAATAAACGCCAGGACGACGGATGACATTCCGGCGGCGGTCAAAAGCCTTACGGGCGGACTCGGTTCCCATTATGCCGTGGACTGCACAGGTGTCGGCCCTTCGGTACGCGTATCGCTTGTAAGCGTCCGCCCGGCGGGGATATGCGTCGTGCTCGGCGCGACGCAGGAGTTGACGATCCATGTTGAATCCGAACTGATGGGCCAAGCCAAAACGCTGGCCGGATTGGTGGAAGGCTTGTCAATATCAAAAGTTTTTATCCCGCAATTGCTTGCGTATTACCGGCAAGGGAGATTCGCATTTGATAAACTGATAAAAGTATATGATTTCAATGAAATCAATCAGGCTTTTACAGATACGAAAAGCGGCAAGGTAATCAAGGCCGTCCTGAAAATGAATTGATCCGCATTTCAATTCAGAAGAACCTGGATTGGAGTGACTTCCTTGAAAGGACATGGTTTTCATCAAGGATGGGAGCACGGGGTGCACCGTGCTCCCGCCGTTTCCGCCATGCGCATGCCAGTGTCGGGAAGCGGAACGCGTACGGCGGAGAGGAGGGTTTCGGGGTGAGTTTATTAAAGGGTTTGATTTTCCAAAAAAACGGATGTCCGTTCAATCAGCCGGGCCGGCGATATTTCCAGCGCTTCGGCAAGCAAAAGCAGAGTATTCAGCGAGGGTTGCCGCCGACCGCTTTCTAAAAGACTAATGTATACGTTGCCGGAATCGATACGTTCCGCCAACTGTTCCTGGGTCAGTCCTCGCCTTGAGCGTTCCTGAGCCAGAGCCTTACCGAAAGCGCTGGGTAAGCCGGGCAATTTTTTCATGGCGCGACAGTAGCGGAAGCTCCGCCTTTTTTCCTTTAATAATTGTATAATTAATATCATCTTTTTTTAGAAAAGCTACCTATTTTTATAAGGCTGTGTTACCTTCGGTTGCATGTTTTTATTCTGTGAGGCAATATTTATACTCATTGATGTATAAAGAGGGCCTATATCCAGACAAAAGTCCGAATATAGGCCCACTGATTCAATGCATGCAAAACGTATGGCGTTTGCCAACGGGAAGGTCAATTTTCCGCGATTGGAAAATAGAATCCAGCAGCGCGGGATCGCTTAAATAAGCACGCTCTATATTCGCGCCGAAACCAGTTCTCCCATCCGCCGGGTGCCCACAAGGCTTTTGCCGGATTCCATGATATCGCCCGTGCGGTATCCCTCCGCCAGCACCTGGCGGACGGCGTTCTCAATGGCCTGGGCCTCGGCTTCAAGCTTCCATGTATAGCGCAGGAGCATGGCGACCGAAAGGATGGTGGCCAGAGGGTTGGCCTTGTCCTGCCCGGCAATGTCCGGGGCTGAACCATGGATCGGCTCGTACAGCCCCCGCGTGCCCTCTCCCAGGGAGGCGGAGGGCAACATGCCGATGGAGCCGGTAATTACCGCCGCTTCATCCGAAAGAATATCGCCGAAAAGGTTTTCCGTGACCATCACGTCAAACTGGGCCGGGGCGCGCACCAGCTGCATGGCCGCGTTGTCAGCGTACATATGGCTCAGTTCCACATCCGGGTATTGCGGGGCGATCTCTTTCGCCACTGTCCGCCAGAGCCGGGACGAAGCCAGCACATTGGCCTTGTCCACGCAGCACAGCTTTTTCCGGCGCAGGCGCGCGGCTTTGAAGCCCACGTGGAGAATGCGCACGATTTCCTCTTCCGAGTAAATCATATTGTCAAAGGCCACACGTTGGCCGCCCCGCACCTCCTGCCCTTTGGGCTCGCCAAAATAGGCGCCGCCGGTGAGTTCGCGCACGACCAGCAGATCCAGCCCCTGCGCTACGATGTCCGCCCGCAGCAGGCAGGCTCCGGCCAGTTCGGGGAAAAGCGCGGCCGGGCGCAGGTTGGCGAACAGGCCCAGGGCCTTGCGGATGCCGAGCAGGCCGGCTTCCGGCCGGGTATCCGGCAGGTCGTCCCACTTGGTGCCGCCCACCGCGCCCAGCAGCACGGAGTCGGCCGCCAGGCAGGCGTCCACGGTCGCCTGGGGCAACGGATTGCCTGTGGCGTCAATGGCCGCGCCGCCCAGCAGCGCTTCCGTGATTTTCACCGAGTGGCCGAACTTTTTCGCCACGGCATTGAGCACGTTAAGAGCCTGTCCGATAATTTCCGGGCCAATGCCATCGCCCGGCAGAACGCAGATATGCATGTTCATGAGAATCCTTCTACCGTTTTTAGTATCGTGAAATTCACTTCCCGGCCCGGCCGCAAAAGAATGGAGCGCGGACAAGGGCAAGGAAAAGCGCACTTTCGCCGAAGGGCCTGTTTGCGTTGAGTGAGTCTCCGAGCCTTACGCAAATCATACGCGGAGCGACTTTTATGGTGCCTGACCGAGGCAAACGTGCGCTTTGACGCAGCCATTGCCCGTGATGCGCTCCTTTGCGTTCAGGCGTTCAGGCGTTCCTTGGCGTACGAAACGAGACCGCCCTTGTCGATTAGCTCCTGCATAAAGGGCGGCAGGGGCTGAACCTTGATCACCGCGCCGTTGGTCAGGTTGGTGATGGTGCCCTTGGCCGCGTCCACGCTCAACTGGTCCTGGTCCGAGATCTTGTCCACGTCGTCGCCCACTTCCAGAAGCAGCAGGCCGGTATTGAAGCTGTTGCGGTAGAAAATGCGCGCGAAGCCGTGCGCGATGACCACCCGGATGCCCGCGCCGAGAATGGCCACAGGCGCATGCTCGCGCGAGGAGCCGCAGCCGAAGTTACGGCCGCCGACGATGATGTCGCCCGGCGTGACGCGGCTGATCCAGCCTTCCTCCAGGCCGGACATGCAGAGCGCGCCCAGGGCCGCCGGATCGGTCAAATTCAGATGGCGCGCGGGGATGATGGCGTCAGTATCGATATGGTCGCCCACTTTGTGGGCCGTGCCTTTATACAACATGGTATGCTCCCTTTGGAAAATTCGTTAGATCGCGGCCGGTGAGATGATTTCGCCGGCCACCGCCGAAGCCGCGGCCACCCAGGGGTTGGACAAGTACACTTCCGACTTCAGGCTGCCCATTCGGCCCTTGAAATTGCGGTTAGTGGTGGCGATAGCCCGTTCCCCGTCGCCCAGAATGCCCATGTGACCGCCAAGGCACGGGCCGCAGGTGGCCGGGCCGACAATGCAGTTCGAGTCCATGAAGATCTGGATCAGCCCTTCGGCCAGGGCCTGTTTCCACACAGTGGGGGTAGAGGGCAGGACGATGCAGCGCACGCCCTTGGCCACTTTGCGGCCCTTGAGGATTTCGGCGGCCGCGCGCATATCCTCGATGCGGCCGTTGGTGCAGGAACCGACGATCACCTGATCCACGGGCAGGTTTTTCAGTTCCGTCACGGGCTTGACGTTGCTCGGCAAATGCGGGCAAGCCACAACCGGCGACAGGCCGGTGACGTCGAAGGACACCGAGTTTTCGTATTCCGCGCCCGGGTCGGCGGCCACGGGCTTATCCTTGCGGCCGCGCGCCGCGGTATAGGCCAGGGTTTTCTCGTCGGCGGCGAACAGGCCGGTTTTGGCGCCCGCTTCCACCGCCATATTGGCCATGGTCAGACGGCCTTCCACGGACAGATTCTCAATGACCGGGCCGTCGAATTCCAGCGAGCAGTACAACGCGCCGTCCACGCCAATGGCGCCGATAGTCAGCAGAATCAAATCCTTGCCGCTGAGGTATTTGGGCATGGTTCCCTTGAAGGTGGCCCGGATTGAAGGCGGCACCTTGAACCAGGTTTCGCCCAGGGCCATGGCCGCCGCGATATCGGTCGAGCCGAAGCCCGAGGCGAAGGCACCCACGCCGCCATAGGTACAGGTGTGGCTGTCCGCGCCCACCACGATGTCCCACGGCCCGACCAAGCCCTGTTCGGGCAGCAGGGTGTGTTCCACGCCGCAGTCGCCGCCTTCATAGTAGTGCGTGACGCCCATTTCCCTGGCGAATTCACGCACGTATTTGACCTGGTTGGCGGAGTCGATATCCTTCTGCGGGGTGAAATGGTCCATGACCAGAGTCACCTTATCCTTGTCGAAAACGCGCGTGGCGCCCATGGCCCGGAATGCCTGCACGGCGAGGGGGGCGGTGATGTCGTTCGCCAGCGTCAGGGAGACCGGGCAGCGGACAATCTGGCCCGTGCCTTTGATTTCCGTATCCGTGTGCGCCTGAAGTATTTTCTGCGCGAGGGTGTGTGCGGCCATTTACTTATTCTCCTTTTCCTTTTCTTTTTTCAGTAAGCGGTTCAGTGCGTTGACATACGCCTTGGCGCTGGCCATTACCACATCCGGGTCCGAACTGCGGCCCACGGCGTTATGGCCGTTTTCCTTGATGCGCACGGTGACCTCGCCGAGCGCGTCGGTCCCGCCGCTGATGGCGGACACGGTGTACGCCTCCAGTTCCGGTTTGCGCTCCGTTATATGGGCGATGACGTTGAACACCGCGTCAATCGGCCCGACGCCGAAGCCGGCGTGGCGTTTTTCCGTGCCGCCGACATCCATGACCGCGGCGGCCAGGGGCGGCGTTCCCGTGTCGCCGCTCTGTACGGACATATGCACCAGGCGGAAATGATCCGGCAAGCGGAATACCTCTTCCAGCACCAGGGCGCTCAAATCCTCGTCGAATATCTGCCGTTTCTTGTCCGCGAGCTTTTTCACCGCCTCAAACACGGTGTTGATCTGCTCGTCCGTCAGCTGATAGCCGAGTTCGACCAACTTGTTGCGGATGGCGTTGCGGCCCGAGTGTTTGCCCAGCACCAGATCGCTTTGGGTACGGCCGATGGATTCAGGAGTCATGATCTCGTAGGTCTCGCGGTTCTTCAGCATGCCGTCCTGATGAATGCCGGATTCATGGGCAAAGGCGTTGGCGCCCACAATGGGTTTGTTCAGGGCGATGGCCAGGCCGGTGATCATGGAAACCAGGCGGCAGGTCGGGAAAATCTGCTCGGTGCGCACGTTGGTTTTGGCGTCAAAGTGAGCGGCGCGGGTATTCAGGGCCATCACCACTTCCTCCAGCGCGGTGTTGCCGGCGCGCTCGCCAATGCCGTTGATGGTGGCCTCCACCTGTCCGGCGCCCGCGCCTATGGCCGCCAAGGTATTGGCCACGGCCAGGCCCAGGTCGTTATGGCAGTGCACGCTGAACACGGCCTTGTGGCTGTTTTTGGCGTGCTCGATCACGTAGCGGATGCGCGCGCCGAACTCGTCGGGCAGGGCATAGCCCACCGTGTCCGGAATGTTGACGGTGGTGGCGCCGGCCGCAATGGCGGTTTCCATGGCCTTGGCCAGAAACTCGAGATCCGAGCGCGAGGCGTCCTCGGCCGAGAACTCCACGTTGGAGGTGTATTTCGCCGCATAGCTGACGCTGGACTGGATCATTTCCAGCACCTGCTCCGGGCTCTTGTTCAGCTTGTATTTCATGTGCAGCGGCGAAGTGGCCAGGAACAGATGCAGGCGCGGGTTAGCGGCCTTTTTCAGGGCTTCCCAGGCCCGGTCGATGTCCGCCGTCAGCGTGCGGCACAAGCCCGCCACCTGAATATCCTTCACGGCGGCGGCAATTTCGCTCACCGCCTCAAAATCACCCTGGCTGGAAGCGGGAAAGCCCGCTTCCACTATATCCACACCCATATGCTCAAGCTGCCGGGCGATACGCACTTTTTCCCGTTGGGTCATAGTGGCGCCGGGCGACTGCTCGCCGTCGCGCAGTGTGGTGTCAAAGGTCAATATAGTTCGGCTCATTGAATGCTCCCATACGATTTATAATGGATTAACGGCAATAATAAAAGAACGGCCTTGGGCGTTGGTACACCAGAAGCCGCCCTGAGGCCGGGTATGCGCGCAGAGCATTGTCCACAGCGCACCACGGAACTGGGGCGGCCCCTACACTAGGCTGCTTAGAATTCGGCGGCTGCGGCGCGGAATAATGATGAAGGTGTGCACCAGCCCGGAAATCAAATAGGCCATGCACAGGAGGAAGCCAAGCAGTCTCGGCTCGGCGATGATGCAGACAAAGAGCAAAATAAGCGAGACCATGGCGCGGAAGGGATGCGCCTTGATCATGCCGTATTCCCTCAGCGCGGCGTAGCGTATGCGGCTGACCATGAGGCAGGCAAGGCAGATGGAAAAGACCAGGCAAATGTACGAAAAATACGGAAGCACCGCGTCCGGGATATAGCGCTGGAACAACACTAACGTGGCCAACGTGCAGGCGGCCGCCGGTATGGGCATACCGATGAAATTCTTTTTCGCGCCCGTACTGGCCGTGGTGTTGAAACGGGCCAAGCGCAGAGCGCCGCAGGCGGCGAACAGAAAAGACACCCCTATGCCCAGGCGGCCGAACGACTTAAGCTGCCAGTAGTACAGCATGGCGCCCGGCGCGATGCCGAAGGCCACCAGGTCGCACAACGAATCGTATTGCACGCCGAACTCGCTGGCCGTTCTGGTCAGGCGCGCCACCTGGCCGTCCAGCGCGTCCATCACCGCGCTGAACAGAATCGCCATGGCGCAATGTTCAAAACGGCCCGCCGCCGCCCACAATATCGCCAGAAAGCCTGAAAACAGGCTTGCTGTCGTAAAGAGATTGGGGAGCAAATATACTCCCCGGCGTGGGGGCAGTTTTTCTTGCATACCAATAAGTTACTTTCGCGCATCCTTTCGCGCCAGAATGGTCTGGCCGGCGATTGCCTTGTCGCCCACAGAGACAGCCGGAGAATATCCATCGGGCAGATAAAGATCAACCCTTGATCCGAAGCGGATCAGCCCGAAGCGTTCGCCCCGCTCCAGCTTGTCCCCGATTTCCGCGCGAAACACGATGCGCCGGGCCACGAGGCCGGCAATTTGCACCATGGTCCATTGCGCCTTGTCTTTACCGGTCAGCAGACAGGCGCAGCGCTCATTGTCCTTTGACGCCTTGTCCAGCGCGGCGTTAAAAAACGCGCCGGCATGGTACTTCACATCCGTCACCGTTCCGGCCACGGGCGCGCGGTTCACATGCACGTTGAACACGTTCATGAACACGCTGATGCAGGTATGCTGCTCGCCGGAAAACGGCTCAATGCGCGCTTCCACCCGGATGATCTTCCCATCCGCCGGGCTGACCGCGCAATCCGGGGCATGCGGCGTCACCCGTTCCGGATCTCGAAAAAAATGTCCGCAAAAGGCCGTTACCAGCAGCATAATCACCGCCGGCACCGGCCAACCCAGCACCGCGAAAATCAGCGTGACAAACGCCGCAAGCACAATCGCCGGCGCACCCTCTCGGGCCACTCCAAAACGGGATTCGCGCACAAAAACTCCACAGGTACACGTCAACCCAAGGCGTTATGCCCTGAGTTTTCGAAAATAAACGTTTTCCGCTTACTTGGCAACTAGGGAAAAGAATGACTCCGGCGGCCAAAGGGCGACACTCCTTTGGAAAACCCTCAGTTTCCACGATCCGTTCGCATACTTTGCGTTGGATCTGCGCTCTGGGCGGACGCGGCCTTTGCGGCTCCTCCGTCTCTTTCGGGAATCCGCCCGTTGGAAGCTTTTTTACAACGCGCAACGTAACGAACGCAGGCCGTCCTGAAAGAGGACGTTGATTTTATTTGGTTTTTCCACGCTTTGGACGATGCCCTGACCAAAAGTGGGATGACTGATCAGATCGCCGGCTTCGAAAGAGCCGTCCATGGCGTAGGGTTTGGCCGCGCCGATGTGGCGGTTGATGGCATCGCGCCAGGTGTTTTCGATAGTCAGGGCTTTTACGGAACCGGCGCGCGGGCGCTCCTGGACCGCAGCGCTTGGGGCGCGTGCCGCGGAGGGACGTGAAGCGGCGTTGGCGGAGCGGGACTTGGCCGGGGCGCCGTGGGGCGGGTGGAAGCGGTGCACGGAGCGGCATGCCTGGCATTCCACCTTGTAGATTTCGCCGCCGACCATGGCGACGATAATGTGTCCGGTAATGTCGTCGCAGCGGCGGCAACGGGATTCAATGCGCTCGCCGGCGGCGAGGGGGGTGCGAATGGTCATTGCGATTTCCTTGCGGTGTTGTCTTGATCGGGGAGGGTGTAGGGGGCTCCCCAGTCCCCTTCGTTGATGCGCACGTACTTGAGGAAGGTATAGAAGGCGGCGTGCGCGGCATTGATGAAGCCGGCCCGGCCGTCAAGCAAGCCGAGCTTGAGAACGTAGATTCTCAGGAAGCGGGAAACTGCGTGGCCTAGCCCGGCCGCGACGCCGCCGCGCCGGTTTCGGCTTTGCAGATCCCGCGCTCCGGCCTGGGCGTAAGCGTTTATTTTTTGCAGGTGGTTGGAGAAGTTTTCATAGGGGTAGTGCAGTATGTCGCCCTTCAAATGGCCGGCCGGGGCCAGAGGATGGATGGATTCATGCGCGCCCGACTGCCTGAGTTCGGCCGTGCCGGCTTTGAAGAGGCGCAGCAGGTAGTCGGGGTACCAGCCGCCATGCGTGAGGAAGCGATTGTAATACCAGGAGCGGCGCGGCGCATAGTGGCAGGGCGGGGCGCTGGGATCGAGCAGGGCGGCCCGGATTGATTCAGTGAGGCGGGGCGAGCAGATTTCGTCCTGGTCGAGGATGAGCACCCAGCCGGAAGTGATGCGGGCCAAGCCGAATTCCAATTGGGCTTTGGGGCCTGGCCAGGGATTAAAAACGAACTCCGCCCGGTGGTTGGCCGCGATTTCTTTGGTGGCGTCGGTGCTGCCGGAGTCGATCAGGAGGATATGATCGCAGAAGGCCAGGGAAGAGAGGCATTGATCGAGCAGGCGTTCGCCGTTGAGGGTCATGATCAGCGCGGTGAGCGGCGGGCGCGGATTGGCGGGGGAGTGGGACATTGCGGGACCTCGGGATCTCGGGCGGCGACGTGGATGCTGCTACTGTGCACACAAGCACGGCGCGTAAAAAAAAGCAAGGGAAGGAAGTTTTACTTCCTTCCCTTGCGGGGAAAGGCGGATATTCGGCCTAATCTTCCTGACCCAGTTGGAAGCGGGTGAAGCGGCCGATGGTGACGTTTTCGCCCAGAGTGGCGATCAGTTCGTTCATCAAATCGCGGATGGTGAGCTTGTCGTCGCGGAAATAGGGCTGCTCAAGCAGACACACTTCCTTGTAATATTTCTTGATGGCGCCATCGACGATCTTTTCGATGATGTTCTCGGGCTTGCCTTCTTCACGCGCCTTCTGGGCGTAAACTTCACGTTCGCGCGCCAGCAGGGCCGGGTCAACGCTTTCCGCCTCCACGGCCACCGGGGAGGTCACGCTGATCTGCATGGCCACGTTCTTGGCGAATTCCTGGAACTTTTCGTTGCGCGCGACAAAGTCGGTTTCGCACTTTACTTCGACCAGGGAGGCGATTTTTCCGTTAAAGTGCACGTAGCTGCCGATAAAACCTTCGGAAGTGGCGCGACCGGCCTTTTTGCCCGCCTTGGCGATGCCTTTCTGGCGCAGCCAGTCAACAGACTTTTCCAAGTCGCCGTTGCATTCGCTCAGGGCCTTTTTGCAATCCATCATGCCCGCGCCGGTTTTTTCGCGCAGTTCTTTAACGCTTTGAGCGGTAATTTCCATAAATATCTCCGTAAGAAACTATCTTAGGCGGGTTACGCCGGTTCTTCTTCGTTGGCCGCGCTGTGCATCGAATCCCCGGCTTCAGGAGCGGGGGCCGCGTCGGCCTTGCGCATTTCCGCCTCGGCGTCCTTTATGGAGCCTTTATCGCCCTTCTGTTCCTTGCGCATGGCCTCGCCTTCGGTGCAGGCGTCGGCAATGGCCGTGACGAACAGTTTGATGGCGCGGATGGCGTCGTCATTGCCCGGGATGATGTAGTCCACCAGGTCGGGGTCGCAGTTGGTGTCGGTCACCGCCACAATCGGGATGCCGAGCTTGCGGCATTCCTTGATGGCGATGTTTTCCCGCTGCGGGTCAATGATGAAGGCGAGCTGGGGCAGGCGATCCATTTCCTTGATGCCGCCGAGCGTGGCCTTCAGCTTATCCAGTTCGCGCTGCATGCGCAGAATTTCTTTTTTCTGGTAG
>JAVBVM010000010.1:0-8265 GCA_031554295.1 Desulfovibrionaceae bacterium | reverse complement strand
GGTCTGGCCATGATCCACGTCATGCTCCACGAGCTGAAGAAGTACGATGAATGGTTCCTGAAGGTGCGCAGCAACGCCCCCTATCTGATCGACGAAAAGATCGTTACCATCAAGGGCCGCGAAGTGCACAAAGGCGACTACGTATACAACGTCGACGGCAAGCCCCTGGTTTGGGACGAAACCCTGAAACAGGCCGTGCCTTTCGATTCCTCCAAGGGACTGAGCTACGCCCTGCTCGGCGAATATGAAGTGGACGGCGGGAAATATAAAACCTCCCTCCAGATCCAGAAGGACTTTGTCAAGGACTATACCCCGGAATGGCAGGAACAGTTCACGACCATCCCGGCCGCCAAAGTGCGCGAAATCACCGCCAACCTGGTGAAATACGCCCGTATCGGCTCCACCATCGACATTGACGGTTACACATTCCCCTACCGGCCGGCCGGCATCTTCATGGGCCGGGGCATGGCCAGCCACATGCTGGGCGTTTCTGCGGCCAAGGCATTGGGCACGGTGAACCTGCTGCTCGGCAACCTGGACGTACCTGGCGGCATTCAAGGCATGTCCAACGCCTCCTTCTATAAGCTGTTCACGGACGACTTCGGCGTGCTGCTGGCGCGCGGGGCCATGGAAAACCAAGCCGCCGGCCGCGATTTCAAGTATCCCCCCAAAGATGTATTCATGAACGAATACTACCCCATGGGGCACAACTGCCAGCCCGCGGCCTGGCCGGCTATGGCCGACCCGAAAATTGCCGGCGTTAACTATGAGCTGAAAGCGATCATCGTGCACGGCGCGGATGGCCTGGGTAGCTCATGCAACAACCCGGAAACGCAGAAGGTCATGGCATCCATCCCCTTTGGCGTGTGCCTGGCCTATCATTACGATCTGCCCACCCAGTTCGCTGACATCCTGTTCGCCTCCAACGCTCTGCTGGAAGCCGACGCCATCTACCGCATGTTCCGCAACGAGAAGGAAATCAACCATTTCACCATCGGCCTGAACGGCACCCTGGTGCGCGAGCCGGTGATCAAGTCCGTGTACAACACCATGCAAGGCGACAATATCTGGATCGAGTTGGTGGACAGGCTGGGCCTCACCGCCAAGATGAACGAAATGGGGAACAAGGCCGCCCCACTCTCCCCGGTCAGCCCGAACTATCCGCCCGCCCTCAAGCCCGAGTACTTCCTGCCCAAGGACCGGAAGATCACCATCCGTGAATTCATCGAAGCCAAGATCAAAAGCGACTTCGGCCCGGACGGCATCGAAAAATTCAAAAAATGCGCCTTCGTCCCCTACCGCGTGCCGATCAGCCAGGGCTACAACTATTGGCACAAGCCAGAAAACACCATCCGCCTGCCTGTCTATTACCAGCGCATGGTGGCCAACGGCGAAAAATTCAAGAAGCAGTTGGCCCAGGCCGGCGTGACCGTGCCCGGCCAGGACATGGAACATGTGGATTCGCACTATTCCGGCATGCCGGTCTGGTACGTGGACGGCGCGGGCATGATGCCCACGGCCGAATACCCGTTCAAGATGGTGAACTGGAAAGTCCACTACGGGCCGAACAATACCGGCGCGCTCTATGAAAATTCCTACATCAACGAGATTATCGACTATTCCAACCCCACAGTGAAACGCATCCACTTCCCCAAGCAGCAGGCGGAAAAATATGGCCTGAAGGAAGGCGACCGCATCCGCATTGAATCGAATCAGGGCGGCGTGACTGAAGGCCGGATACACCTCTCCCCCTTCATCCACCCGCAGTGCATCGGCATTCCCGGCAACTTCGGCCGCCGCACGAAGTACATGTACCCGCTGAAGGATCCAGGCGTGTACTTCAACAGCCTGATTTCGCACAAGGCGGAAACGCTGAACCCGATCTCGGTTTCGCTGGAATCTTCCCCCATGGTCAAAATTATCAAACTATAAGAGGGCTCGCCAATGCGATACGGAATGGTCATCAATCTGCAACGCTGCATCGGTTGCGACGCCTGCGCCGTGGCCTGCAAACAGGCCAACGGCACACCTCCGGGCGTCTTCTGGTCCCATGTCATCCACAAGGAAACCGGGGAATTTCCCCGGGCCCGCATGGAATACACCCCCGTGCTCTGCATGCACTGCAAGAACGCGCCGTGCGTCACCTCCTGCCCCACCGGCGCCTCGGTCAAGGAGGACAACGGCATCGTGCATGTGATCAAGGGCAAGTGCATCGGCTGCAAGCAGTGCGTGGTGGTCTGCCCTTACCAGGCCCGTTGGTTCCTTGACGCGAAAATCAAAGGTTATTTCCCGGAAATGGGCTTCACCGCTAAAGAAGAAGTCAACTACGGTGATTTCGACTTCGGCAAAATCACCAAGTGCACCTTCTGCATGGACCGCCTGGCCGTGGGCGACCCGCCGATCTGTTCCCAGACCTGCCCGACCGATGCCCGCATTTTCGGCGATCTGGACGACCCGGACAGCGAAATATCCAAACTGGTGCGTTACCGGGGGCCGCGGCCCCTGGGGCCGGAATTCGGAACCGAACCTTCGGTCTTCTACATCCGCTAATCATCAAAAAGGGAGGCCGCTCGCCGGCGGCTTCCCTTTCCTTCCGGAGATCCCGTGAGCATTCAAAAAGAGCGCATTCTTTCCCTTATCGGCACACGGCGCGCCATCTACCAATTCCTGGCGGAAGTGCTCCTGTCCCCCATTGCCGTGCCTGGTCACGATTTCGTGGACAAACTGTTCGCCGCCCCCCTTTCCTTTGATCAGCTTTCCGATGACGCGTCGCCTGACTACACGGAAGGCAGCCGCCTGCTGCAGCAATGCGCCGACCGTTACGCTCACGCGGACCGCGAAGAGCTGCAAAAAGAACTGGCCGTGGACCGCACCCGCCTGTTCCGTGGGGCCGGCCCCACCCACGGCGCTCCGCCGCCGCCCTACGAGGCGCTTTACCTTGCCCCGCAAAAGGAAACCGACCACCTGCTGAAAATCGTCACCTTTTACCAAAAAGTCGGGCTAAAAATAAGTGAACGCATGACCGAACGCATGGACTACCTCGGCATTGAACTCGCCTTCATGGCCGAACTCTGCGGCCGCGAACGCGCCATGGCCTCGCGCCAAGACCCGGTAAACCATCGCGAAGTCATTACCCAGGAAAAAGAATTCCTTGAAAATCACCTGCTGCGTTGGGTGCCGGAATATTGCCGGCAAGTCACTGAGCTCGCCAAAACCGATTTTTTTAAGGGTATCGCCTTTCTTCTGCGCGGTTTTTTGCATGAAGAGCTGGAATGGATCAACGCGGAGGAATAAAACGCCTCCGGCGGCGAAGCTATTTTTGATTTATACGCTCGGCTTTTCTTTCAGCCTGGCGGTTTCCTTTGTGCGCCCTTTGGCCGCGACTTTCTTTTGCGCGTCCGTTTTCGAAGCGGGATCAACATATCCTTCGCAGGCTCCGCCCGCGAGCGCCCAGAGATACAGGCTGGCGACCGTTGAATACGGGGAATATCTTTTTTTATATTTCTCGAAAAGGGCCGGAGTAATTTTGCGATGCCGATAGAGCATCCTGAGACCGCGCTGAATAGCCAGGTCGCCCCAACTCAAAACATCCATGCGCTGCATGGAAAAAGTCATCAACATTTCCGCGGTCCACACCCCGATGCCCTTTATTTCGCTCAGACGCTTGCGCACCGCGTCATCATCCATTGAACGCAGCTGGACGAGGTCAAGGCTTCCATCAAGGACAGCGGCGGCGATTTCTTTAATGTACAGGGCCTTCCGCATGGATATGCCGCACGTTTGCAGCGTTTCAGCGGGCATGGAAGCAATATTTTCCGGCGTCAACGGTGAAAACATCCGCTGTGCCCGCTCCCATACGGTCCTATGGGCCTTTGTGGAAATTTGCTGGCCAATAATCGAATTGACCAGCGCCATGAACATATCGGGAATAACTTCCCGCCGCACCGGCCCCACCTTGTCTATGACTTCAGCCAACGCGGAGTCTTTCGCCTTGAGGTGCGCGATTTCCTGTTCCCCGTAGTTCAGATGACGCGTGTTCCGCA
This sequence comes from Desulfovibrionaceae bacterium, assembly GCA_031554295.1. Taxonomy (GTDB): domain Bacteria; phylum Desulfobacterota; class Desulfovibrionia; order Desulfovibrionales; family Desulfovibrionaceae; genus JAVBVM01. The sequence continues at coordinate 4,222 of JAVBVM010000010.1, read as the reverse complement.
TAGCTGTTTCCGACTCCTGATCCATATTCACTTTTCCGTTTTGCGCGGAAGCGCGATCTTGCTCACAGGGCCGTACCTTTGCTGGGCGTGAAAAACCGGGAGGTGTCCGCGCCTTCATGTTCAAGCAGCTTCACTTTCTTGCCAATGCCTCCGGCATACCCCGTCAAGCTGCCGTTAGAGCCGACAACCCTGTGGCATGGGATGATGATGGAAATGGGGTTGTGCCCCACCGCTCCGCCAACCGCCTGGCTGGACATGTTTTTTCTGCCCATCCGGGCAGCCATCTTTTTTGCGATTTCCCCGTATGTCGCGCATTGGCCATAGGGAATTTCACATAAAATGTCCCAAACGGCTTTCCTGAACTCGCCGCCGACGGGCGCCAGGGGCAATTCGGAAATAGCCGGCTTCTTGCCGGCGAAATACGCGTCCAGCCACTTTTTCACCCTGGCAAAGACCGGCAAATCGGGCTTTTCCTCAAAAGCGTCGGCTGCCGTCGCCGCAAAATACTTTTGTCCGGCCATCCAAAGGCCGACAAGGTTTTCGCCGTCACTGGCAAGCGTGATCATTCCCAAAGGGGACGCGCAGGTGGTTGAATAAAGCATGGCAATCTCCTTGTTTTTATAAGGAATTCCACAAATGGATCATCGCGTAGCCGCGCCATGGGCGCCAAGCTTCCGCCATTTCCAGAATTTTATCCTCGGATAACGGCGCGAGAGCTTTTTTGACGCCGCGATCCGTATGCGGGAAGGCATCAGGCCAGCCCATCGCCCGCATCGCGATGTATTGGGCTGTCCAGACTCCGATGCCCGGAATAGTCAGCAGTTTTTCAATTTCCGCTTCTGGCTGAACGCAAAGCGTAAAATCAATCTCGCCGTTCACCATTTTTCGCGCCAAGGCCAGAATGGTCTTTGCTCGCGCGCGCGTGACGCCAAGAGGGCCGAAGCGATCCGCGATGTCACCGTCCAAAGCCGCGATGTCGTGGGCGGAAGGGAAGGTATGGGTCAGGCATTCCAGGCCCGCTTTAACAGGCGTTCCATAGGTTTCCGCCAGTCTCCCGGCCAGAGTGCCGGCCGCTTCAGCCGTTATTTGCTGGCTCAACACCGCCCGCACGGCCATTTCAAAAGGCTCGAAACAGCCGGGAAGCCTGGTGCCCTGCTCGCAAAGGCCGGGCTTTACGGCATTCATCACGGACAAGGTTTCATAAACCGCGTCCGGACAGCAATGCAGATCAAACAAATTGCGGACGCGGACGAGTAGATGAGGCAGAGCGGGCAACAACGCCGAATTGATAGTGACGGTCAGCGCGTTCTTTTGGGGGCGGTGCCCCACCCTCACCCATCCGTAAACGCATTTTTGCTCTCCATTCATATAATGGACGGTCCGCGTGTAGCTGTCATTGTTGACCGCTTCGACGCCGGGAATGGCCCATTGAGCCAAAAAGCCAATCATGCGCCGCCATTGATACGGCGGACGGTAGCCCAAGGCTAGGGTGACGTCCCCATCCTTCCCTTTTGCGCTTGAAGCCTGCCTGCGCAAGACAGTGGGCGACAGGCGGTATCGCGTCTTGAACAGGTCGTTGAATCGCCGCAGGCTGCCGAAGCCGGCCGCCATAGCAACATCCGTCACCGAAAGATCCGTATCCGTCAGCAGGTTTTTAGCAAGCAACAACCTGCATGTCTGGAGATACTGGACGGGCGAAACCCTGAACGCGGCCGTGAAAGCCCTCCGAAAATGCCGGTCCGAGCAGCCGAGCCGGTGAACGTATTCCTCTATGTTTTGTCCGCTGCCGCAGTTTTCCTCGAGCAGTCTCGCCGCCTTGCGAGCCAGCGCGGAAGTCGCGTCAACGGGAGCCGCGCCGGGCGCAAGCTCTGGTCTGCACATCAGACATGGCCGATACCCGGCCTGCTCGGCGGATGCGGCGGATTCATAAAATGTGCAGTTTTCTTCCTTTGGCAATTTTGCCGGACATATAGGGCGGCAGTAAATACCGGTAGACGAAACGCCTACGAAAAAGCGGCCGTCGAATCGGGCGTCTTTTGCTTTAAACGCGGCGTACCAGGCGCGGCTGTCTGTGGTTTGCATAGTTCGCCTCCCTTTTCGGGGCGATAACTTTTCCACTCCAAAATTACTCGCCATTTTCGGACATACATGCCTTTTTATCAAAACAAATTCCATATGTTTTTAAAATACCGTAACATAGAACTATGACTGGAAAAATACAGATTTTCCCAGTGCCGAAAATTTCATCATTTTATGAAGTTTGACGAATGCGGCGGCAGGCGGCATAAGCGCGCAACGTAAGCTTGTCGTGCTTATAAAACTTCCGGAACACACTCGTCCCCGGCCGCCGGAGGCCCAGTCTAAATCTTGACCAGTTCTTCCAGCACGCGGCGAACGGCACCGGTAAGGTAGCGGCCTTTCAGGCGGACCACCGCGGGCTGGATGAGCAGGCGGGGGATATCGAGGGGACGGATATGGAAGTTATTATGGAAGAGTTCGGGAATTTCCATGGTCGGCACCAAAGCGACGGCGGAGAGACCGGCGGCTATGAAGGAGAACATGCTGCGGGCGTCCGGGCTTTCGAGGACAATATTGGGGTGGATTTTTTCCTGTTGAAACTGGGTAATGAGGTATTCGGTAACGCCGTGACCGTCCCAGCGACGGTGGCAGATCAGAGGGAGATCGGCCAGGTCGCGCACGCTGATGGGGCCGACTCCGGACGCGGCGGGTATGCCTTTGCCGAAGACGGCGGAGAAGTCGCCGACCGGCAGCAGATCAACGTCATAGGCATTATCGGCAAGCGGCAGCAGGACCACAGCCAAATCCAAAGCGCGCTGCTTGATTTGCAGTTCAAGGGCGGTGCTTTCCGCAACCATGAGCTTGAAATGCAGGTTGGGGTTGCCGGTGAGCAAAGCGGAAAGGGCGCGCTGCACGTGTAAAAAGCAGGTAGTGGAGGTGCCGATGAGCACGGTGCCTTCAACGCCGCGCTCGACGCGCCTGACTTCGTCCACCAGGCTCTCGGACTGGACCAGGAGCTGGCGGGCGCGCTCATAGAGAATCCGCCCGGCTTCCGTGACCTGCCAGTGCTTGCCGTCACGAACAATGAGGGTAACGCCGAGCTCGTCCTCAAGCTCGCGCAGGCGCTGCCCCAGGGGCGGCTGGGACATGTGCAGAGTTTCCGCGGCTCGGCTGATGCTCCCCGCCTCGTAAATGGCGCAGTAATAACGCAGTCGTTTCAGATCCATTGCTCTTCACTCAGTTGCATGGCTACAAGATCGTTTCGATCCGGGCCGGAAAAGGAAAAAAGTTCTTTTGAACCGCCCGGGGGAACGATAAAATGACAGATAACGTGGAATATATCGCATAGAACGAAAAGAATGGCAAAACCGGATACAAGTAGGAGGCTGGCATGGACGATTTGCTGAAAGAAGAATTCCTGATCCGCAAGCTGGTGGAAAATTGGGCGGTCTGGCGCGATTCCGGCGACTGGGAGCGCTTCAAAACCGTGTGGCACCCCGGCGGGAAAATGATGGCGACCTGGAAGCACGGCACTTGGGAAGAGTTTCTGCAGGCCACCATTGACGGTTGGAAACGCGGTGTGCGCATTGTGCATACCCTGAACGGCATCAGTGTGGATATTAACGGCAACCGCGCCGTTTCGCAAACCAAGATGTCCATTTCCCAGCGTGGCGAATGCGAAGGCGTAGTGGTAGACGTCACCTGCATCGGCCGCTTTTACGATTTTCTGGAAAAACGGGACGGCCGCTGGGGCTTTGTCCTGCGCCAGCCCATATACGAAAAGGACCGCATGGACCCGGTCGATCCTTCGGCCACCATCAAGCTGGATCAAGCCAAGTTGAAGAGCTTCCCCGAAGGGTACCGTCACCTTGCCTACCTGCAGGTCGGCGTGGGCTATCCGATCAAGATGGACATGCCCCAACTCATCGGCCCGGAAGTTGAAGCCCTGTATCAGCGCGGCGCCGACTGGCTGGCCGGGAAGCCGCTGTAACAGCGCCGTATTTGCCTTAAGAGACACGCGGCCCTGGAAAAGGGCCGCTTTTTTATTGCGTGCTAATCAGGGTAAGGCGGAGGCGTCCAGGCCGCGAGGTGTGACCATACCGTTTGGGCCGCCGGGCTTAAGGGACGATCCAACAAACGGATCAGCATGACATTGATGCGCATGTCTCCTAATTCAAAGGGGCGCACTTCATAGTGCTGGTAA